>NZ_MVFZ01000004.1:0-331729 GCF_002042945.1 Citrobacter sp. A316
AGTTGATACAACATTAAAATTAGAGTTTTCTAAATAGATAGCTCCCTCGAACTTACAAATCATAAAATTCTTTGAAGCCTAACTTAGCAAGATCATTTGATATAAATTCTTTTATTATTTTTATAATTCTATCTTTAACGTTTTCCATAAAATATGGGTTTTTAGAATTTTCCAAGTTACTAATAAAACTATTTTCGGTTACCTTTAAAATTGCTTCACGGATATCTTCTCTTTGACAAAGAGTATCGACAACACTTTCTCCTCGAATACGCCCTTTCTGACGATCGCCAATATTTATTGTTGGAACTTTAAGGCTAGGTATTTCAATTAAACCCGATGAGGAATTTCCAATTAAACCTATGGAATATTTATTTAGTGCAAGATATTCTTCAGGTGTTACTGATACCAGGTAACGACATCCATGGCGTTGGCAAAAAACATCTGTCATTTCTTTTATTTTGTGTGCACCTGTATCAGAATTAGAACCAATAAAGATAAAATCGTATTCTTTTCTAAAATATTCTAGTGCACTTAAAAGCTCAGAGAATTGACTTTCAACGGATGAGTTTGACAATGTCTCTGGATGGAAAACCACAACAAAATATTTGCGATCCAGTTTACCTAATTTCTTCTCTAATTCATTTTTTTTTGGTAGGTCAAGTAAGAAACTATTTTCTGCACCTAATGCACCAACATTAAATACGAAATGAGGATCTTCACCAAGTTGAATAACTCTTTTTCGATATTCTTCTGTTGACACTAGATGCAGGCGGCTCATTTTCGTTATTGAATGTCGGATAAATTCATCATAGTTACCTAACGTCTTCTCACCGCCATGAAGATGAATAATAGGTAGGTTATGCATAGCAGCAGCTACTGCTACTGAGAATATTTCGTATCGGTCCCCTAATATAATGACAGCATCATATTTATTCTCCTGGAAATGCTCACCAAATTTTTGCTGGCATATTGACATAGATTTCAATATATCGGCATTTGTTTTATTATTTAACTCTAAATCAATTAATTTTTCAATTATAAAACCATCTTTCTCGATGGTTTTATATGTATAACCATATTTTGAATCGCAATGCATTCCTGTGGCAATAATAGATAAATCAATATCATTATCATCTTTCAGACTTTTTAAAAGTCGTTTCATAATACCATATTCGGCTCTTGAGCCAGTAACATAGAGCAATTTTTTTTTCATTTTAAGACACTCGAAATATCATTTTCTAACTGTTTGTATGCTTGTAATGTGAAATGCAAACCATCATAAGTATATTCTTTATTCAGATTGCCAAATCCATCATAAAAAGATGGCGATAAAGGCGTCCAAATAACATTATCTAGTTTGCTAAAATATTCCATCATTGCTGAGTTTAATTTTTTTATGGTATTATTATTCCTATCTATTCTTCCAAGAACAGGCGGCACTGCAAGTAGGAATATAGTAACATTTGGGTTTATAGATTTAATTCTATCGATCAGTTTTTTCGTCCATGTTATAGTATATTCTGGATTCCAACCATCGATAACAATATCATTTGTTCCTGAAATTAATAATACATACTTACCAATATTTGTGAGTATGTCTTTTTCCATTATATATTTATAATATCTTTCGCTATCAATGCCAGCAATTCCTAGATTGTTAACCCTCATTCCAGATATATTATTAAGCTCCCAATAGTCAAAAATTGAATGTCCAATCAGTGTAATCGGATAAGCTTTATTAAATAAATCCTTTTTATCAGAAATACGTTTGATTATGGCATTGTCTAGTATTATTTTTTTATTTCTTTTGGTTTGAATAAGAATTGCCATTTCAAAATCCAATTGGTCATCTATATCAATAGAATCTTCTTTATTCATGATATAGGCAATACTGTCAGCACCAAAGAAATGTTTTTTCCTTAAATAATCAGATACGTAACCAATAAAAATTGCACCGTTTGGGAAATATTCTTTTTTATTTTGTCTACGATAGTTGCTGAAATCAGCGTCAAAGTTCTTCAATGATAATGAATCATCAATCGGTTTAATTAATGCTGAACTTTTATTACTTTCTACTACAGATACTAAAAATTTCGCATCATTATTATTTTCAAATTGTTTAACAGCGTTCTTGATATGCTTATAATTACGGAATGGAGATGTTGGTTGTAAAAGTACAAAATAATCATAACCCTTACATTTATCAAGCACATCTTGAATTACCATAAAGGAGGTAGCCGAATCTGATGCTAATTCCTCTGTACGCAATATTACTTCCGCACCATATTTCTCTGCAATGTTTTTATATTCTAACGAATCGGTTGAAACAATAACCTTATCAAATATATCTGAATTAATGGCTGCTTCGATAGTATAAGCAATTAAGGGACGATCCAAGAGCATTAGTATATTTTTACTAGGCAATCCCTTAGAGCCAGACCGAGCAGGAATTATGGCAATTTTTTTTAATGACACAACTTAGACCTCTTGTTCACTAAATTCAGAGTGTTCAATTAGTTGATCCTCATCAAAATCCTTTTCAGCTATTTTCCCTAATACTTCATACCAATGCATTGGGCTAATTCCGTTTCCTGGTCGCTTTGTCGTGATATTTTCCGTTGTAAATACGTCACCTTTTTTTATTACACATTTAGCGACAATTGATTTACGGGCTACTATTTTATTTTTCCGTTCTGAATTCGTTACCAATTTATCATAACTGCCAAGCGAGGCTTCTACTGCACGTATACCCTCGCATAGTAATTTAAGTTCTTCTGGTGTTACGGAAGCTTTATGATCTGGACCTTCAAAATTTTTATCCAGTGTAAAGTGTTTTTCAATAAAAGTGATACCGTAAGGCACTGATGCAATACCAGCAAAATAACCGGGTGAATGATCAGAAAATCCAACATTGTATTTACTGAAAATGTTCTTGAATCCAGAAATCGTATTCAAGTTTACATCTTCAAAAGGAGTTGGATATTCTGTATTACAATGCAATATTGTTATATTTTCAGGAACAATGCCATTATCAGTAAAAACTTTTAATGCCAAATTGATCTCATCAACTGTTGCCATTCCTGTTGACAGTACGATCTTTTTATCTTCGATTGGTAATCTGGCAATTTTTTCTAAATACGGTAAGTTCAATAATTCACCTGATGGAATCTTCCAAACCTTTTGATTTCTGGATGCAAGAAAATCGATCGAATCAAAATCAAATGGTGTTGAGAATACATCTAAGCCAAGTTCTTTTGCATATTCTTCCAGTTTCACAAATTCTTCATATGGTAACTCTAACTTACGAGTCATATCTAATTGAGATTCTTCATTTCCTGTAACTTTGATTTGATATTCGGCCTTAGGGGCATACTTTGAGATAAGTTGATCAGCTTTAAATGTTTGGAATTTCACAGCATCAACCCCAGCTGATTTTGCTTCTTCAACCATTTTCTTAGCTAACTTGAAATCTCCGTTATGATTACACCCAATTTCAGCAACAATATAAATCTTCGACATAAAAATCACCTTGTTCTAATAAATTTTGTAGGGGCTCCAGCCACTACTACATTGTCAGGAATATCACGAATAACTACAGATCCAGAACCAATAATTGACGAACTACCTATTTTGAGTTGCCCATTAACAACGGTACAACTTCCTATAAAGGATTTATTCCCAACGAAAACATCGCCATTTAGAACAACATTAGTGGAGATATTTGTACAATATGATATATAATTCCCATGTTCTACTAATGCTCTCGTGTTTACCACTACACCATCTTCTAGTTCTGAATCACAGTTAATGATGGCCATTTTCCCTACATAAATACAGGTACCAAGCCTGGAACGCTCAGAAATTATAGATGTTCTATCAATTACATTGATTGTTGTAAGTTGCATTTCTTCTATTAACTTCATCCATAAGGCTCTGTAATCAGGATCACCGATCGCAATGAAGTAAACGTATTGGTTAGGTTTATCTATGACATTAAAAGCATCACCTAAAATAGGGTATCCTTGATGCTCACCTGTTTTAAACGTATCAATGAAACCTTTGATTTCGTATTTTTTATGATCCAAACTATCAATTACAGTCTTAGCAAAACCACCAGCGCCAATAATTATTAATTTTTGCTTCATATTCATACCATTTAATGGTTTGGTAAGATAATTCCACCTTTGTTACTTATATTGTTGGTAACGATAATATATGGGCATTTCAAAAATGCACGCTACCGCCCCTGGCCTTACAGCTACCAGAGCACTACCTAACAATACGCCAAAGATGTATCCAGCCCCGCCTGCGATAGCAAAGTAATCTTAAACTCAAACGCTAATTGTCTTACCAAATGCGACCAGAAACAAGAAAAAATCCAACAAAAAGCAGATTAAACTTGGTAGGTTAACTTGTTGTTATTGGTCATTTTTCATAAAAAAACGGCAGTAACATTCCATTGCTTAAAGCATAGAAGCTGGGATGTTAGCTGCCGCTATTTTTTCTAGCTTACCGTCACAAAGACCTGTAAATCTCTACTCGCTAAGCAACTTCTCAATGCTCTTACGGAACTTCGGTCCTTCCTTCAGGTTACGCAGACCATATTTAACGAATGCCTGCATATAGCCCATCTTTTTACCACAGTCGTAGCTGTCGCCGGTTATCAGCATGGCATCAACAGACTGTTTTTTAGCCAACTCTGCAATAGCATCAGTCAGCTGAATACGTCCCCAGGCACCTGGAGCAGTTTTTTCCAACTCAGCCCAGATATCAGCAGAAAGCACGTAGCGCCCTACGGCCATCAGATCGGAATCAAGCGTTTGTGGCTGATCGGGTTTTTCAATGAATTCAACGATACGGCTGACTTTGCCTTCGTTGTCCAAAGGCTCTTTGGTCTGAATAACAGAGTATTCGGACAGATCGCCATCCATGCGTTTAGCCAGCACCTGACTGCGCCCGGTTTCATTAAAACGGGCAACCATGGCAGCCAGGTTATAACGTAACGGGTCCGCACTCGCTGTATCCAGAACGACGTCAGGCAATACGACGACAAACGGGTTATCCCCAACAATCGGGCGAGCACAAAGAATGGAATGACCCAGACCCAGTAACTGAGCCTGACGAACGTTCATAATAGTCACGCCAGGAGGACAGATAGACTGCACCTCGGCTAAAAGCTGGCGCTTAACACGCTGCTCAAGGAGTGATTCGAGTTCGTAAGAGGTGTCGAAGTGGTTCTCAACCGCGTTCTTAGACGCATGAGTCACCAGAACGATTTCTTTGATACCGGCAGCTACAATCTCGTCGACAATGTATTGAATCATCGGCTTGTCTACGATCGGCAGCATCTCTTTAGGGATTGCCTTCGTGGCAGGCAACATGTGCATCCCCAGACCTGCTACCGGAATAACTGCTTTCAAATTAATCATTAAGTCATTCACCTATTCAATTGTTGCTGAATTATAGCTTTTTAGCTTGTTTTAGCCAGTATGAATTACATTACTCCGATGCCGCGTATGTTACGCCGCTTAACTGCGGAATGCAGTAATCTTAATCCCAGGCGGGTACAACTTTTGCCAGGAATGGTCGCAAAGTTACCTCCCCTGCCCCGGCAGTCGAAAATTCACCGCTTCGACATTCACCATCTGATGGTTTACCCGGTCGATGTCAACTGAACTTTGACCAATTTCGTTTACTGCATGTACGTTGGACAGTGAGAGTAGTGTGTCCTGCCTGGCCATAAACTTGCCGCGTACGTCCTGGCGCAGATCGAAGTGCATCCTGAGCGCGGGTCCTGTTGCGGATTGCTGCATCACCTTGATGTTACGTAAAAAAAGGTGCTGCGGTTGGTTGTGCAATTCAAGCGTGGCTCGCTTCATCTCCACGTTGGTGATGGCCACGAACGACGTTGCATTACCTGATGAGATCTGAATGCCGCGTAATTTATATTCAAGTTTCGTGTTATCCAGATGGATATTATTTAACTTAAAGTTCTGCGGGATGGATAAATATCGTCCTTTAATAACACCGTAGCCAATGAGCATACCTGCGCTATTTTCCATATTAATATTATCAATCACGAAATTATCACAACCATAAATAGCGACCGTAGCATTATCAATGCCCGCTTTCTTACTATAATCTGGAGTGATGTTTTTCGCGGTGATATTACGAATAATAAAGTGCTTGCCGTTCTCCACATGCACTAGCTGTCGACAGTCGCTACCAGTGATATTCGCCACCACAAAGTTTTTTACCGCCAGGTCATCGGGATAGGTATTGTCATAGGTACTGCCCGCCAGGCCTATGCCGATGCCCCAGTTCACGTTGCCGTTGGTACAGTTAATACGTTCAATGACATGATCAGAAATGAGGATGTTGCTGTCGTTGATTGCCACATTCCACTCAATGGCATCTCCCTGTAGATCGCTAAAACGGCAGTTTGTAATCTTTACGCCATCCATCCGATTATGAAAGCCCTGACGCAGGATCCCATAGTTAGCGCGCGTGACGGTAATATCATCGATAACCAGATTGCGCATCAGCCTCGGTGTTTTGCCGCCGATATAGACTTGCGTCACTGGCCCGAAACCACTCATGGCAATCCCTTTTATTACGCAGTCCGAACCGCGCACATCGAGTGTAACGTTCCTCAGGCTCCCGCCCTGCTCACCCATCACCTTACATCCATCCTGCAGAACAAAGCGACCACGGCCATTACCGCTGATTCGCCCTTGCAGGTGTAGCGTTTTGCCAGGCGGAATAACGATAGCGGTATTGAGATCCTTGCATTCCAGCCCATTTGGTACGACTACCGTTTGTCCTTCTTTGAACGCCTGCCGGAAAGAAGCGACCCAATCCTTTGGGTTGTAATCCTGAATGTTGACGCTGCCCGATGATTCAAGCGCCCGGACAACGGGAGTATGCAGTACGACAAGCGCAGAGCCTGCCGTCAGAAAAGTACGGCGTGAGTATTTATTCTCTGACATACGACCTCGATTTACATCGTTTGCAGCAGGCTGGCTAACTGTTTATTGATTGCTAACTGATTAAATTCAGTTTCAATTTTTTCGCGCGCGCACTGCACAATCGGCTGTACCTGCTCACTGTCGAGCAGGCTGAATGCCGCTAAACGCTCTGCCAGTGCCTGCGCGTCATTTTCCGGTGCCAGCCAGCCAGACTTGCCCGATTCGACCAGCTCCGGGATCCCGCTGTGAACGGTAGAAATTACCGGTATACCTACCGCCATCGCCTCCATCAGCGCCACCGGGATCCCCTCCATATCGCCGTCTCTTCCGGTGATCGACGGCAGTAAAAATACATCCGCCTGCTCAAGCATCTCCTTTACCTGATGACTGGGCTTAAAGCCAGGCATCTCAATCACATCATCAAGCTGATATTGCTCGATCAGCGTACGTAAACGACGCTCCCAAGGGCCGATACCCAGAATGCAATAACGAAATGAAACGCCCTGCTCTTTTAACTGACGACAGGCTTCGATGGCGACGTGCAGTCCTTTTTTCTCGGTTAGCCTGGCGACAGAGATAATTTCCAGTGGTGCAGCTGGGGCTTTAAGTTGACGTGGGGTGAAACGTGTCATGTCGATACCCATACGCGAAACCGCGATTTTTTGCGGCGGACATCCCATATTTTTTAAACGTCCGGCCCAGAGATTGCTGATGGGTAACATCAAATCTCCACGTTGAAACAGCTGCTGATACTCAGGGGTATAGCGGGCAAGCACATCCCGATGCGAAACATCGACTCCGTGAAATACCGTGGCGATTTTTCCGCGGATCATTCCAATCTCACGCAGTTTGGCGGCCGTTACGCCTGCTGGCCCAAAATGAGCAATAAAGACATCTGCTTCAAACACCTGCGGATTCCCGCCGCAAATGGCCGCTAAAATCAGATTGCGCGCCTCCTCGCCATAGCGTGCAACATTAAGCGCTTTCCAGGTCGCTGCGCGGGTAATACCGTGCAGAGCCGCCGCTGCCCTATATTTCAGTTTCGCCAGTTTGCTTTCCGGTTCATTCAGCAACCAGCGCGTTTTTTCACCCAGCCGGTAGGTATTAAATGAGGTATGCGTATTTTCAAGATCGCCCTTCTGTAAAGCGACAATCTCCACGTCGTAGCCCATATCGATGAATGCGGTTATCTGATTAAGTACAAATGTCTCGGAGGAGAGCGGAAATTTAAGCAGGAAAAAGCCAATCTTCATTTTTCCCCCTCAATACGCGTTAAAACCGACTGCACCATGCGTACCCCGCGTTCGCGTTCGCGTGTCACAGCGTCCCCAAGCCGTACGTTCAGATCAGGTAACTGTCCGAGGGTATCGGCGACCTTTCCTTCCAGACTGCCTTCGAGCAGATGGCGAATATCGACAGCCATCTCCGGCAACCCCAGTTGTTGCATAATTCCTGCCGATTTATGCTCGTAGTTAATGGCGATGGCAGGCGTCATAAAATTCATCGAGATGATGGCAGAGTGCAAGCGAGTCCCCACCGTCAGATCGCAGGCAGCCAGAATCTTCCCCATCTCCAGATCGTTAAGTTCATCCATCACCACGTGATATCGGGCCGGGTCATTAACATGCTGGCGCAGGTTTAACGCCACCATGCGGTCATCTTTGTTGTAACTATCAATACCGGTGCAGGTTGACAGTGCAATCACCTGATAACCTTCATCAAGGATGCGGTTCACTACTCCGGCAAAGGCTTGCTCATAGGCCTGCTGCGTTGTCCCCAGACGCTTATCAAAAGGAGCCAGCTCGCGCAATGTAATGGCAATGGTCTTCTGTTTAGCCGCCATGTCTAACCAGTGCTGTACCGCATAACCTGGTTCAAAATCCTCATGATGATTGTCGACCAGCCAGGCCGTATCCACGCCGGTTTCGACTTTATCCGTGGTAATTGCGCTGCGCTTCATCAGATCCAGACTGACGGATTCACGCAAAATCAGCGCATTACAGTGACCAAACACGTAGTTCGCCAGTTGATTAAACTGCTCATCCTGGAATGGCCCCACGCTGTGACCAATCATGTACAGCGGTTTTTTCGCCATAAACGAACACAACGCATGTTCAAACTGCGGCACACCATACAGATCGACAAAGAACGATCCACCTACCTGGATGATGGCGTCATAACGCGACAATAAACGAACAAAATCGGTAAATCCCTGGGCGATAGCGATATTGCGCAGATTACCGGAGTCGGTAACACGCGAGAGTAGTACCTGATGCTGATAGCGACGACGCAGCACTTTCTTCACACGCCCCATAACACCCGCGGCGTTGTTGTGTTGCTTCATCTGCGAATACAGCGGATCGCCCATCACCGGGCGGTTCAGCAACCACGAAGAGCTCACCGGGTAGCGGCTCATAACATCCACTTCAGTCTCGGGACGCAACGCGTTAATGGCATCCAGCAAACCGCGCAGGATCGCGCTATCCCCTCGATTCCCACAGGTATGGTTGCCCAAAATTAATAGTTTCATTACGACCTCTTAAAGCGTTGTTCTTATCCTGCACGAAGCAAGGTTTTCATTTTTTCACTGCGACAGAGCTGGCGTTTTATTTCCACCACCAGCGGATGGCGAGACAGCACTATCATTAGTGCAAACGCCAGCGCCCCTGCCGCTATCTGGCTCCCCAACAACACGCCCAACGACAGCTGGCCATGCAGCATTACGCCCAACGCATAACTCACCACAAGGGTTGGCAAGGAGAGATACAGCGGCAGCCAAAGACTGAGCATGTACTGGCGGTAGCTGGGGCCAAGAACAGGCTTGATCATCACGAAGTAACTGAGGACGGTGTTAATCACCTGGACCAACAAAAAGCCCAGCGTCACGCCAATCGCCCCCGCCAGATGCCCACCGATGAAAATGGCCGGAATAAACAGAAAAGTTTTGAATACATTGAATTTGAAACTGATATCGACCCGCGCCTTCGCCATCAGCAGTGAACCGATCGGGTTCCCCACCGAGCGCAGCAGCCCAACAATGCACAGCAATTGCAGGATGGGGATAATACCGTTCCACTTCTCGCCAAACACCAGTGGCACCACGTTGTTGGACACCACCATCAATCCCAGTAGCGCCGGGAAGTTGATAATCCCAACCACCGACAGCAGCTTGTAAAAATTCACCCGTAGCTTTTCGCTGTCGTCCTGGATTTTGGCAAACGCCGGAAACAGCACGCGGGTGATAATCGGGTTCAGTTTGATCGGGGGGACAACCGCCACATTCCAGGCGAGATTGAACCCGCCCGCCACGCCAGCTCCCAACGTGCGGGCTAAAACCAGCGTGGAAAGGTTGGTATTGATGTAATTGATGATGCTGTCTGCCGTCAGCCACGCACCAAAACGCAGATTCGACGAAACCGATGCCAGCGAAAAATGCAGCCCCGGACGGTAAATCCGGCGACCAAAATAGCCGAACAGCAGCGTACGTAACGTACTGTTCACCAGATACCCGAGAATGGCCGTCAGCGCGAGCGGCCAGAAATGGGCGCTGACTACGGTAAAAGTAAAACCGGCCAGCACCGAACTGGTTTCAATCATGCCAATTTTGTTGAAGGCCAGCTCTTTTTGCATCAGCGCGCGAAACTGCTGCCCGTGCGGTATCACCACAAACGCCAGTGATAAGGTTTTGATGAGCGGTGCCAGTTCTGGGTTATTGAGCACATGGGCAATCGTCTCGTTCAGCAGAAACATCGCCACGCATACCACGATACCCAGCCCAACGTTGAGCCAGTACAGCGTGGTCAGTTCAAGATAGCCAATCTCTTTGCGCTGAATAATTGAGTTGGCGATACCAAAGTCAGACAGCGTATCGGCCAGCGCGATGATCACCAGCGCCACGGTTAACAACCCGAACTGGTGGTTATCAATAATCCGCGCCAGTACGGTCATCTGGATAAGCCCCAGACCAATGATGATCACCGTGGCCATCGCCGACCACTTTGCGCCGTTAAGCGTTTTTTCTCGTAAACTCATGTTAATACGCCGCTTTGTTGACAAAGCCTTTGAATACCGTCAGAAAAACAATTTTGATATCGAACCACACGCTCCACTCGCGGATGTATTCGAGGTCAAATTCCACACGTTTTTCCATTTTTTCCAGCGTATCGGTTTCACCGCGCCAGCCGTTGATTTGCGCCCAGCCGGTAATCCCCGGTTTCACCTTGTGGCGTAACATGTAACCCTCGATCAGCTGGCGGTACTGTTCGTTATGCGCCACCGCATGCGGGCGCGGCCCGACAATAGACATGCCTCCGGTCAGCACGTTAATAAACTGTGGCAGTTCATCGAGCGACGTCCGCCGCAGGAAATTCCCCACAGGGGTAACGCGAGGATCGTTTTGCGTCGCCTGCGTCACCACCGTGTCGTTTTCCATCACATTCATCGAACGAAACTTCCAGACTTTGATCGGTTTGCCGTCCATGCCATAGCGGGTCTGGCGGAAAATCACCGGTCCTTTGGAGGTCAGTTTTACCAGTAGCGCTATGCCACACAGCACCGGAGAAATAAGCAGCAGGATCAGTGAAGCCAGCACGATATCTTCCGCGCGCTTTAACAGACGATTAATCCCCGAGAGCGGCGTGTCATACAGCGGCACCACCGGTATGCCGTTCATCTCCTCAATTCGTGAATGCAAAATGTTGAAGGTAAAGACATCAGGAATAAGGATCACTGAACAGGTGGTGTCGGCCAGCTCGCGCACCAGTTTTTTGACGCTGGCGCCATCGCTCATCGACATGGCGATATAGACGTTGTGAATGCGTGAGGATTTGGCGTCGTCCACCAGTTGTTGCAGATTACCGGCCCAGTCGCGGGAGTTTTTTCCAGGGATAGGATCGTGATAGACCCCCGCAACTTCAAACCCCAGCCATGGTTCATGGCGAAAACTGTCCAGTAGCATTTGTCCGGCTGGCAGCTCACCTGCCACCGCCACCCGACGAGTGTTGTACCCGCGATTGCGCAGCCATCCCGCGCCGTAGCGAATAAACGAACGACTCAACACCAGGCCAACGCTGGATAGCAGATACCACGCCAGCCAGACGGCGAGACGGTTATCAAAATCGTTATTAAAGGCGATCAGACCTGCGCAAAAAATCAGACTCAGCGTCCAGTTTTGCAGCAACAGCACCAGCTCGGTGGAAATTTTGACACCGCGCCAGGAGCGATAAAAATCCGTTATGCCACCGAGCATCTGAAAAACGACCAGCGTGATCAACGCCACCAGCAGGTGCATGTACAGGAAAGGCAAACCGCTTAATTCGCAGATTACCCACAACCCGCCAAACATGATGGTGATATCTGAAAAGCGTTGCACCATCGAAATTAACGACGCATTGGTTTTGGCGCGCTCGCGCTTCTTTAGATGTGTCATCGTGGTTCCTGTTAGTCACCCTTTGCCCAGAATCGGGCAAAGGAAGCACCGGCATTACTGATTCAGTAACGCCAGAAGAGTGCGCGTTCGCGCTTCCATCAACGTAATATCTCCGCGCGATTCCACGTTCAGGCGCACCACCGGTTCGGTATTGGAAGAGCGTAAATTGAAGCGCCAGTCGACAAACGACATGCTGATACCGTCCGTTCTGTCCACCGACAGCGCCTCACGGGAAAAATGCTGCTCCACGCGCGCAATCGCTGCCGCCGGCTCTGCCAGCGTACTGTTTATTTCACCACTCGCCGGGTAGGCCACCATCCGGTCGCGGACCAGTTCGCTCAGCGACTGCCCTTTCAGACACAGCAGTTCCGCCACCAGCAGCCACGGGATCATTCCACTGTCGCAGTAGGCAAAATCACGGAAATAGTGGTGCGCGCTCATTTCGCCGCCATAAATGGCATCTTCGTGGCGCATCCGCTCTTTGATAAAGGCATGCCCGGTTTTTGACATCACCGGTTTACCGCCTGCCGCCGTCACCACATCCACGGTGTTCCAGGACAGGCGCGGGTCGTGGATAATTTTCGCCCCAGGGTTCTTTTCCAGAAACGCCTCCGCCAGCAGGCCGACAATGTAGTAGCCCTCAATGAACTGACCTTTTTCATCGAACAGGAAGCAGCGGTCAAAATCACCGTCGAAGGCAATCCCCATATCCGCGCCGTGTTCAATGACCGCATTGTGGGTGTCGGCCCGGCATTCCGGCAGCAGAGGATTGGGAATACCATTGGGGAAGTTGCCATCCGGCGTGTTGTGAATTTTGATAAACTCGACCGGCACGCCCAGCGCCTTAAAACGGGCCTCAATGGCATCAACCACCGGACCTGCCGCACCGTTGCCGGAATTAAGCACCAGCTTCATCGGTTTCAGGTTGGCGGAACTGATGTAACCCAGCAGGTGGTCAATGTAGGCATCGCGGGTAGTAATGCGCTGGTAGCGACCACGTTTTGTCTCATCAACCGCCGGGAAGTCATTGGCTTCCGCCAGGCGCTGCACGTCGCGCAGACCAGTATCACCGCTGATGGGCCGTGCCCCTTCCCGCACCAGCTTCATGCCGTTGTAATCCATCGGATTATGGCTGGCGGTCACTTCAATACCGCCATCAATGCCCAGGTGGAAGGTGGCGAAGTAAATCTCTTCGGTGCCCGACATGCCGATATCCAGCACATCCACCCCCGCATCCTGTAGTCCTTTCGCCAGCGCCAGCTTCAGCGTCTCGCTGGTCAGGCGCACATCGCCGCCAAGGACAATCGTTTTTGGCTTCAGTAACTCACCGTAAGCGCGGCCGATACGCCACGCGATATCTTCATTCAGCTCTTCGCCCAGCCTGCCGCGAATATCGTAGGCTTTGAAACAGGTTAATTTCGTCATGATTTACCCTTCTTCAGGCAACAGGAGGCCCTGACTCTTAATGAGCCTTTTAATGAGTGTTAAATGCATTTCCCGCCGTGCTTCGCTTACCGGGCCTACAGTGTTGTAGGCTGGATAAGCGCAGCGCATCCGGCATCAGGTACGCCCGTATCTGTCCGCAAACCGCACCACATCATCCTCATCGAGGTAAGATCCGGAGCGCACTTCAATCAGATCGAGCGGGATTTTCCCCGGGTTCTCCAGACAATGGGTCGCCCCCAGCGGAATATAGACAGACTCGTTTTCAGCGAGCAGTTTGATGTCATCATTGATTGTCACCTTCGCGGTACCAGCCACCACAACCCAGTGTTCAGCCCGGTGATGATGCATCTGCACGGACAATCCCTCACCAGGTTTGACGGTAATCCGCTTCACCTGGTAACGGTCTCCGGCATCAATAGAGTCGTACTTGCCCCATGGACGGTAAACTTCACGGTGAATATGATGTTCATGTCGTCCGTCAGCTTTAATTTGCTCCACCACTTTTTTGACGTCCTGCACCGCGTTGCGATCGGCAATCAGCACCGCATCTTTGGTCTGCACCACCACCAGATCTTTCACCCCGACGGTCGTCACCAGGCCAGATTCGGCATAGACGTAGCTGTTTTCCGTTTTGTGGCTAATGACATCGCCGTGATGCACATTGCCTTCAGCGGTATGAGCGCTGATTTCCCACAGCGATGACCAGGAGCCAACGTCGCTCCAGCCTGCGTTCATGGGCATCACCACCGCATCGGCCGTACGTTCCATAACCGCATAGTCCACAGACTCTTCCGGGCAGGCGAGAAACGCCTGTTCATCAACACGGATAAAATCGAGATCGGGGTCAACCATACTCATGGCGTTTTCGCAGGCCTCAAGAATGTCGGGGCGATATTTTTTCAGTTCTTCCAGATAACGCCCGGCCCGGAACAAGAACATGCCGCTGTTCCAGTAGTAGTCGCCGCTCGCCACATAAGCCTGCGCGGTTTCCAGATTGGGCTTTTCAACAAACTGTGCCACCTCAAAAGCCACGGCGTCGGTATTGGTCGGCGAAACCTCGCCACGACGGATATAGCCGTAGCCGGTCTCCGGCTGGTCCGGCACGATACCAAACGTCACCAGCTTACCCGCGCTGGCATAGGGCATCGCATTGCGAACCGCCTCGCGAAATGCTTCTTCATCGGCAATCATGTGATCGGCTGCCAACACCAGCAGCAGCGGATCTTCCCCCGGACTTTGGCGTTTTGCCGCCAGCGCAGCCAGCGCTATCGCCGGTGCCGTATTACGCCCGGCGGGTTCGAGAATAATGTTCTCAGTCAGCTTGTGCAGTTGTCGTAGCTGTTCCGCCACAATGAAACGGTGTTGTTCGTTACAGATAACCACCGGGCTTTCGCACTCCACGCCGTTCAGACGACAAATCGTTGTCTGCAGCATGGTGAGATCGCCTTTCAGGCACAGGAACTGCTTTGGATACAACACGCGGGACAGAGGCCATAAACGGCTACCCGAGCCACCGGCCATCACCACCGGAAAGAGTTTGCTTTGACTCATCATGTACCCCGAATATCTGCAATAAATTGGCTCAGCACGTTTTCTTTATCCAGCGTGCGTTCAGCATAATCACGTGCCACCGTGTTCATTTTTGGCATCATCAGCGCCTGTTGAATGCCACTAACCAGCGAGTTTACCGACTCCGGCTCCACACACACCGCAATACCCGGATGCGTGCCGCAAAGCTGACCAAGTTCGGTTTCTGGCTCGGCGGTAATAACCGCGTTACCACCAACGGCGAGGATATTGGTCAGTTTGGAAGGCAATACGGCATCCGCCGCACCACGCTTTTGTACCACCAGATGACAGTCCGCCATCTTGAGCAGCGCAGGCAGAGCGCCATAAGATTGCAGCGGAAAGAACATCACATTATTCAGGCCGCGTTCGCTAGCCATACTCTCCAGCCGCGCTTTACCCCCGCCCTGCCCGACAATCACAAACAGCAAGGGCCGCTCGCTCAACAGGGCCGCTGCGTCGATCACGCTCTCCAGCCCTTGCTTTTCACCGATATTGCCTGAGTAGAGAATGATTTTTTTATCATCAGGCAAGCCCAGTTGCTGGCGTAACGCCAGAGCATCGGCGGCGGTCACGTCACGAAAGCGTGCTACTTCTGACCAGTTCGGAAAGAAAATGACCTTCTGTGCATCAACGCCCTTTTCCTGTGCTTTATTCATCATTGAGCGAGAAATGGTCGAAATATGATCCATATTCAACAGCCCACTGCGCTCAAAGGCGCTGGCCAGTTTTGCCACCACGCCACGCTTGCCTTTGCCCGCCATGCCAAGCCCCAGCATGGCATCAACTTCGTAATCCTGAATATGCAGCAGCGTGCGCGCCCCGGACAGTTTCGCCAGCAGACGCATGCCCGGCGTACAAAACAGTGTCGGCACTACCCCAATGATGCGATCCGGCTTCCAGCGGTGTTGCGCCAGTAGTGGGAAGAAACTGCTCAGGGCAAAACTGCCTAAATGCAGCAGGCGCTTGAGCGTAGAAGGCTGCTCAGGCACATACAGCGGACAACGCCAGACGATGGCATCGCCCTCTTCACGACGGTAGCGCCAGGATGAATAGCGACCGCTGACCTTCCACTGCGGATAATAAGGCGGCGCCGTGATCACCCGTACGTCATGCCCCTGTTGCGCCATCCACTCCACCATTTCACCGGTGTATTTACCGATACCGGTCAACTCCGGCGAATAGTTGATGCCATACACAAGGATCTTCATAGCCCGGGTACTCCAGCCTGACTCTTCTCACAGAAGTAAGCCCGGCTGTTGTCGTGCACACGATCACTGGCCAGGATCTCTTCAATTGCCAGCCAGCGGTACGCGTCATGTTGAACGTCAGGCAGTTGCAGGTCGTTTTCCGACACCCGCAGACGAAATCCCAGCACGATGTAATGCGTTGAGAAATCTTCCCCGGAAAAGTTGTCGCCATAGAAGTGCTGCCAGACACCGTAAAACTTTGCAGTGGACAGCGGTAAACGTAACCCCAGCTCTGCGTCAGTCAGCCGCTCAAAAGCCGCGCTCAGCGGTTCATCTTTTTGCACCCGACCGCCGGGCACGAACCAGTATCCCTGCGCCGGACGATTGAGGCGCTTGCCAAGCAGAAATTCGCCGTCGGCGTTTTCCACGATCAAATCGATGGAAATTAGCGGAGTTGAACGTACAACGGCGGCAAAATCCTCATGACGTAAAAACATGCTTACCCCCGGTAACGCTGCTGGTTTTCAAGGAACCACTGATATGTACTGGCAAGCCCCGCTTCCAGAGATATCTCGTGATACCAGCCCAACTGATGCAGGCGCGTAACGTCGAGCAATTTGCGCGGCGTGCCGTCCGGTTTGCTGGCGTCAAACACCACGCGCCCCTTGTAACCCACGACCTGTGCGATAGTCTGGGCCAGTTCACGGATAGTGCAATCCACACCGGTACCCACGTTGATATGCGACAGCATCGGCTGGCTATATTCCTGCAACACTTCCTGAGCCAGCTCCATCACGTGGATACTGGCCGCCGCCATATCGTCAACATGCAGAAATTCACGCATTGGCGTCCCGCTTCCCCACACCACCACATCCGGCGTATTTTGCTCGCGAGCTTCATGAAAGCGGCGCAGTAGCGCCGGGATCACATGCGAATTACTCGGATGAAAATTGTCATGCGGTCCGTACAGATTGGTCGGCATCACCGAGCGATAATCACGGCCATACTGCCGGTTATACGATTCGCACAGCTTGATACCGGCAATTTTGGCAATCGCATACGGTTCATTGGTCGGTTCAAGAGTCCCCTGCAACAATTCACTTTCGGCGATTGGCTGGGTGGCTTGCTTGGGATAAATACAGGATGACCCGAGGAACAACAGTTTATTCACGTTATGCAGATGCGCCGCATGAATAATGTTGCTCTCAATCATCATATTTTCATAAATAAAATCAGCAGGATAAGTATTGTTTGCCACAATTCCCCCTACTTTTGCCGCCGCCAGATAAACCTGGTCAATACGTTCAGCGGCAAAGAACGCCTGCACCGCACCCGCGTCCAGCAGATTAAGCTGGTCGCGGGTACGCAGCACCAGCTCTACGTTATTTCGCTGCGACAATTGTCTGACGATGGCGGCCCCCACCATCCCGCGATGGCCCGCCACAAAAATACGTTGTGTCTTCATCCTCAGTACTCCAGCGCGATGGCGACCTCGTAACCGTGCGACTTGAGCAGGGAATGTTTCTTCGCCGCATCAAGATCGTTGGCAACCATTTCCGAGATCATCTGGCGCAGCGTGATTTCCGGTTTCCAGCCCAGTTTTTCATGTGCTTTAGCCGGATCGCCCAGCAGCGTTTCCACCTCAGCCGGACGGAAGTAGCGCGGGTCAACGGCAATCATGACATCCCCAGGCTTCACCCCCGGAGCATCGTGTCCGGTCACAGAAACTACGATGCCTTTCTCATTCACGCCCTCGCCTTCAAAGCGCAATTTAATCCCCAACTGAGCGGCCGCCATTTCTACAAACTGGCGCACGGAATACTGCACGCCGGTGGCAATCACGAAATCTTCCGGCTTATCCTGCTGCAGCATCATCCACTGCATCCTGACGTAATCTTTGGCATGCCCCCAGTCGCGCAGTGAATCCATGTTGCCCAGGTACAGGCAAGACTCCAGCCCCTGCGCGATGTTGGCGATCGCCCGGGTAATTTTGCGAGTAACAAAGGTTTCGCCGCGGCGCGGAGATTCGTGGTTAAACAGAATGCCGTTACAGGCATACATCCCGTAAGACTCGCGGTAGTTGACGGTTATCCAGTAGGCGTACAACTTAGCAACGGCATACGGTGAACGCGGATAGAACGGCGTGCTCTCTTTCTGCGGAATTTCCTGTACCAGACCGTACAGTTCAGAGGTAGACGCCTGATAAAAACGGGTCTTCTTCTCAAGTCCGAGGAAGCGAATTGCCTCCAGCAAACGCAAGGTGCCGATCGCATCAACGTCTGCGGTGTATTCCGGTGAATCAAACGACACCGCGACGTGGCTCATGGCGCCCAGGTTATAGACTTCATCCGGTTGGACTTCCTGTAAAATACGGGTCAGGTTGGAGGAGTCGGTCAAATCGCCATAGTGCAGATGAAATTTGGGATTGCCTGAATGCGGATCCTGGTAGATGTGGTCCACACGTTCGGTGTTGAATGATGAAGCGCGACGCTTAATACCGTGTACTTCGTACCCTTTTTCCAGCAGGAGTTCTGCCAGGTAAGAACCATCCTGCCCGGTTACGCCAGTAATGAGAGCGACTTTTGACATGTTATAACCTCTTCAGTGATCCCCTCAGGGAGTAACTTTCTCGACGCGTTCGCGTGTGACTACTGCGGGATTTCCCCGACAAATGACATTTGCTGGCAGCGATTTAAATACGCTGCTTCGTGCTCCGACGATGGTGCCATCGCCAATCGTCACGCCAGGCGCGACAAAGACATCTGTCGCCAGCCAGCATTTAGCGCCAACCACAATCGGCGTAGCGTTAATATCAAAATGTTGACTGGCATAATCATGACTCCCGGTACATAAATAACTTTTTTGCGAAATAACCGCGTGGGCGCCAATCGTAATATCACCTAACGTATATAAAACCGCGTCATCACCCACCCAGGAATAATCTCCCAGAGTTAATTTCCACGGATAAGTAATTTTTACTGAAGGCCGAATGACTACGTTTTTTCCTATTTTTGCGCCAAACATTCGTAATAAAAATGCACGCCAGCGATACATGACCTGTGGAGACCAGCGAAATAATGTTGCTTGCACCGCCCACCATAATTGCACTTTAATCGCGCCGCCACCGCGAAAACCTCCAGGCACTTTAAATCCGCTTAAATCCTGCATAATATGCCCTTACGTTTTCCCATATAAGGTTTTTGTTTTGCCGGTTGTGCGCAGACGTAAATATTCTGATAAACCGGTCCAAAAGCCTGGCGTGTGTAATATCTGGCGCTGTACTTTTTTGGCATCCCGGCACAATTCCAGATTATTCGTCGTTGACACTCCGCCCATGGAAAACTCCGATACCAACCCGCTCAGTTTTTTAAAAGCGTAACCGGACTTGTATAATTTGGCTGCCAACGCGTAATCAGACGATATTTTATATTGCAAATCATAATGCCAGACATTCAGTCCTGAGAGCGGAAAGAATATTGCCTGATGGCTGGCGGGCAGGCTGTGGTAAATATACCAACCCGGTTTTGCCCGACGCTTAATTTTGTTGCCATTGCCGAAATCCAGCAACGCATCGCCAATGACCATAATTTGGTCGCTCTGCGTTTTTAGCTGGCGGATAAAACAAGCCGCATCCGCATGCAGAATATCCCCGGAGTTGAGGAACAGCGCAAACCGCCCGCGCGCCATCTCGATGCCTTTGTTCATCGCATCATAGATACCTTTATCCGGTTCGCTGACATACCGTAACCGGTGTTCCCCATTGAGTTCTTCAAGGAATGCTGACGTACCGTCAGTGGAACCGCCATCAACAACAATCCACTCAAAACTGATATCACCCGCTTGCGCCAGATGTGCCAGCGATGCGTGAGTTTTGACGATCCCTTCCTGATTGCGAAAGGCGACGGTAATGATACTGAGCAGCATGTGAGTTACCTCGCGATATTCAGCGCCTTGCGTAATATAAACGGACATACAATTAAAAATGCGTATTCCGGACTAAATACTGAACCTGTAAAAAACAGGGACAACGGTGTAAAAAGATAAAGCTGCACCCGATAATTCTGATTATCGCCAAACGCATTGAACATCATTTTTATGACCTTCCCCATGTACCATAGGGCTAATATCACCGCGAACCATGAAAAATAAATAATCAGCAGATACAAGCCATTGTCTATTGTTTTACCGACATCTGCACCGTTAAAAATTCCGAATGACGCGACGTATTCATAAAGTGAGCCAAATCTCACTACGCCATCAACGTTCAGTAACGAATAACCGACCATCACTAATGGTCCTACGATACGATAATACGATGACGAACCTTCAGTTCCTAAATCACCAAGCCGCGTTGCGATGTACGGAAAAGCAAATATCACACCAACCAGAAACACGCTTAATGAGATTATCGCCAGTGGTAGCTTCTTTTTTATCGCATCCTTATTCAGGTACTGGAACGCCCACTCCAGGAGATAAAACAAAATAAACGTCATTACCCCTGAAAACGATCCTGATAATATTATCCCTGCCAGAATCATAGCATCGGACTTAGGTGTTTTGATACCAAACTGTTTGATACTGAGCCAAATTGAGATTAACGCCAGAGCGAAGAATGCCGGTTCGAAATAGAGTGAGGTGGTACGCTTCCCACCAAACTTAATAAAGTTCAGAACATAGCTGTTACTGTAAATAAGATATTTCGAAATAACTTCCATTAAACTGCTGCCGCCGCTGAGAATTATCTGTGCCATTTCAACCGCAGCTAATCCCACCACCAGTCCCACCACCAGCCAGAAAAAACGCAAAATCTTAATGTAGTTATGGGGTGAAATGGTTTTGAAGCGAATACTCCACACCATGCCAATAATCACCACGGTATAGATAAATAGCATCGCAGACGTTACGTACTTGCTGGCATCCAGTGATTGGCCGAACAGGTAGTTAAACGCCGTCAGCCCGCCCCCCACGCCCAGCGCGATCATTAATTTTTTGATATTAATGCGCTCGACAAACAGCAACAGCAGAACAGGCAAGAAGGTGACGATGGTTATCGGGAAGCTCTCGCCAAGCTGGGCAAGTTTGACGTTAACCAGCAAATAAAGCAGCGGTAGCACCAGATAGCTACAGATTCTGATAGAACGAGACATATTCCTCCAGCATCTGTTGCCCACTGTATGCCACCCGACTGCGCTGGCTGAACGCGGTAAGGGACGTGTCAAATACCGCCTGCGCGATGTCTGATTTTTTCAGTTGCACCAGTTGCAATACGTCCGCTTCGCTGAACGTTTTGCCGCCTGATTTAGCCAGCACTTCCTGCGCGGCATCGCTGTGCGTGGCAATGACCGGTACGCCGATAGAAAGCGCTTCACACAGAATCAGCGGGTAGTTATCGACACGGGAGCTGAACACCAGTCCATCCATCTGGTTAAGCGCACTCATCAACGTGCGCTTATCGCTCTCAAAACCGTGATTGATGACGTTATCTCCCGCAAATGGCGAAAATTTGCCGAAGGTATGCAGCTCAATTTTGTCCCCAAGCGCGGTAATCGCTCGCACCAGTTGCTGACTGGTTTTGCCGTCATAGCGCAGGTCATGAGCCACCACGGCAATTTTCGGCCGACTGTTCTCCTCAGGCATCGCGGGTAGTTCGGCAAGAATGGCTTCCGTCGCCACATCGATACCGTTGTTAATAATGTGGCATCGTCCCACGCCATACAGGCTGTTGAATGCGTCGGCCACATGCTGACTGGGTGAGATAAACTGGCAGCCCAGCGCCAGCATGGCGCGAAACATCTGCCGCTTGCCGGGCAACTGCTGATGGGCTTTATCGATTTTTACCGGCGGATAGTTGCTGAGCGTTGGGCATTTCTGGCAGCCCGTTTTCCAGCCTTCGCAGCCATCGGTAAAGGCACAGCGCCCGGTCACGCTCCAGTGATCGTGCAGCGTCCAGACGAAGGTGATATCCGGTTTATGCGCCTTCACTTTTTGGCAAAAGGTCACCAACTCTTCCAGGTTCAACCAGTAGCTGTGCAACACATGAAAATGCAGTACCAGCGGGCCGCAGGTGCGGGTAACTTCACGGTATAACTTGTTGAGATTGCCAAACATGTCGCGGTTCGCGAAACGAAACAGCGCAATGTTCGCCGCCGACGTCAGGCGCGGCGTATATTTAATAACCTGCGGGTAATTCGCATGACTGGCGCTTTTTTTACCACCTTTGCCATAGCCATAGACAAAACGCGACGACAGCCCTTTTTCCAGCGACCTCAGATGCAAATCTAACGCCACGCCTGCCGCCCCACCTTCTGCGAGTCGCACATTAAACTGTAATATCTTCATTTTATTACCTTCACCCGAGCCTTCTCGCCCACGACCAGCGTATTGTCCGGAACGCTATCCACCACGACGCTCCCGGCGCCAATCGTCACGTTATCGCCAATAGCAACGTCGCCAAGCAGAGTGACATTGGCCCCCAGCTCAACGCCGTTACCGATGACCGGACAGGATGGGTCGTTGGCACCAAGATTGCCGATGGTGACGCCGTGGCGTAGGGTAAAATCATCCCCCGCCACCACGTTTTTATTGATAACCACCCCATAGCCATGATGGATGGTGAAACGACGACCGATTGATGCAGCAGCCTGAATTTCATAGCCAAACAGGCATTCAGTGATAAGGCGATACATCACCAGCACCGGGGCAGCCCACAGGTTGTTTATGATGTTTTTTTTACGCCAGACGGAGCAAAAATGGGCAATCCGATAGGCCGCCACCATGCAGCAGGGGCGCAGACTCCAGCCGTTCGCGCGTAAATCTTCCAGCATAATTAGCGTCCTCGCAGTCCGTCGGCCAGACGCTTACTGTTACGAACAGAAAGCAGCGTCAGCAGCGTGCGCCAGTTCATCCGTTTGTTGCGGATCTGATAGAGGGTAAACAGCTGATATTTCTTGCTGGCCCGGTCAAATTTGCCTTTGTGCTTGCGGTAAAACTGAAAGTAGCCGGAGAATTTATTCGGCGATGAGGTAATACGCATCTCGCCGTGATTGACATGCAGGATCTGCGTCGCCTCTTTGACCTTCCACGGTTTGCCATACGCCACCACCATGCGCAGGAAGATGTCGTAATCCTGCGCCGCTTTCAGCGTGGTATCGAACAGGCATGATTTAAACCGCCATGCCCAGGTAAATACCTGATTACCAATGATGTTGCGCTTATAAAACCTGCGGCGTGAATAAACGGACTTCGGATAGAGCGGCAGACTGGTCGGCTGCGAATACACTTCGCCCTCACAGACATAGTCATTGGCATACAGAAACGCCCGCGTGACAAGGTGATGGCGATAGTTGAGAAATACGCTCAGGCGGTTCGGCGTCCATTCATCATCATCATCAATCCCCGTGATGTATTGCCCGTTGGCCTGCATAATGGCCTGATTACGCACCGCGCAGGCCCCTGAGTTGGTGGAATTATGCGTATACGACACACGCGGATCGTTGAGTTCCTCAACAAACTGCTGCAACTGCTCATATGAGGAAGAGCAATCATCCACAATGATCATCTCCCAGTGAGGGTAGTCCTGGCGCAACACCGATTTAATCGCCCGAATGGCCAGCTGCTGGCGATTCCAGGTTGGCATATAAATTGAAATTAGCGGGTTCTCTGTCGTCATTTTCGTTTCCAAAAAAAGTTGCCTGATGGCGCTACGCTTATCAGGCCTACATTCGATATGCGTTGCTGTTATCTATTTCGAATCCGACGTGTATTCGTATTCGTAGTAACCGTAATCCTGATACCCGCTGGCACGGCGGAAGATCGAGTTGAGAATCACCCCTTTCACCTGAATGCCGTTTTGTTCGAAGCGACTCAGGCTGGTTTCCACCTCTTTCAACGTGTTGACCGCATAACGCGCCACCATCAGCGTGGTTCCGACATGACGCCCTACGATAGCCGCATCGGTCACCGCCAGAATTGGTGGGGTGTCAATCAGCACCAGGTCATAGTGCGCGCTGGCCCAGGCAATCAGTTCGCCGAAGCGCTCGCTCATCAACAGCTCGGAAGGATTGGGAGGAATTTGACCGCGAGGGATCAGATCAAAATGCGGAATCGATGTCGGTTTGGCGCTGGATGAAATATCCCCCTTGCCGATAAGGATCTCAGACAGGCCGTTGACGTTATTGGTCCCCAGCAGTTCGTGGGTATAGCCTTTGCGCATGTCGCAGTCGATCAACAGCACGCGTTTGTTGGTCTGGCTGATGACTGCCGCGAGGTTGGCGCAGACAAACGTTTTGCCAATCGACGGGCTGACGCCGGTCAGCATCAATACGTTGTTACGCGCCTGCATCATGGCAAAGTGCAAGCTGGTACGCAGACTGCGGACCGCTTCTATGGCGAGATCGGTTGGATTCCCCACGGCCAACAGCTGGCTTTGCTTGTAGCGTTTCACACCTTTAATGGTCTGAACGTTATCACGTGCTTTTTGCCATTCAGACAGCGGAATACTGGCATACACGCTGATACCATGCTCTTCCAGCGCCTGTGGGCTTTCAATACCGCAATTAAACAGAGAACGCAGCAATACGCCCGCCACGGAAAGCATCAAACCAAGAATGATACTGCCGAGAATAATCAACGCCGTTTTCGGTTTCAGTACGCCAGGCTGAGCAATCGCGGGATCGACAATGCGCACATCGCCGACCGTACTGGCCTCGGTAATCTTCAGTTCCTGTTGTTTGTTCAGCAACTGCATATAGACCTGCTGACCGGACTCCACATCACGCGTCAGGCGAACAATTTCCTGCTGCGTTTTCGGCATCGCCGTTACGCGCCCGTTCAGCTTACTTTTCTCATCTTCCAGCGCCTGGCGTTTTTCCAGCAGCGTGCGGTACGCCGGGTGCGCTTTGGTGAACAGCTTGGAAATCTCCGCTTCTTTGAAGGTCAATTCATTCAGCTGCGCGTCGATATTCACCATCGAATCCAGCACCGCTTTGGCTTCCAGCGGCAAATCCACGGAGTCTTTATCCTGACGAAAGGCGTTCAGCTTGTTTTCGGCAACGTCCAGCCGATTACGTACCTCAGGCAGTTGCTTTGCCAGAAACGCCAGACTTTTGGCGGCCTCTTCGGATTTACGTTCCACGTTTTGTTGCAGATAGTTGCGGGTAATACTGTCGAGGATCTTACGGATTTGCTCGCGGTCTTCGCCGGTAAAGGTCAGGCTCAATACGCCGGTATCTTTGCCTGTTTCCGCCACCATCAGATTATTTTGCAGGGTGTTTATCATGCCCAGCGTGGAGAATTTGCTGACGGTAAATTGGCTCTCCGGGCTGGCATGAATCGCCTCAACCAGCATCGTCACGCCATCATGTTCCAGCACCTTGCCGACTTGCCCCCGGGCGCTAAAACCTCCGTCACTCACCAGTTGATAGCTTTTATCATTCAGCACATTGAGCGAGAAGGTCTGTTCATTCATTGCCTTTGGCAGCGTGAAGGTTGTCACGTTAACCGTTTCGTTCTGACGGCCCATCAGCCGATCCCAGCCCGCGCCAAAAATGGGGAACGTATCTTTGGTAACGGCGATATCAAGGTTGAGATCGTCTACCGTTTTCCCTAATACCAGTCGTGACTGAATGAGCTGAATTTCCGCTTCTGAGGCCGGAGGTTTGTTCGACAACGCCGAGCCAATATCCTGCACCAGTGAATTTCCGGTATTTTGCTCAATTTGCACCAGCGCGTCCGCACTGTAGATGGGTGTGGCGAACAGCGTGTAGACCGCGGCACACAATGCAAAAGCCGTGGTAATGCCAAGAACCCACCAGCGGGCTTCCACCACCGTTGCGACCAGACGACCAATATCGATTTCATCATTGCCCGTTACCGGCGCAGCAGACTGTTTTACTTTTTCTGTCATTGTTTTCCCTGCTCTGCGTTCAGTGCCTGAGCCCATTGGCGGGCAGACCGTTCAAGTAATGCGTACACCGCGTCAAACGCATCACGGCTTTTACGATACGGATCGGGAATTTCGCGCTCGCTGTCCCAGTGCCCAAAAAGCATCACTTTGCCGCGCATCTCCGGCACCATTTCACATAGGGCAGAGATATGGCGCTTTTCCATGGTCAGGATCAGGTCATACTCCCGGCACATTCGTCCTGAGATCTGCCGGGCACAATGATTATCCAGTGACAGGTTGTGCGCCTGCGCCACGCTAATGGCGCACGGATCCGCGCCTTTCCCCACCAGCGCCCCAAGACCGGCAGAAGAGACCGTTAACGCCGGATGAAATTGCCTTAACAAGCGCTCTGCCGTCGGGGAACGGCAAATGTTCCCCACACAGACAACTAAGATTTTGTTAAACATGACGATTACCAGTTGTGAAGGTCGCTGGCCGTGTCCGTCATATAGCGAACACCGCTAATAGTCGGCAGCAACTGATTGATCAAACGGTTCCAGCGAGCAACCGGCGCGGTAGTGACGTACACCACATCGTATGGCTGGAGTCGGAATGAAGTCGCCATCACCAGCGACGTCGCATCCGACATATCAAGCTGATAGATATTGGCGATCTTGCTGTTGTTCCCGCCCTCGCCTTTCAATGGTCGAATAACGAAAATACCGCTGGCGTTGGAGGTGGTCAGGTCGATACCTTCGGCATTGCCCAGCGCTTCGGTGAGCGTCATGCCGCTGAAGTCCATTTTGAGGGTGCTCTGTTTTTTAACTTCCCCCATTACGAAGACTTTCAGATCGTCATTACGCGGGACAAACAGGATGTCGCCAGGATAGAGCAGACGATTCTGGCTCAGGTCGCCATTTTGCATCAGTGCTTGCAGTGAAATGCGTTGCTCCTGCCCTTTATGAGTCAGCACAACGTTACGCCAGTCTGCCGCCTCGGTGAGACCGCCAGCGGCGTTAATAGCATCGAGAACGGTAAGCGGCACGTTGGTGATGGCCTGCTGGCCGGATTTGTTCACCTGCCCGGAGACATAGGCCTTCTGTGAGCGGAAAGCGGCGATATTAACGTCCACCTGCGGGTCAGCAATATACTTCGCTAAGCGCCCGGTAATATCACTACGAATCTCTGCCAACGTTTTCCCTACCACGCTGACTTTGCCGATGTAGGGGTAAAACATCGTGCCATCAGGCTGCACCCAGTTGCCGGTATCGCTTGAGCTACGGTACTGCCCGGCCGGCGTGGTGAGTTCGGGATGGTCCCAGACGGTCACATTCAGGACATCACCCGGACCGACCCGGTACTGATATCCGGCAATCTCCTGGTCCAGCGACATATTAGGTTGTGCAACATTTGGTCGAGGACGTAATTGTTCTACCAGCCGTGGCGTGAGTGGATAAACATTCACCATGCGATCGATATCAAAATCAGCGTCCTGCTGTTTAATCACATCTTTGCCCATCGTAGACATATTGCTGCCCGGAAGCACGGTACAACCGTTTATCAAGATTACCGATACCAATACTGGTATCAATTTAAGTTTGGATTTCATCATTGATTATTTATCACTTTGGCAGAGTAATTATCACATGCAATCTAAATAGCGACTTCGCCTGTACGCATTTACCTTGCCGTTAATTGAAATGGAATTTAACTGGCATCAGTCCTAAAAAAAATGAATTCATCTGCGGTCTCTTGACAGAATACTTTAGGTTTGTTTCAGGCGACCAGACACGCTACCGCCCCTGGCTTCACTAGCTACCAATGCACTGATTAATTTAAATTTTTATCTTCTCCTGTATTTTCATCGCATTTACAGAGGCAGCGCATCAGAAATAGCGCCACTGGTTGATGAGGAAATATTTATCTTTTGATTATTACCGCAAGAATTGTTGCAGCTATGCGAATATCAGGCAAGATAACAAACCGCCGACACCAAGCTTTTAAGATTTTTAGGATTTTATTGATATTGACAATATTGGTATGTAAATATCCCACCTGCGATATTTCCTAAATATATTTAGATTAATAAAATCATTTCCGGTAGTTACATTACGGCTATTATCCTGCATCTGTTCTGATATAACCGACAGAGAAATCCCTTCTCGCCATTGCATTTTTCGCCAGTTTTACCCATGATCGAATTGTGACAATTGTCATACAACTATGGGTATAGCATTTATTATGGAATGGATTGCCGATCCGTCAATCTGGGCCGGACTGGTCACGTTAATCGTGATCGAACTTGTTCTTGGCATTGATAATCTTGTTTTTATTGCCATCCTCGCGGAGAAACTACCTCCTGCCCAGCGGGATAAGGCGCGTATTACCGGGCTACTGCTGGCGATGGTTATGCGCCTGCTGCTGCTGGCATCAATATCCTGGCTGGTAACGCTGACCACGCCGCTGTTCAGCATTCGCGATCTCAGCTTCAGCGCCCGCGATCTGATCATGCTGTTCGGTGGTTTCTTCCTGCTGTTTAAAGCCACTATGGAACTCAACGAACGGCTGGAGGGAAAAGACAGCGATAACCCCACCCAGCGTAAAGGCGCTAAGTTCTGGGGTGTGGTCGCGCAAATCGTGGTGCTGGACGCCATCTTCTCTCTGGATTCCGTCATTACCGCTGTTGGCATGGTTGATCACCTGGCGGTGATGATGGCGGCAGTCATTATTGCCATCAGCCTGATGGTGCTGGCCAGCAAGTCGCTGACGCGCTTTGTTAACAGCCATCCAACTATAGTTATTCTGTGTCTGAGCTTCCTGCTGATGATTGGTTTCAGTCTGGTGGCCGAAGGGTTTGGTTTCCATATCCCGAAAGGTTATCTGTACGCAGCCATCGGCTTCTCGGTCATGATCGAAGCATTGAACCAGTTGGCCATCTTTAACCGTCGTCGCTTCCTCTCAGCCAACCATACTCTGCGCCAGCGCACCGCCGAGGCGGTAATGCGGCTGCTGAGCGGGCAAAAAGAAGATGCCGAACTGGATGCCGAAACCGCGGCAATGCTGGCGGATCATCATGAAGGTCAGATTTTCGCGCCTCAGGAGCGGCGAATGATTGAACGCGTGCTGAACCTTAATCAGCGTACCGTCAGCAGTATCATGACCTCGCGCCATGATATTGAACATATCGACCTCAATGCGCCCGAAGCAGAAATCCGCGCCTTACTGGAAAAAAACCAGCATACGCGTCTGGTGGTTACTGGCGAAGACGAGCAGGAAGAACTGCTTGGCGTGGTACATGTCATCGATTTGCTGCAGCAGTCTCTGCGCGGCGAACCGCTCGACCTGCGCGTCTTGATTCGCCAGCCGCTGGTGTTCCCGGAAACTCTGCCGCTGCTTCCGGCACTTGAGCAGTTCCGTAATGCCCGTACGCACTTCGCGTTTGTAGCAGATGAATTTGGTTCCGTCGAAGGGATTGTGACGCTGAGTGATGTGATGGAAACCATCGCCGGCAATCTGCCAAACGAAGTAGAGGAAATCGACGCCCGCCATGATATTCAGAAAAACGCCGATGGTTCATGGACCGCTAACGGACATATGCCGCTGGAAGATCTGGTGCAGTATGTCCCTATTCCGTTAGACGAAAAGCGTGAGTACCACACCATTGCTGGTCTGTTAATGGAGTATTTGCAGCGCATCCCCAAAACAGGCGAGGAAGTCCAGGTTGGCGACTATCGGCTAAAAACCCTGCAGGTGGAAAATCATCGTGTGCAAAAAGTCCAGCTGATACCGCTACACAGTGAAGAAGAGATGGATTACGAGGTGTAAGTCACGAGCCGGATGGGGCATTAGCCACCATCCGGCAATATGAATCAGAGCTTATCCAGCAACTTTTTAACATCTTTGCCGTTGCGGGAATCTTTATTGCGATCTGCCCAGTCATTCAGGCGACGTTTTGCTTCATCCTGCAGATGCTTACGCAAAAGCTGATCAACTTGCAGACTGTAGTTCAGGGATTGCCACTGGCCATAGACCCTGAGAGGAACCGGGGTGGCCTTCAGGAAATTAATCAACTTACTTTCGCCATCCCAACCGCCCAGCACGCGAATGTTAAACAGCGTGTCGCAATTCTGCTTCACCAGATCTAACGTTCCTTTGCCGGTTAGCGCCAACATCGCGGACTCGCCTGCCATGTTATCCAGCGTCACCTCTCCGTTATCCAGCGTCATATCGGTTACAAAATGATCCAACCGGGTCACGTTATCGAGGTTTTGCTGAGATTTAACATCCCCACCGCTGCGTTCTACAGCCTGTTGAATCATCTGCTGGAAGTTCATCCCTTCCATTCGCGTATCGTTCATTTCGACATGGGCCTGCCCTTGCCAGCTATGGCGAAACGCCTGGGCATCAATATCTGAGCCGGAAAAGTCTCCCGCCAGCGACAGCTTGCCGGTGAGTGCGATGGGGTAATCAAAGGCCTTCAGAATCGTGCCAATTTCCACACCTTCCAGACGCGGATGAAAGACCGCTCGCGGTTCTCCCTTTCTGGCATCCAGCGTGCCGGGCAGTGAGATCAGCCCGCCATCACTTTTTCCCTGCAACTGCGCAATGTTCAGTAAGCCGAACTGGTTGTCTATTTTTGCCGAAACATTCTCAAACGCCATTTTCCGCCACAGCACTTTGTCAGCCTGCAAAGCGATGTCTGCCGAAAAACCCTTGAGTCCTTGATACGAAACGGCATCAACCTGGGAAGCAATGACGGGGCGCGCCAGCGTTGACTGACTCTGACCTTGCTGAACGTCACCTTTTGCTGTCGCCGCTGCGTCATGTTGTACGAGCAGGTTATCCAGATTGAGCTGACCAAATTTTAGGTCGACGGCCCATTCCGGTTTTTCCAACAAGGATACGTGCGCTTGCCCGGAGAACGAAGAGTCATTGGCGGTCAAATTTATCTGGCTAAACGAAAGCTGTTTTTTCTCTTCCAGCCATTGCGCCTGAAGATGTCCCTGACCGTTGATTCCCTGCGGCGGCAGATCGGCCCCCTGCAGTTGCCAGCTTAACTGCGCAATATTCGCAGATAAGTTGTGCGGATAATCGGAGGCATCGACCGTGCCGTTAAAGGATAACGCGAGATCGCGCTGATCGCGGTTCACACGCCCGGAAAAATCAAACGTGCCGCGGTGCTGGCTATCTTGTTCCATCTCCAGACGAATATCACGAACGGTAACTTGTTCGTCGTCTTCATGCTGGAATACCAGAACACTGTCGGCAACCCGCAAACGGGCGATATCAAACGACCACCCTTTGTCTTCCGCCAGATCGGGCAACATATTGTCTTTTGGGGCAACGGGCGCATCTTTACCGCGCACCGCCTCAGTTTGCGGGGTCAGTTGAATCACTGCGCCTTTGAGCATCACCTGCTTCACGCTGAGCTGGTGGCTCAACAGCGGCCATAACGCAACGTCAAGACGCATATTGTCGGCACGAACCAGAGGTTCGCTGGCACCTTCAGCCGTTAACACCACTCGCCCTGAGAGGATACTCAGTTGCGGCCATACGTGCCAACGCAGGGGGCCATCCAACTGCAGCTGATATCCGCTACGTGCGGCAACCTGCTTGACCATATACGCGCGGAAATCATTCGGATTAACCAACAGTACTAACGCAGAAAAGCCGGCCACCAGCACGACCAGAAGAATCATCAGCGTCGTCAGAAATCGTCTCATGCTATCCCCAATGGACTGAAAAACACTCAGTCTTTATCGATCCGGCTGGCAACAGCGCCCTGCTGGTCGCGATACTTCGCATCCTGACGACGGTTGTATGGTCGCGCTGCCGGACCAGAAAGCGGTTCGAAACTTAACGCGCCAATCGGCATGCCCGGACGCAGAGCCAGGGGTAATTTTCCGGAGTTGTAAAACTCCAGTACGATACAGCCAGACCAGCCCGGATCGATACGGTGTGCGGTGACGTGTACCATCAGTCCCAGACGAGCCAGCGAAGAACGGCCATCTAACCAACCGACGAGATCGGAAGGCAACGTCACGGATTCGAATGTTACCGCCAGCGCAAGTTCCCCCGGATGCAGGAAAAATGCCTCGCCGTCCTTGAGGACGATTTCATCGCTCATCACGCGATCCAGCGCGGCGCTGACTTCATCTTTCGGTCCGCTTAAATCAATATACGCCGCCGTATGACCACGGAACGTACGGAATTTGTTGCCAAGACGCACATCTACCGTGGCGCCATTGATTCGCTCGACAGGAGGGCGTGGAGTGATCGACAGGCGACCTTCATCCAACCAGGCTTCAATATCTCGATCACATAAACGCATGGCACTTTCTCCTTTCGTGCTTCAAACCCTTAATGCCAGGTGCGTTAAGGGTGAACCAGGTTATCACTGAACGGTACACAATTCGCTGAACTTATTCAAAGAACTGACTGATTTTAGCCTTCAGAATATCGATGGCGATGCGGTTTTTACCCCCGCGCGGCACAATGATGTCGGCGTATTGTTTTGAAGGCTCAATAAATTGCAGGAACATTGGGCGGACGGTTTTCTGGTATTGCGCCATCACCGAATCCATTGAACGACCACGTTCATTCACATCCCGCTTGATACGGCGCATCAGACAAATATCCAGTGGCGTATCAACAAAAATAGAAAAGTTCATCTCATCGCGCAAACGCGCATCCGTCAGCAGCAAAATGCCTTCCAGGATGATGACTTTCTTGGGTTCGATATGAATAGTATCTTGCGTACGCGTGTGCTCAACATAGCTATATACCGGCAGCTCAATAGCAGAGCCGCGTTTCAGCGTTTGCAGATGTTGAAACAGCAGACTGTGGTCCATCGCGTTCGGATGGTCGTAGTTGGTTTTTACGCGTTCTTCCATCGACAGATGGCTTTGATCTTTGTAATAGCTGTCTTCGGGAATAACGCCAATATGTTCGTCACCGACTTGTTCACGCAATTCGCGATAAAGAGTACTGGCAATAAGGCTCTTGCCGGAAGCCGATGCGCCGGCAATGCCGATAATGACGCACTGATGGGACTGATCAGTCATAAATTTAGCGACCTGATTAACCTGGATGTAAGGAAGGGCGGCGCCGAAACGCCAAACGCGGCAATTATAGGGATTTCAGCGGCACGATGCCACCCCAGGCTGCACCAATGCTGTCCCTGTCGCAAATTAAAATGGTCAGATTTAGAACAGCCGCTATATTTATTCACCTGCCTTAGGAATTAATAGCTTGGGAGTGTTAATTTATGAGCAGCTGGCGTATAAATTGTAAATTGTTTGTACTAGCATAATCCCAGATTAAATGTGATGCGTCCGGCATCTCTGCTGGGCGACAACGGCTATTTGGGTAGAGTGGTAATGAGTAAACAATCCCAACATGTTTTAGTTACCTTACCCCATCCTCTACTGCGCCTGGCCAGTTTAGGTCTGGTGGCTTTCATCTTTACGTTGTTTTCGCTGGAACTGTCACGTTACGGCGCGCAGCTTGCACCGCTGTGGTTTCCAACCTCTATCATGATGGTGGCTTTTTACCGTCACGCTGGAAAGATGTGGCCGGGGATCGCGCTGGCTTGCTCATTCGGCAGCATCGGCGCTTCTTTACTCTTTTTCCCCGGACAGTCGCTTAATTTCTCCTTTACTGTCATTAACATTATTGAGGCTGTTGTTGGCGCAATGTTATTGCGTAAACTGCTGCCCTGGTACAATCCCTTACAAAATTTGAATGACTGGGCACGCCTGGCATTTGGTAGCGCGGTTGTTCCGCCACTGTTGGGCGGCATATTGATGTGGTTGTTGCTGCCGAAGGACACGTCATTAAATACCTTTCTCATTTGGGTACTGTCAGAATCCATCGGCGCACTGGCGTTGGTGCCGTTAGGTTTACTGTTTAAACCACATTACCTGTTGCGCCATCGCAACCCACGATTATTGTTTGAGACCCTGATTACTCTGCTGGTGACCTTAACGCTCAGTTGGCTGTCCATGATGTACATTCCATGGCCATTTACCTGCGTTATTGTCCTGCTGATGTGGAGCGCTGTCCGTCTGCCGCGTATGGAGGCGTTTTTAATATTCCTCAGCACCGTGATGATGGTGTCGCTGATGCTGGCTGCCGACCCTTCGCTGCTTTACACTCCAAAACCGAACATGATGACGGACATCCCCTGGTTGCCGTTTTTAATGATCCTGTTGCCCGCCAATATGATGACCATGGTGATGTACGCGTTTCGAGCCGAACGCAAGCACATTTCAGAAAGCGAGTCACGCTTTCGCAACGCCATGGAATATTCCGCGATTGGCATGGCACTGGTCGGTACCGAGGGACAATGGTTACAGGCCAATAAAGCCTTGTGCCAGTTTCTGGGCTATAGCCAGGAGGAGTTACGTTCACTGACCTTCCAGCAATTAACCTGGCCGGAAGATTTGAACAACGACATTGAACAGCTGAACATGCTGGCACGCGGAGAGATTAATAGCTATTCCATGGAAAAACGCTATTACACCCGCTCAGGCGACGTCGTTTGGGCGTTGCTGGCTGTTTCGTTAGTGCGTCATAGCGACAATACCCCACTCTACTTTATTGCGCAGGTTGAGGACATTAACGACCTGAAGCATACCGAGTGGATCAACAAACGGTTGATGGAGCGCATTACCCTCGCCAATGAAGCCGGGGGGATTGGGATCTGGGAATGGGAACTCCAGCCTGACGTGATCAGCTGGGATAAACGGATGTTCGATCTCTACGAAGTTCCTGCGCATATTAAGCCCAGTTGGCAAGTCTGGTATGAGTGCGTTGTACCTGAAGATCGCGAGTACGCCGAAAATGTGATTCGAGATTCGCTGGCCGCACGGGCTCCGTTCAAGCTTGAGTTTCGTATCGCGGTGAAAGATGGCATACGCCATATCCGCTCGTTGGCCAACCGGGTGCTGAATAAAGACGGTGAAGTTGAACGCTTACTTGGTATCAATATGGATATGACCGAAGTGAAGCAGCTTAATGAAGCGCTGTATCAGGAAAAAGAGCGCCTGCACATTACGCTGGATTCAATCGGCGAAGCGGTGATTTGTATTGATGTCGATATGAATGTGACCTTTATGAATCCGGTCGCTGAGAAAATGAGCGGCTGGCAGCAGGACAGTGCCATCGGCATTCCGCTATTGACGGTACTACATATTACTTTTGGCGAGAACGGTCCGCTGATGGAAAATATCTACAGTGCTGACATGTCGCGTACGGCAATCGAGCAGGAAGTGGTCCTGCATTGTCGTAACGGCAACAGTTATGACATTCAGTACAGCATCACGCCTCTCAGCACCCTTGACGGCGGCAGCATTGGCTCGGTGTTGGTTATTCAGGACGTCACAGAGTCACGGAAGATGCTCCGCCAGCTTAGCTACAGTGCCTCGCATGATGACCTGACGCAGTTGGCAAACCGGGTCAGCTTCGAAAACCATCTAAAACAATTGCTGTATTCGGTACACGACACGCACCAGCGCCATGTATTGGTTTTTATCGATTTAGATCGTTTTAAAGCAGTGAACGACAGCGCGGGTCATGCCGCCGGCGATGCTCTGCTGCGTGAACTCTCTGCGCTTATGCTCAGCATGTTGCGATCCAGCGATATGCTGGCGCGTCTGGGCGGTGACGAATTTGGTCTGTTGCTGCCGGATTGTAATATCGAAAGCGCCCGCTTTATCTCAGGTCGCATTATCAGTGCTATTAATAATTACCACTTTATGTGGGAAGGCCGTTTGCACCGTATTGGAGCCAGTGCGGGAATTACGCTGATTGATGAGAAAAACCATGTCGCGACTGACGTTATGTCTCAGGCCGATATCGCCTGCTACGCGGCGAAAAACAGCGGCCGTGGGCGAGTCTGTGTCTATGAACCTCAGCAAAGCCAGGCCCATGCCGCGCGTAGCCAACTGTCATTGGATGAACAAAGGCACACTATTACACACAACCCTATGCTGATGATCGCCAGAGGTGTTGCTTCTCCGCGTATACCGGAGACGTTTAGCTTCTGGCTTCTCTCGCTTCGCTTAGGCACCGCTGAAGGTGAAATCATTGAAGATCAAGCCTTCCATGACGGGTTGGTCGATCCCACGTTGAGTCAAGCGCTCGATCGTCGGGTATTCGGCGAGTTCTTCCAGAATGCTGCCACAGCCGTCGCCAACAAGGGTCTCAGTATTGCCCTGCCCCTTTCCGCCGCCGGCCTGCTCAACACAGAACTTGTCGATGAACTGCTGGAGCACTTGCAGCGCAGTCCGCTACCGCCACGACTGCTGCATCTGACCGTTCCGGCAAGCGTCATCAAAACAAACCCAACGCAGGCGGAATTCGCCCTGCATCGACTGCGTCAGTACGGCTGTCGAATTGTATTAAGTCAGGTTGGTCGCGACTTAGAGCTCTTTGACAACCTTAAATATCACATTGTCGATTACTTGTTGCTCGACAGCGAGCTAAGTGCCAGCGCTCCCGGCAACCTGATTGACGAAATGTGGGTGTCCATTATCCAGGGCCATGCTCAGCGCCTGGACATTAAAACCATCGCCGGTCCGGTGCAACTGCCTCTCATCATGGATACGCTTTCTGGCATCGGTATTGATATGATTTATGGCGATATTATTGCCGACGCCCAACCGCTTGATCTGCTACTGAATACCAGCAATTTCGCCATCAACTGACGGCTGCCAGCCATCCGTATACCAGATATGTAACAGCGCATAGGAACGCCAGGGTTTCCAGCGCTCTGCATACCGCCGGATCTGGGCCGGTGTCATGCCGGGAAAACGCTGCTTAATCAGATAATCATCCGGCAGAAAAACGTCCTTCGCCTGCCAGCCGCGCAGTGCAAAGTAATTGGCGGTCCAGCGCCCTATCCCAGGAAACGTTTGTAGCTGCTTAACGCCTTGTTCGATATCGGCAGGGGCTGTTGTCGCGAGCGTTCCTTCAAGGGTTGCATGAGCAAGGTGAATCAACGCTTCTGCGCGTTTGAGCGGCATTCCTAACGCTTTCAGGTGCAGCGAATCGGCGTTAGCAAGCGCTTCTGGCGAGGGAAAACACACATACCCGGGCGCATCCTCCAGCGTATTGCCGTAAGCGTGCGCCACTTTCGCCGTCAGTTTCGCGGCCATCGCCACGCTGACTAACTGCCCTAAAATCGCCCGTATCCCTTGCTCAAACGCATCGACACATCCCGGCAGGCGCAGTCCCGGACGCGCCGCACCGAGGCTGCCCAGCGCGTCGACAATTTGCTGCGGGCAACAGCCAAGATCGAACAAGCGCGTTATTTTTGCCAGGCACTCAGAGGCGACCGGCTGTAACCCTGAGCTTAACGTCACCTGTAGCACGTTGGCATGCAGATCCGGGACAACGCGCACCAGACCACGATGCTCCCCTACGGACAGACTTCGGACATAGCTCAGTTCCTCTACGGTCTCGACACCTTCAACCGCACGGGCGGCAAGAAACCCCAGCATCCAGGGCCAGTCATAAGGCGGTTGCCAGCTCAGCGTGAACATTCAGTTTTCCTTTTTAAGCAAACCTACAGCATAAACGGTATTCAATCAGTACGCCTTGCTTTCATATTCCAGTTGTCGGGGCGTCAACTATTCGTTAAAGTCACGCCCCTTCTTCACTGGCATGGGGATTTTTACGGTGTTTATTGGTTTTGACTACGGTACGGCAAACTGTTCAGTGGCCGTTATGCGTGATGGGCAGCCTCACCTGCTCAAAATGGAAAATAACAGCACGCTGCTACCCTCAATGCTGTGCGCACCAACGCGCGAAGCGGTTAGCGAGTGGCTGTATCGCCATCACGACATCCCAACTACGGACGATGAAACGCAGGCGCTGCTTCGCCGTGCGATGCGCTACAACCGCGAAGAAGACATCGACGTTAACGCCAACAGCGTGCAGTTCGGTCTGGCATCGCTGGGTCAGTATATTGAAGACCCCGAAGAGGTGTACTTCGTTAAATCGCCAAAATCATTTTTGGGTGCCAGCGGTCTGAAACCACAGCAGGTTGCGCTGTTTGAAGATCTGGTCTGCGCAATGATGCTGCACATTCGCAACCAGGCGCAAAGCCAGCTGCCGGAAGCTATCACCCAGGCCGTGATTGGTCGGCCCATCAACTTCCAGGGATTAGGTGGGGATGACGCCAACACCCAGGCGCAGGGTATTCTTGAACGTGCAGCCAAACGTGCCGGTTTTCAGGATGTCGTCTTCCAGTACGAGCCGGTAGCGGCGGGACTGGATTACGAAGCGACACTACAGGAAGAAAAGCGCGTGCTGGTTGTGGATATTGGCGGGGGTACGACCGACTGTTCACTGCTGCTAATGGGGCCACAATGGCATCAACGCGCCGATCGCGAAAACAGCCTGCTGGGACACAGTGGCTGCCGCGTAGGCGGGAACGATCTGGATATCGCGCTGGCGTTTAAATACCTGATGCCACTGCTGGGTATGGGCGGTGAGACTGAAAAAGGGATCGCCTTACCGATTCTCCCCTGGTGGAACGCGGTCGCAATCAACGACGTTCCCGCGCAAAGTGATTTCTACAGCAGCGCCAACGGTCGATTGCTGAACGATCTTGTCCGCGACGCGAGAGAAGCCGATAAAGTCGCTCTGCTGCTTAAAGTCTGGCGCGAGCGTCTGAGCTATCGCCTGGTGCGCAGCGCAGAAGAGAGCAAAATCGCGCTTTCCGACCAAACCATTGTAACGGCGGCGATACCGTTTATCAGCGACACGCTGGCAACCGATATTAGTCAACATGGATTGGAAGCTGCACTCAATCAGCCCCTGGCGCGCATTCTGGAGCAGGTCCAGCTGGCGCTGGACAACGCGCAGGAAAAACCGGACGTGATTTACCTAACCGGCGGCAGCGCGCGTTCACCGCTGATTAAAAAAGCCCTCGCCCAGCAGCTTCCGGGGATCCCTATCGCGGGTGGCGATGATTTTGGTTCTGTCACCGCCGGACTGGCCCGCTGGGCTGACGTTGTTTTCCGCTAAGCCGCTCGCATGCTGAAAAGTGTGCGTATTGACATCACTGTAGCTGTGGCTTATTTTCAGGAGTGAGGGTTAGGGAGGGTTTCCCCTCCCCCTGGTGTCTTAGTAAGCCGCGAAGCTAATGACTAAGAGTATCACCAGTATGATGACCTGCTTCATCATAACCCTTTCCTTATTTTGGCCCCTTCCTCGGGAGGGGCTTTCCCGTTCCAGCGTCCAGCTGAAATCCCTGGCTTTCCTCCTTTTTGCCTTGTCAGCACTCTATCGCACAATTGCGCATTCGCTATTTTCACCACCGATTGTTGCGTAACACCTCGCAAAGCCGCGTCAGCATTCAGACGAATCCCGACAGTGTTTCATAATTCCTCCATTTTTCTCCCTTGTTCGCTGGCTAAACTAGTATCATTCCGCGAATCGTTTCAGGATGAGAAACTCATAACAATGAAAGGCAGTAATAAATCCCGCTGGGTGATAGCAATTGTGATCGTCGTGGCCGCCGTCGCCGCCATCTGGTTCTGGCAAAGCCGCGGTGCATCCCAGGGAGCCGCACCGGGCGCGACCAAACCCGCGCAGCACACTGCGGGGTCAGGACGGCGTGGAATGCGCTCCGGACCGTTGGCTCCCGTGCAGGCTGCCACCGCCACCGAGGAAGCCGTGCCACGTTACCTGACAGGGCTGGGGACCGTTACTGCCGCAAATACCGCCACGGTGCGTAGTCGGGTAGATGGTCAGCTCATCGCCTTACACTTTGAGGAAGGACAGCAGGTAAAAGCCGGCGACCTGCTGGCAGAGATAGATCCCAGCCAGTTCAAAGTCGCTCTGGCTCAGGCGCAGGGACAACTGGCAAAAGATAAAGCCACGCTGGCGAATGCCCGTCGCGATCTTGCCCGCTATCAACAGCTGGTTAAAACCAATCTGGTCTCCCGCCAGGAGCTGGATGCCCAGCAGGCGCTGGTCAATGAGACGTTAGGCACAATCAAAGCGGATGAAGCCAGTGTCGCCAGCGCTCAGTTGCAGCTCGACTGGAGCCGGATAACCGCGCCTGTCGATGGTCGTGTCGGCCTGAAGCAGGTCGATGTCGGTAACCAAATTTCCAGCGGCGATACCACTGGAATCGTCGTCATTACACAAACGCATCCCATCGACCTGATATTTACCTTGCCTGAAAACGACATTGCTACCGTGTTACAGGCACAAAAATCGGGGAGCCAGCTGAAGGTCGAGGCCTGGGACCGGACCAATTCGCAAAAGCTGAGCAAAGGCGTCCTGCTCAGTCTCGACAATCAGATTGATGCCACCACCGGAACAATTAAAGTTAAGGCTCGTTTTTCCAATCAGGATGATGCCTTATTCCCTAACCAGTTCGTTAACGCCCGCATGCTGGTCGACACACAACAAAATGCCGTTGTGATCCCAACTGCCGCCCTGCAAATGGGTAACGAAGGCCACTTTGTCTGGGTGCTGAACAGCGATAATAAAGTGAGCAAACATCTGGTGAAACCGGGAATTCAGGATAGCCAAAAAGTGGTAATCGCCGCCGGGCTGTCTGCGGGCGATCGAGTCGTGACCGACGGTATCGATCGTCTGACGGAAGGCGCAAAAGTCGAAGTCGTTGAGGCGCACGACGCCTCTGTTTCCGATGAGAAAACAGCGCCACGCGGATACGGCAAAAAAGGAGCCAACTCCTGATGCAGGTGTTACCTCCGGACAACACAGGCGGACCATCGCGCCTGTTTATTCTGCGCCCCGTCGCCACCACGCTGCTGATGGTCGCGATTTTGCTTGCCGGTATTATCGGTTATCGCTTCCTGCCAATCGCAGCCTTACCTGAAGTGGATTACCCCACGATTCAGGTCGTTACACTCTACCCCGGCGCCAGCCCGGACGTCATGACCTCGGCGGTCACCGCGCCGCTTGAACGCCAGTTCGGCCAGATGTCTGGCTTAAAACAGATGTCCTCGCAAAGCTCCGGTGGCGCATCGGTCGTTACGTTACAGTTTCAACTGACGCTCCCGCTGGATGTTGCCGAGCAGGAAGTTCAGGCCGCGATTAACGCTGCCACCAATTTATTACCCAGCGATCTCCCTAACCCTCCGGTCTACAGCAAAGTAAACCCGGCAGATCCGCCGATCATGACGCTGGCGGTCACTTCCAGCGCCATGCCGATGACGCAGGTGGAAGATATGGTCGAAACCCGCGTCGCGCAGAAAATCTCTCAGGTATCCGGCGTGGGTCTGGTAACTCTTTCCGGAGGGCAACGCCCGGCGGTCCGCGTGAAGCTTAACGCTCAGGCTATTGCCGCACTCGGCCTGACCAGCGAAACCATTCGTACGGCCATTACCGGCGCTAACGTCAATTCGGCAAAAGGGAGTCTTGATGGCCCAACGCGTGCCGTTACCCTTTCAGCCAACGACCAGATGCAGTCCGCAGACGAATATCGTCAGCTCATTATTGCCTATAAAAACGGTGCGCCGGTTCGTCTGGGCGATGTAGCCACCGTCGAACAAGGAGCAGAAAACAGCTGGCTGGGCGCATGGGCCAATAAGCAACAAGCTATAGTGATGAATGTTCAGCGTCAGCCAGGAGCAAACATCATCTCCACGGCAGACAGTATCCGCCAGATGCTGCCACAGCTCACCGAAAGCCTGCCCAAATCGGTCAAGGTCAGCGTACTTTCCGATCGTACAACCAATATTCGTGCGTCCGTAGCGGATACCCAATTTGAGTTGATGCTGGCGATTGCGCTTGTAGTCATGATTATCTACCTGTTTTTGCGCAATATTCCGGCAACCATTATTCCTGCGGTCGCCGTACCGTTATCGTTAATCGGTACTTTCGCGGTGATGGTATTTCTTGATTTCTCCATCAACAACCTGACCCTCATGGCGCTAACCATTGCGACAGGCTTTGTTGTGGATGACGCTATCGTGGTTATCGAGAATATTTCACGCTATATCGAAAAAGGCGAAAAACCGCTGACTGCTGCCCTGAAGGGCGCGGGCGAGATTGGTTTTACCATCATCTCTCTGACATTTTCACTGATCGCCGTACTGATCCCGCTGCTGTTTATGGGTGATATCGTAGGTCGATTGTTCCGAGAGTTCGCTGTGACGCTGGCCGTAGCGATTCTGATTTCCGCTGTTGTCTCGCTCACTCTTACGCCGATGATGTGCGCGCGTATGCTGAATCAGGCCTCATTGCGTAAGCAAAACCGCTTCTCCCGCGCCTCAGAGCAAATGTTTGATCGCGTCATTGCCGGGTACGGACACTGGCTGGCGAAAGTGCTCAACCATCCGTGGCTCACGCTCAGCGTTGCGCTCGGCACGCTGGTATTGAGCGTCATGCTTTGGGTCTTTATTCCCAAAGGCTTCTTTCCGATCCAGGACAACGGCATTATCCAGGGCACGCTTCAGGCACCGCAGTCCAGCTCATTTGCCAGCATGGCCCAGCGCCAACGTCAGGTTTCAGATGTCATCCTGAAAGATCCGGCGGTAGAAAGCCTGACCGCTTTTGTCGGTGTGGATGGCACTAATCCGGCCTTGAACAGCGCGCGCTTACAAATCAACCTTAAGCCGCTGGATGAACGTGACGATCGGGTGCAGAAAGTGATTGCGCGCTTACAGGACGCGGTTGACAGAGTTCCCGGCGTTGACCTCTATCTGCAGCCCACTCAGGACCTGACGATTGATACCCAGGTCAGCCGGACGCAATATCAGTTCACGCTGCAAGCGACATCCCTTGATGCCCTCAGCACCTGGGTTCCACAGCTGATCGCAAAACTAAATCAGCTACCGCAACTGTCCGATGTTAGTAGCGACTGGCAGGACAAAGGCCTGGTAGCGTATGTGAACGTCAATCGCGACAGCGCCAGCCGTTTGGGCATCAGCATGTCAGATGTCGACAACGCCCTGTACAACGCTTTCGGCCAGCGACTGATTTCAACTATCTACACCCAGGCAAATCAGTATCGCGTGGTGTTAGAACATGACACCAACAATACACCGGGGCTTGCGGCTCTGGATACAATACGTCTGACCAGTAGCGACGGTGGCATAGTACCGCTCAGCGCGATCGCCAGCATTGAACAGCGTTTTGCCCCACTGTCGATTAACCACCTCGATCAGTTCCCGGTCACCACCATCTCGTTCAACGTGCCAGACGAACATTCGCTGGGCGATGCGGTACAGGCGATTCTGGATGCCGAAAAAACGCTTAACCTGCCCGCAAATATTACCACCCAGTTCCAGGGCAGCACGCTCGCTTTCCAGGCCGCGCTGGGAAATACCATCTGGTTGATTGTGGCTGCGGTTGTCGCAATGTATATCGTCCTCGGCGTGCTGTATGAGAGCTTTATTCACCCAATTACTATTCTCTCCACGCTGCCGACGGCGGGCGTCGGGGCACTCCTGGCGTTAATGATTGCCGGCAGCGAACTGGACGTCATCGCGATTATCGGCATTATTTTGCTCATCGGTATCGTCAAGAAAAACGCCATCATGATGATCGACTTTGCCCTTGCCGCGGAGCGCGAACAGGGAATGTCACCACGCGATGCCATTTTCCAGGCCTGTCTGCTGCGTTTTCGTCCGATCCTGATGACCACGCTGGCAGCGCTGCTCGGCGCGTTGCCGCTGATGTTGAGTACCGGTGTGGGTGCCGAATTACGCCGTCCGTTAGGGATTGGTATGGTCGGCGGCCTGCTGGTAAGCCAGGTATTAACTCTGTTTACCACCCCGGTGATTTATCTGCTGTTTGACCGTCTGTCGCTGTATGTGAAAAGCCGCTTCCCGCGCCAGGAAGAGGAAGCGTAAATGAAATTTTTCGCGCTTTTCATTCATCGTCCGGTGGCGACCATTCTCATTTCGGTAGCCATCACCCTGTGCGGCATACTCGGATTTCGTCTGCTGCCGGTCGCTCCACTGCCGCAGGTGGATTTTCCGGTGATCATGGTCAGCGCATCGTTACCGGGTGCCTCACCCGAAACAATGGCGTCCTCGGTCGCAACTCCGCTGGAGCGCCCGCTGGGGCGCATTGCGGGCGTGAACGAAATGACATCAAGCAGTTCGCTTGGCAGTACGCGTATTATTCTCGAATTCAAATTCGACCGTGACATCAATGGCGCGGCGCGGGACGTTCAGGCCGCGATTAACGCCGCGCAAAGTCTGCTACCCAGCGGGATGCCGAGCCGACCAACGTATCGCAAAGCCAACCCTTCCGATGCGCCAATCATGATCCTGACGCTAACGTCGGACACTTACTCGCAAGGTGAACTGTACGATTTCGCATCAACACAACTGGCGCAGACCATCGCGCAAATCGACGGTGTGGGCGACGTTGACGTTGGAGGCAGCTCTCTGCCTGCCGTGCGTGTAGGGCTGAATCCGCAAGCGCTGTTTAATCAGGGCGTGTCGCTGGACGACGTGCGTAGCGCAATTGACAACGCCAACGTGCGTAAGCCGCAGGGCGCTATCGAAAATGATACCCACCGCTGGCAGGTCCAGACCAACGACGAGCTGAAAACCGCCGCCGAATACCAGCCGATTATCATCCACTACAACAACGGCGCAGCGGTGCGACTGGGCGACGTTGCGTCTGTAACCGACTCGGTGCAGGACGTACGCAACGCGGGGATGACCAATGCCAAACCGGCCATTCTGCTGATGATCCGCAAGCTACCGGAAGCCAATATTATTCAGACGGTAGACAGCATTCGCGCCAAATTACCGGAATTACAAACGCTGGTCCCGGCCGCCATCGACCTGCAAATCGCCCAGGACCGCTCGCCGACCATTCGCGCCTCGCTGGAGGAAGTCGAACAGACGCTGATTATCTCCGTGGCGCTGGTTATCCTGGTGGTCTTTGTTTTCCTGCGCTCCGGGCGCGCGACGCTGATCCCCGCGGTAGCGGTTCCGGTATCGCTGATCGGTACCTTTGCCGCCATGTATCTGTGCGGATTCAGCCTGAACAACCTGTCATTGATGGCGTTAACCATTGCTACGGGATTTGTCGTAGATGACGCTATCGTGGTGCTGGAAAATATTGCCCGCCACCTGGAAGCGGGAATGAAGCCGCTCCAGGCGGCGTTGCAGGGTACGCGCGAAGTAGGATTCACCGTGCTTTCCATGAGCCTGTCGCTGGTAGCGGTGTTCCTGCCGCTGCTGTTAATGGGCGGATTGCCTGGGCGCTTGCTGCGCGAGTTTGCCGTCACGCTATCGGTGGCTATCGGCATCTCACTGCTGGTGTCGCTGACATTAACGCCAATGATGTGCGGCTGGATGCTCAAATCCAGCACCCCACGCGAACAGTCTCGCAAACGGGGTTTTGGTCGTGTGCTGGTGGCGCTGCAACAGAGTTACGGCACCTCGCTTAAATGGGTGCTGCGCCATACGCGACTGGTAGGCGTGGTGTTACTTGGCACCATTGCGCTGAATATCTGGCTTTATATTTCCATCCCCAAAACCTTCTTTCCGGAGCAGGATACGGGTGTATTGATGGGTGGGATCCAGGCCGACCAGAGCATCTCTTTCCAGGCGATGCGCGGCAAACTGCAGGATTTTATGAAAATCATCCGCGACGACCCGGCGGTAAATAACGTCACCGGCTTTACCGGCGGTTCCCGGGTCAACAGCGGGATGATGTTTATTACCCTCAAGCCACGCGGTGAGCGCCATGAAACGGCTCAGCAGGTGATCGACCGCCTGCGCGTCGCACTTGCCAAAGAGCCGGGCGCGAATCTTTTTCTGATGGCGGTGCAGGACATCCGCGTTGGCGGACGCCAGGCCAACGCCAGCTATCAATACACACTGCTGTCCGACGATCTCGCGGCGCTGCGTGAGTGGGAACCGAAGATCCGTAAGGCGCTTGCCGCCCTGCCCCAACTGGCGGACGTCAACTCCGATCAGCAGGACAATGGCGCGGAGATGAATCTGATTTACGATCGTGACACCATGTCTCGCCTGGGGATCGATGTGGCAGCCGCCAACAGCCTGTTGAATAATGCTTTCGGACAACGGCAGATTTCTACCATCTATCAGCCGATGAACCAATACAAAGTGGTGATGGAAGTCAATCGACGTTACACCCAGGACATCAGCGCACTGGACAAAATGTTCGTCATCAACAATGACGGTAAAGCGATCCCATTATCGTATTTTGCTAAATGGCAGCCGGCGAATGCGCCACTGTCTGTGAACCATCAGGGCTTGTCCGCCGCCTCAACCGTGTCGTTTAACCTGCCAACAGGTTCTTCACTGTCAGAAGCGACAGAGGCGATCAACAGAACCATGACCCAGCTCGGCGTCCCTTCCACGGTTCGCGGTAGCTTTGCCGGTACCGCTCAGGTATTTCAGGATACGATGAACTCGCAGGTGATTCTGATTATCGCCGCCATCGCCACGGTCTATATCGTGCTGGGCATGCTGTATGAAAGCTATGTACATCCGCTGACCATTCTCTCCACGCTACCTTCGGCAGGCGTCGGGGCGTTGCTGGCTCTGGAACTGTTCAATGCCCCGTTCAGCCTAATCGCCCTGATAGGGATCATGCTATTAATTGGCATTGTGAAGAAAAACGCCATCATGATGGTCGATTTTGCGCTGGAAGCGCAGAGAAACGGCAAGCTGCAGCCGGAAGAAGCTATTTTCCAGGCCTGCCTGTTGCGCTTTCGCCCAATAATGATGACCACGCTGGCGGCGTTGTTTGGCGCGTTGCCGTTGGTGTTATCCGCAGGGGATGGCTCTGAACTGCGCCAGCCTTTGGGGATAACCATTGTCGGTGGGCTGGTCGTGAGCCAGCTCCTGACGCTGTACACCACGCCCGTGGTCTATCTCTTTTTCGACCGTCTGCGTCTGCGTTTTTCGCGTAAAAACAGCAAACCGGTAGCAGAGTTATGACAGAACTTCCCGACAGCACCCGCTGGCAACTTTGGATTGTGGCATTTGGCTTTTTTATGCAGTCGCTGGATACCACCATCGTTAACACCGCACTTCCCTCGATGGCGGCAAGCCTCGGGGAAAGCCCGTTACACATGCATATGGTCATCGTGTCATATGTACTAACCGTTGCCGTGATGCTGCCCGCCAGCGGATGGCTGGCGGATAAAGTTGGCGTGCGGAATATCTTCTTCACCGCCATTATCCTGTTTACGCTTGGCTCGCTGTTTTGCGCCGGGTCCAGCACGCTCAACGAGCTGGTGATGGCGCGCGTTTTACAAGGCGTTGGCGGTGCGATGATGGTACCGGTCGGCAGGCTAACGGTGATGAAAATCGTCCCGCGTGAGCAATACATGGCGGCGATGACGTTTGTCACTTTACCCGGTCAAATCGGCCCGCTGCTGGGCCCGGCGTTAGGCGGAATTCTGGTTGAATACGCCTCCTGGCACTGGATATTTTTGATTAACATTCCGGTAGGCATTGTCGGCGCGATAGCGACGTTAATGCTGATGCCCAACTACACCATGCAAACCCGACGTTTCGACCTCTCAGGGTTCGCAATGCTGGCAGTCGGCATGGCGGTACTGACGCTGGCGCTCGATGGCAGCAAAGGAACCGGCCTCTCCAGTATCACGCTGGCGGCGCTGGTTATCTGCGGGGTGTTGGCTATTGCGCTGTATCTGAAACACGCCCATCGTAATCCGCGTGCGCTGTTCAGCCTGAATCTGTTTCGCACACCAACCTTCTCGCTAGGTCTGTTCGGCAGTTTTGCCGGACGCATCGGCAGCGGCATGTTGCCGTTTATGACGCCGGTGTTTTTACAGATAGGCCTCGGTTTTTCCCCCTTTCATGCCGGTCTGATGATGATCCCGATGGTGCTGGGCAGTATGGGCATGAAGCGCATTGTGGTGCAGGTCGTGAACCGCTTTGGATACCGTCGCGTACTGATTACCACCACGCTTGGCCTGTCGCTGGTCAGTCTGTTGCTAATGACCACGGCACTGCAGGGCTGGTATTACGCCCTACCCTTCGTGCTGTTTTTACAGGGAATGGTCAACTCAACGCGTTTTTCATCCATGAACACGCTTACGTTAAAAGACCTGCCTGACGATCTGGCCAGCAGCGGTAACAGCCTGCTGTCGATGATCATGCAGCTATCGATGAGTATTGGTGTGACCATCGCAGGCCTGCTGTTAGGCATGTTCGGCCAACAGCATATCGCCATCGACAGCGGTAGTACGCATACCGTCTTTATGTATACCTGGCTGTGCATCGCCTTCATTATTGCGCTGCCCGCCATTGTTTTTGCCCGCGTGCCGAACGACACGCAAACCAACGCGGTGATTTCACGGCGCAAAAGGAGCACCTGATGAAGTTCTGGCGGCCCGGTATCACCGGCAAACTGTTTCTGGCGATTTTCGCCACCTGCATCGTGTTGCTGATCAGCATGCACTGGGCCGTACGCATTAGCTTCGAACGTGGTTTTATTGACTATATCAAGCACGGCAACGAGCAGCGGCTGCAAATGCTCAGCGACGCATTAAGCGAGCAGTACGCGCAGCACGGCAACTGGCGATTCTTACGCAATAACGATCGTTTTGTGTTCCAGATCCTGCGCTCTTTTGAACACGACAATGACGATGATAAACCGGGCCCAGGTATGCCGCCGCACGGCTGGCGTACACAGTTTTGGGTTATCGACCAAAATGCCCGCGTGCTTGTCGGCCCGCGCGGCCCAGTTCCTCGCGACGGCATGCGCCATCCCATCCGTGTCAACGGTAGCGAAGTGGGCGCCGTGATCGCCTCTCCTGTGGAACGTTTAACACGGAATACGGATATCAATTTCGACATGCAGCAAAGACGATCCAGTTGGCTTATCGTTGCGCTCTCCACGATCCTGGCTGCGCTGGCGACGTTTACGCTGGCGCGCAGCCTGCTGGCCCCGGTTAAGCGGTTGGTGGAAGGCACGCACAAACTGGCGGCGGGCGATTTCACCACGCGCGTTACGCCAACCAGTACGGATGAGCTGGGCAAGCTGGCGCAGGACTTCAACCAACTCGCCAGTACGTTGGAAAAAAACCAGCAGATGCGTCGTGACTTTATGGCCGATATTTCTCACGAACTGCGCACGCCGTTGGCGGTACTGCGCGGTGAGCTGGAGGCCATTCAGGATGGCGTCCGCCAGTTTACCCCTGACTCAGTTGCCTCTTTACAGGCTGAAGTCGGTACACTCACTAAGCTGGTGGACGATCTTCATCAGCTCTCCATGTCCGATGAAGGCGCGCTGGCCTACCAGAAAACATCGCTGGACCTCATCCCCCTATTGGAAGTGGCAAGTGGGGCATTTCGTGAACGCTTTGCCAGTCGTGGGCTAACGATACAACTTTCACTCCCGGACAGCATGACGGTATTTGGTGACAGGGATCGTCTGATGCAGTTGTTCAACAACTTACTGGAAAACAGTCTGCGCTACACCGATAGCGGTGGCGGGTTGCATATCAGTGCCGAACAACGCGAACGCATGGTGTTATTAACCTTCGCAGATTCCGCTCCCGGCGTAAGTGATGAGCAGTTACAGAAGTTGTTTGAACGGTTTTACCGCACCGAAGGCTCGCGTAACCGCGCCAGTGGAGGGTCCGGGTTGGGGCTGGCGATTTGCGTCAATATCGTACAGGCGCATAATGGTCTGATTCGTGCCGCCCATTCGCCTTTTGGTGGGGTTAGCATTACAGTAGAGTTACCGCTGGAACGCGATTTACAGAGAGATGTATGACTGAGTTACCCATTGATGAAAACACACCGCGTATTCTGATCGTGGAAGACGAGCCTAAGCTAGGGCAACTGCTGATCGACTACCTGCGGGCAGCGAGCTATGCACCTACGCTCATCAGCCACGGCGACCTGGTTCTGCCTTACGTGCGCCAAACACCGCCCGATCTGATCTTGTTGGATCTGATGCTGCCCGGTACCGACGGTCTGACACTGTGTCGGGAAATCCGCCGTTTCTCTGAAGTCCCCATCATGATGGTAACCGCTAAAATCGAAGAGATTGATCGCCTGCTGGGGCTGGAGATCGGTGCGGATGACTACATTTGTAAGCCCTACAGCCCGCGCGAAGTTGTCGCGCGCGTAAAAACAATCCTGCGTCGTTGCAAACCGCAGCGCGAACTGCAACAAATGGATGCAGAAAGCCCGCTGATTGTCGATGAAGGCCGTTTTCAGGCCTCCTGGCGAGGGAAGATGCTCGACTTAACGCCCGCAGAATTCCGCTTACTTAAAACGTTGTCACATGAGCCGGGAAAAGTGTTCTCCCGAGAACAATTGCTTAACCATCTCTATGACGATTATCGCGTCGTTACCGACCGCACCATCGACAGCCATATTAAGAACCTGCGACGCAAGCTGGAGTCGCTGGATGCTGAGCAGTCGTTTATCCGCGCGGTCTATGGCGTGGGGTATCGCTGGGAAGCCGACGCCTGCCGAATTGCTTAAACACTCCTGCCCTTCAGGGCTCCGCTGCTTCGAGGGGCCCTGGTGACTAGCAACTCTCCAAATATCGCTCATACTCTTTCTGACAACACTGTCGTCAATAACTGTTTGATATAAAACTTTTAATCAAGGAGTTCATATGGCTGGTTGGTTTGAATTAAGTAAGAGTAGCGATGATCAGTACCGCTTTGTTCTTAAAGCTGGGAACGGGGAAATAATCCTTACCAGTGAGCTTTACACTACAAAAGGCGCTGCAGAAAAAGGGATCGCATCTGTCCAGGCTAACAGCCCTTTGGATGAGCGCTATGAGAAAAAAACAGCGGCTAATGGCAAATTACATTTCAACCTGAAAGCTGCAAACCACCAGATTATTGGGAGCAGTCAACTGTATGCGAATGAACAGTCACGCGAGACCGGTATTACTTCGGTTAAGACCAATGGTGTCAGTCAGACGATAAAAGATAAGACCTGATAATTGCTCGCTCAGCCGGGTAACGCAACGCTGTCGCCCGGCGTTTTTCTTTACCTGACTTCCCCGCAGCGCTACAATGCCCGCCCTTAATATGGGGGCACTCCCCTAACCGCTTCATTGAGTGAGGCGAGTCTGACCTGTCATCAGAACGAGAAAATTATGTTTAAACCGGAACTCCTTTCCCCGGCGGGAACGCTGAAAAACATGCGTTACGCTTTCGCCTATGGCGCAGACGCTGTGTATGCGGGCCAACCGCGTTACTCTTTGCGCGTACGCAACAACGAATTCAACCACGAAAACCTGCAGCTCGGCATTAATGAAGCCCATGAACTGGGTAAAAAATTCTATGTGGTGGTTAACATTGCCCCACACAATGCCAAGCTGAAGACCTTCATTCGTGATCTGAAACCGGTGGTGGAAATGGGGCCGGATGCACTGATCATGTCAGACCCTGGTCTGATTATGCTGGTGCGCGAAAACTTCCCTGACATGGATATTCACCTTTCAGTTCAGGCTAACGCCGTAAACTGGGCAACGGTGAAATTCTGGAAGCAGATGGGGCTGACCCGCGTGATCCTCTCCCGCGAGCTGTCGCTGGAAGAAATTGAAGAGATCCGCACCCAGGTGCCAGATATGGAGCTTGAGATCTTCGTTCACGGCGCGCTGTGCATGGCCTACTCCGGTCGCTGCCTGCTGTCTGGCTACATCAACAAGCGTGACCCGAACCAGGGTACCTGCACCAATGCCTGTCGCTGGGAATACAACGTGCAGGAAGGCAAAGAAGACGTGGTGGGCAATATCGTGCATAAGTACGAGCCTATCCCGGTACAAAACGTCGAACCCACGCTGGGTATTGGCGCACCGACAGACAAAGTCTTTATGATCGAAGAAGCCCAGCGTCCGGGCGAGTACATGACCGCATTCGAAGACGAACACGGCACCTACATCATGAACTCGAAGGATTTGCGTGCCATTGCCCACGTTGAACGTCTGACGCAGATGGGCGTGCATTCGCTGAAAATCGAAGGCCGCACCAAGTCATATTATTACTGCGCGCGCACCGCGCAGGTATACCGCAAAGCCATTGATGATGCCGCGGCCGGTAAACCGTTCGACCCGCAACTGCTGGAAACGCTGGAAGGTCTGGCGCATCGTGGTTACACCGAAGGGTTCCTGCGCCGCCATACGCATGACGACTATCAGAACTACGAATACGGCTTCTCTGTTTCCGAGCGTCAGCAATTTGTCGGCGAATTCACCGGCGAACGTAAAGGTGAACTGGCTGCCGTACTGGTGAAAAACAAATTCACCGTCGGCGACAGCCTGGAGCTGATGACCCCACAGGGCAACATCAACTTTACCCTCGAACAGATGGAAAACGCGAAAGGCGAAGCCATGCCGGTTGCGCCGGGCGATGGTTACACCGTGTGGATGCCTGTGCCGGAGGATATCGATCTGAATTATGCATTGTTGATGCGTAATTTTGTCGGTGAGTCCACACGTAACCCGCATGCTAAGTAGTTAATTACGGTTATTTTTCAGCGTTCGGAAGATTCTTAGAAATCGATCACATACCGTTTCGTTCATTAAGGGTATTATCCCCTCCGCTGAAAAACATAACCCATAAATGCTAGCTGTACCAGGAACCACCTCCTTAGCCTGCGTAATCTCCCTTACGCAGGCTTATTTTTTGCCTGTAATTTACTGAAATATATGGATTTATTTCTAACAATGTCCACACATTGACCACATCAAACAAACCCCGTCCACAAAACGGGGTTTTTTAATACTTTCCCCTCCCCCTTCTCTGTAGATCCTTTTATCAAAACTTCGTGCATCATTTTGCAAAACCCAAATCAAAGCAAACCTACCGCCAGCCCGCGCCGCGCAAGGCTTCACGATATCCTCACCTGAAAGCCACCGAACGCCACCGAATCATTTTGATCGTCACAGAAACCAAAACGATCCTTTTAAAAACATCATGTTATCCAGTCGGTTAGCGACTGGCGGCGCGGTGACTTTTGCAAAGTGCTGCAAATCTTTGCGCAGCGTGCAAACGCCCGCAGGATGCAAAAGCCCAGCAGCGGCGCAGGCTGGCGGGGTGCTTTGCACAAAATTTCTTTTGCAAAATTTTTATGATCCAAACTGCGCAGGCGGGTGCGGTGTAGCGCCGTTTCCGTCCTGGATCCGCTTCCGTCTGCCTGCTGTCGCTTACGCTGTGGGGCACTGTTGAACGAACGAAAGAAAGGCCGCACGGTGGCGACCTTTAATGTTTGCGCCTGCTGTGGCGCGTTCTGTGGTGTCTGGTGAGGTGTGCGGTTATGCCGCTTTTTGTCAGGCTATCAGGGGACCGTATTTGCTTTTCAATGTACCGGTTTTAGCGGCCGTTGCGTTGAACTGCGCAGCCTGCCCGCTGGCCCCTGTGTTGGGGTGAGTATGTGACGCGGCAGTCTCTGCCAGTTCCCTCACCACGTCCAGGGTGTCGGTGAGTAGTGTCAGGACGTTAATCTCTTCGCTTCCCAGTTTTACAACCGGGGCAATCAGCTGTTGCGCCTGGGCCACACTTCGGCGGATGCCGCTGATTTTTTCAGTCAGTGCGCCGCTGACGTTTGACGTGACATTCCCTTTCACGTCGTCTGTAACATTGCCCGCGACGTCCCGTTTCACGTTCCGGCCAACACTGACGGAATTGTCCTTACTGCAGGTTACTGTCAGGTTGCCGGATGTGCCGACGCTGTAATCCCCCTCGCTGATATGGACCACCGCCCCGGCCAGAAGTGTTGCCGTGCCAAGCACGGTTGTTTTATCCGTTGCCTGGACCGTAGTTTCACGGACAACCACTTTGCGGATTTCTTCGTCGGTGGTGACTTCGCGAGTCATGGAGTTTTCGCGGATTGTCTGGTCCGTCTGGCGTTCCCAGTCTCCGGCAACCGTCACGCGCTGCGATACACCATCCCGCTGTTGCTGCAACTGCTCGCCGGGTTTAACCGCTGGCAGGTTATGACCCTCCGCCATAATCTGGCGCACAAAGGGCTTATCCTGCCGCCCCTCAGTGAACCCAACTTCAACCAGCGTGCCAGGGGTCGGAAACTGAAACATTCCCGACTCGCTGCCCGCCATTGGTACAGGTAGCGGAACGGCAGAATAGACCGGCGTATTTGCGGCTGGCTTGCCGTCTTCGTCAAGCAGTTGGAGATCCACGGCATAGCGCGGGCGGAATGGATCGGCAATATTCCCCCCTGATACATCCTCGCTTGGTGCTTCCACCCTGGCGAACTTTGGAAGATGCAGGCCGCTTGCCAGCTCCGGGAATGCGTTTTCAATCTGCCGCTGAATCGGTGATTTTTGTAATGGCTGGCCGCTGGCTTTGTTGCGGGGCTGCCATGTGATTGCCATGTCGTCGTTATTTAGCCGGACCTGGTTCAACCGCTGGCCGTTCACTTCCGCACCTGGTCGCAGGCTCTGAATCATCGGCACAACCATTGAATTACCGCCCGCCGATGCCTGGCTAAATTCGTGCGGGATCTCCACTGGCTTACCCGCAAAAAGACTGTGCTCCGCAGCGCCGACGAAGACATCCCCGTCCGGCAGCTGATACCAAAGATAATCCGTCACTGAAAATGCACGGCCCAGACTGGCAAAAAGCTGATAGCCCGTGCCGCTGTGCGCAAAGTGGGGGATCGGTTTATCTGCATAAGCAGCGCCGACCGGCGTTGTGACGGTCAACCCGCTTTGCTCACTTATCCAGTCAGTAATCTGGCGCAACGTTGGATGCTGGAAAGAACACGGCCACAATTTATCAAAGATGCCGACCAGCTCACGCACGAACAACCGGCATGTTCCATTATCAGCAGGTTGTGACCGTTCGACGTACCCGGTAAACCAGCGCAGGACCAGACCATCATAACCAACATCGATACGCACCATTTTGCCGGTGTAATCTGTCTCTGTCCCCGCCGTAATAAACCCCCGACCGCACGCGTTCAGCTCCAGCACGATATTGCAGTCAATCAGATGGACCGGATCAGAGGAAAGGTACAGGCGTTTAATTGGTTTCATCGTTTAATTACCCCAGCGCATCGTTGACCGGCTTTAAGACCTTTTCTTCAAACCAGCTCATTTTGTCGGCTGGCTCATCAGCACCGGCAGCCGAACCCGCGCCCTTTGCCCCCGTTTGCTTGGTGCTGGCCGTCGCGTTACCTTTGCGGGCCTGTCGTTTTTCCGGGACGCTGCCTTTTTCACGCAGGGTAAAACTTACTTGCCAGGCAAGGCGATCCTCCTGCGGTACGGCATCAATCTGGCCGGTGAACGTGGCTTCACGAAGGTTGATAGCCGTTGCCGTCGCATTGGCGACGCGGTACTTTTTCAGTGCTCCGCTGGCTTCGGTTGCGGATGCCAGCTGGAAAAGCCGCTGTAAGACGGCTTCGTCGTCGAATGTCACCAGACCCGACACGCGCAGCTCTTTGGCCTTGATACCCTGTTCAGCATTGGCCGTGCTCGATGTCTGGCCCGACTGGTCCTTTTCCTGAAACTGCATGGAAGGTGAAACCAGCATGTTCTGCATGGCGATCCCTTCACCATCAAGCGCGAGTAATGCGGTCTGGCTCATGTAGCATCTTCCCTAAGTCAGATAACGAATCCCCGATAAACATCATCGCGGCGGTATGCACTGCCGTTGTTTGCGGGATGCCTTTCAGCAATTCAGCGGCAGCAACGGCATAACTTCCGCTGTAACTGAATGAAAAAATATTCGCGCTGGCGGCTTTCAGGTCGTCCAGTCCCTGGCTGAGTGAGGCCAGCAAACCGGCCCGTTCCTGAATAAAGCCCGTAACCTGATTTTTTAGATCTGTTGTGGTGGTACTGACTGCGGCGGCCAGCTGCGCGGCGGCAACACGCTGGGCATTCAGCGCCAGCCGGTTGGTTGAGACGGATAACGGCGCACTGGCTGGCAATACATCGGCTTTAACCGGCAACTGCATTTTTACCGTGCTGAGTTCTGCGGCTGCTGCCGCCATGCGGCTTACCTGCGTAAAAACGGGGGCCGGAAATACGGTGGACAGCTTATTCAGCCCCTGCATAAAAGCGTCGTGGGTATTTTCCGCCACCATCATGACGATAACGTCACCGCTACCGCCACCGGATAACAGCTTTTTAGCAAGATATCCCATCGCATTGGCCGGACTGAGATAACCGCCTGAATCCGTGTTCTGTCCCAGCCCGTAAACCCAGGGGTGCGCAGGCACAATGGAACAGGCCAGCGCCCCCATATCGTCAGCAATCTTTACAACCGATTCACGCCACATCAGGTGCCTCCGGCCAGAAAGGATCCGAGGTGTCCACCCGGTTCACCATGACGCTATATCGCTCCCATTCCCCCAGAAGCAGGGTCTCTTTTTCGGTCGCCATACCAAGTCTTACAGACCTTTCAAGCAGAGCTATGACAGAATTCGCCTCAGCCAGAAGACGAGATTTATCACTCTCAGCCTGCTCCTTTATCTGTTCCGCCGTAAGGGGCTTATTCAGTATTGCCTTCGCTTCCTCTTCAGTTATCGCAATTAACCCACGGCGGTAGTATTTTTTATCAGCATCATCTTCATAAGCGTAAATTTCATTTTTACTCGTTTTAAAATACTTCATCGTTATCTTAGCTCCGTCCAGGCCCTCAATATCGTAGAGATACCTGAAGCATCAACCCGGTAGGTAAAGCCCGGTGGGACAATGAAAAACGCGGTTGCAAGCGATGTGTCTAAAGCGGTTGCACCACCACCACCAAATTCAATCCCATTGATATAGGCATAAAGGTTTGCTGACGTCCCCCCAGTAATTCGGACATATACCGCTATCGGAAACCCTGTGGAATTGGTGTATGTCACCCCTGTTCCACGAGAGGATTTTAAATCCTGTAATGTTTGCCCCTTACCAAGAGACGGGTAAGTTTGTATTGCAGTAGTAACAGCCGCCTGAGGCATCACCAGAGAACTCGACCCGCCCATTGAATTAACAAGCTGTACAAGACCTGCATTTGTGATAGTTGCCCCGTCCGCAGTGTATTTTAACTGCGCCAGTTCATATGCATATTGCGCCTGTTTCAGCACATAATTTACAGCGGTGGTGGTGGCAGCGGTTTTTGAATCAGGCGCACCGGTATTGTCACTGAGCATGACAATACCTTTCTGCGACGTTGTCGCTTCAACTGCACTCCATTTCTTTTTAGCAATTTCCGCTGCGGCTATTGCCGTGTCATAAGCAATTTTTACCGCACCTGACGTTGCAGCAGTCTCGTTACTTTCATCTGTTACTCCGCCATTAAGGCGAACCAGCCCCTTTTGTGAGGTAGAAGCATCGTAAATACCTATGTTTTGCCTGAATAATGCAGGGTTAAGGATATCCCCACCATTCCGCTCTTTAGCAAGACGTGCACCGGCATTATCCATCGCGATTTTGACTGCTTTTGGTGTAGCGGCTTGCCCTTCACTAGTGCTGTCTGTCGCGCTGCTTAACTGGGTGAATCCCTTCTCGCTGGTCGTGGCATCAGGATGATTTCGGGACTGCTCATGCCTTCTCAGTGCATCACTGGCGGCCTGGTCGTTAAGCGTGCCTTTCGGGCGCAGGTCCGTGATATTTCCGGCAGCATCAATACTCGCCACCGCAAAGACATAATGCTGCACACCGCCCAGCACATAATTGGCAAGATCTGCGGCAACGGTGATTTTGCTCTGTACTGCCCATTCGCTCGTTAACGTCCCGGTCCAACTGACATCAAGCCAGACCTTTGTCGGCTTCGCGGATGCGGTGATGTTCAGGTCTGCGGGCAGTTCAGCGCGTAACCCGGCGACGTATCCTGCCCCCTTTGTGACAAAGAACTGATTACCGGACTTTGCGACCAGATAGCCCGAATCAAAAAATGCCGCTGCGCCATACAGATCGATATTTTCGCGGCGCTGGCGTTCATCCATTGCCGCCAGGCGGGCAGTAAAATCAATCTGCCATGTCTCTGCCGGGGTGGTAATTTCCGTTGCTTCCCTGGCTCCGCTGTATTCCATCAGCATGGAACGGACCAGAACGTTTCCCTGCTGGCCGTTCGCATTTTTGATTTTGCGCTGGGTCGGGGCGTGAATAATCATCGCCAGTGTACCGGTGGCTTTATTTGCCAGCCCGATCCAGTTGAAATCAAAGTCGCCCACATCCGCCCCCAGGGTGACGGAATAAACGACAGAATTTTCATTCACAACGCCGGATTTGCTCACTGCCTGACGATAAACAATTTTATCCGCTGCGGGGATTGTCTCGGTATTATCAATCGGTTTATCGACATCCAGCCCCGGAATATACGCGAAAATAAATTCATCCAGCGTGACGGGCTGATTATTAATTGCCTGCTGTGCTTTCCATTCTGAAAATACTTTTGTAATAACCGCCTGTGACATAGGTCTTTCCTCTACTTCAAACTTGCGCTGTACGTTGCTTCGGGCTGGTTATTCACATCGCCCAGGGTGGCAGGCCAGCAAATATATTCCCCCTGATACCAGCCAATATTGATATTCAGCGGCAGGGCGGTGATCACTTCAAACTGGTAACGGCGGCATGTGCGCCCGTATTTGCGGATGATTTCCAGCAGGAGATCGCCATTTTCCGCAATCTGGTTGTTTGTCACACGAACGACAATCACGTCCCAGTCGAGTCCGTCCTGCCGTTCCAGTAATTCAACGTAACCAATCCCCAGTCGCTCAAAAATGGCAATAAAGCCCGCCACCTCTCCGGCCTGCTGCGCATTGATAAATGCGTAATTCACCCGCTTGCGGAAGATGTCGAGCGGCTCCCCCTTAAACCGAACGATGTCGCGTTCCCAGGCAATCAGGTTTAACAGCGGTTCGGGGCAGACCAGCGGATCAAACTGCTTTAACGGCCAGGTGATCCACCCGTACACCTGCGACCAGAACTTCACGCAGGCCCGCAACAGCCTGGCGGGGTCGCCTTTGTTCAGCCACGACGGCAATTTCAGACCGGCAAGCAACTTTGAAAACTCAGTCATTCTCAATCTCCACCGTTAACCCTGACAGGCGCGGGACCGACAATTCGCTGACAATATCCGTCAGGGAAAAATGCAGTGAATCGACAACCGGAAAAGCCTTGTGGATCTCGCGGCCCAGATTCGAAAAGGAATAGCGCGAATAGGGCTGCGTCTTTTTAACGTCGTAATTGGCGTTCTCGCGAAACGCGCAACGAATCAGGTCGGTAATACCGGTTTTTAACGCGCTCAGGTCTTCCGCTTCCATGTTTTCCACGCTTTTGACGTAGACCGTCACCGTCAGGGTGTGGCTGGTTTCCGGCATGGCATAACACTGCAGATCATCACCGTGTCCGTGGTGGCCCTGGGTATTCACATAGTCGTTAACCGCATCAATAAAGGGCTGTGATATTTCGCCGCTGTCCAGTAACAGGTAAGCATTTGCCGTACCCGGCCCACGCGGGGCATCGTGCAAAAAGTAAATGCGATCAACGCTCAGGCCCAGCACGCTGGCAATCATGCTGCGGTAGATAGCGTCAGAATGGTAATTCCCTACCAGATTAAACTGGTTGCGGGTGCGGTCGCGCAGCTCGTCGTCGCTTTCCTCGTTAGCCCCTGGCGTAATCAGCCATTCGTCCTCATTGACCGCGCTGGCGATCCCGGCCACCGCAACGGGTAAAATCCGGTAATAGCCGGGCGCAAGGTTATAGCCGCTGCCGGTGCCGGTCGCCGTGACGGGAACCAGCCCGCTTTCAACCCCGGCAGGCAGTGTCACGTCTTCATTCACCGCCAGCACGTAAACCACGCCGTTAATACGCTCGGTTTGCACCAGTGTTCCGGCAGGCACGACGACCACATCCGCCGCGTTCAGCTTGTAGAACCGCAGCACGCCAGCGGCAGCGCTGGCCGGTTTAGGCACAATATGGACCGCCCAGGCCAGCAGGCGCAGCATGGGACCGGTGGCCGTCGCAACAAACATATTGCGCAGGACCACATCGATCAGCGCCGCACGCAGCCATAACACTGGCGTGGTGACAATCTTCGAAATCAGGCGCCAGAAAGGTGACATCCTCGACGTGTTTGTGACAAACCCTTCCGCCTGCACGGTGGCTTTAAATGCCGCCGTAATTTCGGCCTCGGTCGCGGGCATCCCGCTGTCATTCAGCACTTTTTCAAAATCAATGTCGGGTTTCTCAGTCATAGTTAACCTCTGTACCGACAGGGCCGAAATCGTAGGTTTCCGCCGTGACATACAACCGCGAAAGGGTTTCTTCGGTGATCACTATGGTGCCGGGGACCAGACGTTCGTCGCTTTCCACCAGTAAGGACAGTTGCGTCAGCACGTCACCGCGCATTGTCGGGCTGCGCTCACCGATCAGGCGGGTGGTGATACCGCTTTCCAGAATGCTGTGAATAATGTCCTGGGTGATGCTGTCGCGGTTATCGCAACGGCGCGGCTCGTTGCCGCTGTCCAGCGTGAAATCGCCGTCAGTGATCAAAAGGTCGATGTATAACGGTTCGGTACTCATCCTGCGTTAAGCTCCTGCCATTCAGCCAGCTGGGCCGGGGTGATTCCATTGGGGGCGTTGATGTAGGTGTCGCCCCACGATTTACGGTTATCCACAGCGGTTTTGCTGTCGGTTTTAACCTGACTCATCAGGCCGCCGCGTGGGATGTCTGCATTGATTCGGTTCCCCGTCAGCACGGACGGGCTGTTCAGCTTCGACGAACCTGCAGCACTGTCAGGAATGACCGCGTTTGCCGGAACGGCAGCCGCTGCCGGTGGCGAAACGGTTTTCAGGTCGATGTTGACGCCGGGGATCTTGTTTAGCTTCTCAACAATCCAGTTATAGGTAGACGCAAAGGTATTTTTGAGGACGTCAAAAAGTTTGCTGAATACCCCGCCGATGGTCTGTGCGAACCCTTCAAAGGTGGCAAGCGGAGAAAGACCGGCAAAGAAATCAACCACCGCGGCCCAGCCGTCAGTGATGGACTGCCAGACCCGCGCAAACACCTGGCCCACCTGTTCAGCGACGGACATCACCCAGGCAAAAGCCGCCGTATTCATGATCGCTTCCGCCAGTTCTTCCCAGTGGGTGACGACGTACCAGACCCCCACGGCCAGAAGCGCCAGCCCGGCAATAATCAGGGTTATCGGACTCATCAGGAATTGCATTGCAGCCCCAGCAAACATGGTCGCCGCACCGTAAACCCGCATGGCAATAGCCCCGGCCTTTAACGCGATATTCCATGCAGCAAGCGCGATGCGGCAGACACCCGTCCACAGCGCCAGCAATTTTGACTGGATCCACAATGCGGCCAGACCAATGCGGGTTGTCAGCAGGGACGGACGCAACAGGTTGAGCGTCCATAACAGGAGTTTCCATGCACCGCCCAGCACCTTAGCGATTGCGGCCAGCCCCGTCATGGTGAAGCCAAAGACCCCCATCACGATATTGACCGCCGCCCCGGCCAGCCCGAAGGACAGCACGCCCAGGGTGATGTAACCCAGCCAGCGGGCAATATTCGGGAACATATCAAGCCAGCGGGCAAATTTTGCCCCCACGTCGGCAATACGGTTCATCAGCGGCGACAGGATAGGGATCAGCGTGTTACCAATCGCCACGCGAATGGCAAAGAATGTCGCTTTGATACGCTCCCACGGCTCGGCCATTCGTTCGGCCATTTCCTGGGCGCGTTTCATCCCGTCATTTCGGCCCAGCTCGGTGATGCTGCGATTTAATTTATCCTGCTGGCCGTAAAGCTTTTTGATAACGTCAGCACCGCCACCGAACGCGGCGTCCAGCGCCTGCTGTGCCTTGACGTTCCCTTCAATGCTCTGCCCGTATTTGCTCTGGAGTTTTTGCAGAATGTCACCCATCGGCAGCATTTTGCCGGTGGCATCGACAAAGCTCATACCCAGCTTTTCAGCGGCAGCCGGGGCGCTGCGTAAAAACTGCTCGTAGATCCCGCTGGCCTCAGTACCCAGCGTGCGCGAAAGCGTACCCAGTACGGCGAACTGCTCATCCAGGCTGACGCCAAAGTCAGCACCGGCGCTTTTCGTCCCCTCGATAAGCTCCTGCATGGTCTGCATTTTCACGCCGAAGTTTTGCACCATGTACGCCGTTTTTCCTGCCAGTTCTTCGGCAAAACGCACATGGCCCAGACTGGACAACTCTGCGTTGAAACGTGACGCCATTGCGCCGATGTATTCGCCCGCCTCTTCGCCGCTGGCCTTGACGCCTGCCGCCAGGGTATTGGCCGCGATGGTGACGCGGGGCAGGTCCATATCGGACAGGCCCGCCATTGCGCCTTTCATCGCGTAACTTGACCGGACCACATCAACGGCCCCTTTGCCGTAGCGCATACTGAATCGCATGGCTTCGCCGGACAGACGTTTCAGCGCATCCTCTGCCACGCCTTTGGAACCCACTTCTGCAAGTGCGGCGTTCATCTCATACGCCGGACCCACCACGCCCGCGATGGACTGTGCCACGCCCCAGACAGCTGCCGCACCGATCCCGATTTTTGTAAAAGACGCCTGCGATTTTTCAGCAAAGCCGGACAGCGAAGACTGGGCCGTTTTTAATGGCCGCGTCAGCTTATCGATCAGGCTCAGGGTAAAATCCAGGTGGCTCATATCAGTTTCCGTTAAATGCGATGGCTATCCCTTCCGCCGTCTTGCTGGCGCGGGTCTGGGCGAAATATTCGTCCAGCCACAGGGCGCGGGCGATGCTTTCTTCGTCGTCGGCTTCGTGCGGGAGGTAGTAGCGGCGCAGGGCAAGGTATTGCTCAAGCGCATTCTTGCGAATGGCCGCCACCCGCGCCGTCAGTTTTTTACTTCGATCTCAAGTTTTGGGGAGTAAATCTCGTTAACCTTCTCGACGATCTGCATTTCACAACCCGGATAATCTTCCATCAGCTTGTTGAGCGACTCTTTACACTCGGCATCAACAATGCGGCCCAGATACGTCACCATAGGGGCAACCTTATTGGTCATGGTCATTTCGTTAAGCAGGTTGTTAAACGCGGTTTTATTCGGCTCAAAGCTCAGATTTACGCCCGCCACGGTCATGGCAATTTTTTTCGGTTTACTCATTGTGCTAAGTCCTTACGTTGTCGAATGTTGCCCACCAGGGCGTTATGTCGGGCGGCGCAGTCGGTATACATCTGCCGGTAGGCTGTCAGCGCCGCGTCAAAGTCATTTCCGGTCGGTCCGGCCAGACGTGGCAGCGTGACCGGGCAAAGTGTCAGCTGGTTTTCCTGATAATTCTCGTTCGGCTTGATCTGCACTTTCGTTGAACAACCGGACGTAATCATCAGAAGCGCAAACGTTGCTAAAAACCGGCTTAATGATTTCTGTGCGGATTTCCCGTTCCGTGTGTCTTTCATTGGCTTTTAGCCCCGCGAGTTTTGCTTCCAGCGCTTCGCCAGACTTTTGCGTTACTTCAACGACAATCTGGCGTGTTTGTTCTGCCGCTTCACTGGCAGCGAGTTGCAGCTTTGCGTCGTGCCAGTCATGCGCCTGCCAGCCCGCTGACATTGCAGCGACCAGAATCAGCAAAAGACCCAGCAAATTGCGCATCAGCGAACCCCGTTATGCTCAAGACTGAAATGGTTCCCGTCCGGCTTACTGAAACGGCCACCCCACGATCCGCCGATGGATTCCCAGTATTCGCCCAGGGGGCGATAGGCGGCGCTGTCGGTCTGGTACTCGCCATTAACAAACAGGTTAAAATCCACCGCCAGGCGCTGGGTATGCAGGCTGTTAGCAATGCCGCTCCCTTTTTTTGCGTTAAGCGCGGCCTGTTCTGGCGTGCGGTACGCTTCGCCAAACGTCAGGCGATAGCCCTTTTCTTCTGCAAAATGAATCAGGTTGGCGATCATCACCGTGAAAAGTTGCTGTTTTTCACTCAGTTTCATTGCGCTTGCTCCCCCATCGCTTGATATACATGTCCAGGCAGCGCTTTAACCCCGCCTCAATAAACGCACTTCCCAGAATGCCCAGGGCGCAGGCCAGCCCAATGACGACCAGTTCCGGCATATCGGGGAATTTCAGCAGCGGGATTGCGGCCAGCGGTGCGACCGCAGATCCCAGAATCATCCGCCCGACCAGCAGACGGGTTGTGATTCGCTCATTGCTGACCATCAGTTGCCCCAGACCGATCACGGCCCCGATAAGCAACAGTTTTTCAAGCAGTGACGTTTCTCCGTTCATCATCGTGTCAGCCTTTCAGATCGCGAGTGTCACGGGCTGACAGGTACGGCACGCCGTCAATCGCGACAAAGTCCGGGCTTGTCACCATGAATTTAATTTTCTTCGTGGTTTTGCTGGCCTCGTTGGGGTTGATGTTGACGATGTCAGACAACGAAGGTACGCAGCCAAACACCTCGATTTTTTCTTCGTCGTCCCCGGCATTGGCATAGAACAAAAAGTCTTTTGCCGGAATGGCTCGCCAGGAACCTGCCGAACGGGCCACGGCGGTAAACTTTTTAAAGTTCTGGGAATCGACTTCGATTTCCACATCCGCCGAAACTGACCCTTTCGTGTGGCCGTTAGGGACGCCGCGGGTTTGTGCTACCGCGCTGTTGTCCGTAATGGTGACGGTGGCGTTTTCGACGTGAATCATGATGCCGTCGTAGTTCACATCGAATGATCCACCGCTAATACGTTCAGTCATTGATTAGCTCTCCAGTGAGGTGTCCAGTTCGATGCTGACGCCGATTTCTTTCGCGCTCTCATACGGTCGAACCACAAGATAAATCTGTACCGCTTCGTTACTGGTCCAGGTGATGGTGATGTCACCGTCCTTTGGTGGTTTCACTTCGCCCGGAAATTCGACGCCATTGATCTGGGTTGAAATCGCCATTTCGCGCAGCGGCTTGCCGAAATAGGTTTCATGCGCGGCGATGCTGCCCGGTGTGCTGTTCAGCGAACGATCGGCAATTTTGGGGATTGCACGCAGACGGACACGGCGGGAGGCTTTATCAACCACGCGCACGTTTTCAATCACCTGATAATCACCGCCTTCAACGTCCAGGGTGCGACCGTCAGCCCAGTAGATGCCGTCATAATCGTGATACCACATCGGCACGCTGTAGCGGTTCGCCTGCAAGGACTGCAACACGGCCAGATCAATTTCGGCCCCCGTCCCGTCGACCGGCAGGCCGTCGCGCCCCAGCGCGGTGACTGCACCGGTTGCAACGCGGGCTGGGCTGTCTGCCACCGTCACCGAACGGTTACACAAGCGACCGACCAGGACGCCGGGTTCGTTGCCCCACAGACGCGGGACCAGTTGCACCCCAGGCGATGCAATACCGTCCTGGAGTGCTGCCAGGCGCGTCACATAGTCGCTCCACGCTTCGTCCTTTTCCGGCCCGCCCCCAGCAAGGGCAAACCAGATAAAACGCCCAAAACTGGCCTGTAAGGTGACGCGCATTTCCGTTGCGCGGTTAATGGTGGCCGCGTCGGCGGTATCAAATGCCAGGACAACCCCTTCCACGGATGCCACGCTCTGGGCCTGTTTGACCGCGTTCATCCAGTCTTCGTCTGGTTTGTAGCCCTCGGCGTCCTTGTCTGGCTCTGCCAGCACATGCACGTAAGCAAACCAGTTCTGACCGGCGTTATTGGCCGCTGCGGCTACCATATTTTTTAACGGGCTGTCTTTGTCGCCCAGGGCTTTATCCAGATCGCTGCCGGTATTCAGCGACTGGGTTTTCCCGATGTTAGTGTCGCCGTAACCCACAAAGAGGATGACGCGCTCGACGTCGTTCGTTGTGCCGTTGAAGCGGTTTTTCTGACTGACGTTGACTGTAGGCCAGGTCATTTTTACCCCCTGATTTGCTGCGCGTTGACGTCCCAGCCGAAGCCGATTGCCTGCATTTGCCGCGCAATAATTTGGTTAAATTCGTCGTTGCTCACCCCCAGAAAAACGCGCCCCGGAATATCAATGGTCCATGTGCGTTTTGAGGGAGTGCCTTTCAGTTTTCGAATCAGTAATCCCGCCTGGGCCATGCTCATGGTTTCCATGATTTGCTTGCTGGACGGCTTAACCCAGCGCTTGCCCTTGCGGGTTTTGTAGCCCAGCGCCCGCAGGCGCTTGGCCTGTCTCGGTAGCGCGGGCTTGTCAGCCTGCGGCTTGCGCGGGGCGTTACTGGCTTTCATCTGGATCCTTGCGCCGTCCTGCTGGACCGCACCGACCAGACCCGCCGCAATGGGCTTCGTCCCGTTCCGGTAGTTCCCGCCCTTGAGGTAAATTCTTACCCCCTGAATCTCCGGCATTTCGCGCACGGCCAGCAGTTTGGGCAGCCCTTTTAACATCTTCCCTTTGCCACGCTTGCGCGGCTCCCACGGCGTACCGTCCGGGGCCGCCTGCTGGCGCTGGTGACGTTTTGCCGCTGCGACAATGCCCAGCTTTGCAATACGCCATAAAAGGCGCTGGCGCTTACGCGGGGGAAGGTCAGCTTTTGCCAGCGTTTCCCGCATCTGCTTTAGCTGTTGTTGGTTCAGCTCCCCACGGATCACGACGCGTCACCACGCTGGACAATAAATTCCAGTTGCGACGCCTCCCAGATTTCGGGGTTTACGATGTCCCATTTCTTGCCCTTGAAAGGGATTGGCCCTTTTTCCACTTCACGCAGGACCAGCGGATCAACCAGCGGGACAACCACATCCAGAATGCATGACCCTTCGTCGTCGAACTCCGGGTCCACGGTGGGATCGGCTAACTTCAGCTCGTCGCGCAGCTCGTTGGCGAACTCATCCACCCAGGCCAGCACCAGGGCATAAATCAGCCCCGGCGAATATTTGCGGTAGGGGAAGTCATCCCACGACAAACGGGCGGTGTAAGTCAGCACTCCGATCCGGCGCTGGTTGTTCCCCAGCGCTTTGGCGTTGCGTACCAGCTCGCAATCCTCCATTGAACTGGAAAACATCTGCATGGCATCAGGCGGCAGATTTGCCGTAATAAACGCCGTCAGGCTTTCAAGCTGGCTCATATCAGATGCACCCCTACGCGTGGTTGCCGCAGCATGTTTCGCATCACGTTGGCCGCCTCGGCCAGCAGGCTGGCGCGGGTGTCCTGGCTTTCCTGCCCCGGATGCGATTCACGCCGCCCGATGGTGGCGAACTCCCCCAGTAAATCGGCCTTTGCGCGGGCGTAGACCGCTTTTTTGTACTGGGCTGTTAACTGGGTTTCGGCGCCCATCTTTGCACCCGGTACATCTGCGGCCCGCTCGCAGGCTTTCGCGTTCCAGTACGTCACCACGTCGGCCAGCGCGTCGTTTACCTCCGCAATAGCAGCCAGCAGGGCCACGCCTGCGGTTTCTGGCGGCAGATCAGCGGGCAGCGTGCGCACCTTCTGAAACTCGGCCAGATCGAGATCGGGCCAGAATGTCACGCCGTTGGTGATCGCAGTTGGCGTCACCGTCACTGGCTTACCGCTGATACTGAAACTTGGGCCACTCATTGACACACCTCGGTTTTGCAATAGAAACGGGCTAACGGGTTCCACGGCCAACAACCGCATGGTTGATGCCTCCCCCGCGCCCGTCCCGGCTTGCGGGAGTCGTTAAAGCTGGGTCAGGCCGTTAATCCGGGCGCGGATTTTTTCGCGCATGGTCTTAACTCCGACGTTTTTGTTATACGCCGCCGCCTGGGCCAAAAGGGCGTCGGCCTGTTCCAGCGTATTCACATCATCCACGGCAGTGGCACGCGGCTGCCCCTTCTCGTCGCGCAGCAGGTAAAGACCGGCGAACTTGAACCACTTCGCGTTAATGTCTTCGTGCAAACGCCACTTTTCGCGGATGTTTTCAAACGTGCGGCTGAAATAGGGTTCGATGCTGTGACCGGCTTCCGCCTGCATGATCGCCCACTCCAGCACCGTGTCGGCCACAAAGGCGGGCAGGTTGCTTTTGAAGTTCTCCGGCGTGGCCTGGCTCTCACTGATAGCCACGTCAGCCCAGTCCAGCGCCTTGCCCATTTCCCCCGTATCGAACAACCAGATCACGCAGTAAACCAGGGCCGGATTGGCAAAGCGGGCATCACCGGCGAGGTATGCTTCAACGGTCGGCATCCAGCGCGGCAGAAGAACATCGCGCTTCATGTCCATACGGTCTGCGCGTGTCAGACTGCGAAGCCGTTCAACATCCTTTTCCAGTTCCAGCATTTGAATGTGAAAGCTGACCGGCGATGCCGTCAGGGCTTCGCACTTATCCAGCGCCTTTGCGGCTTTCATGCGTGCTCGATGTCGCTGACACGGGGTCATTGCCATTTTTACGCGCCCCCTCCCGGTGCAACTTCGCCGGTCGCAAGGGTGATTTTGTCGAATGCCGCATACAGCTCGTCATGCTCGACGCCGTAACCTTCCATGCGCAGATAGTTATTCTCGAAGCGCTTGCGGTCGTCGTTCCATTCCGCTTTACGCTTACGTGTACCCTGCTGGGTGTAGATATGCAGGTTGTCCAGCGTAGTGACGATAAGGCGCCCCTCAGGCATAAATGGCGGGGTGTACACGGTACGGCCAGCAATCTGGCGCCCAATAAGCTGCGCGGCGACTTTCTCAGTCGGGCGATCAATCTTATTCATCATCGTGGTGGCGTCGTTGCCGATAAGGTCGGCGGAAGCCAGCACAACCAGGCGCGGGTCATTGCGGAATGGCTCATAAATACAGGTATGCACCAGGTCTGTGACTGCCGCATCCAGACCAATAAAGTCAGCCCCTGACGCACCGATAGTGACGGCATCAGAAATAATCTGCTCAGATGAACGGTCTTTAACGATTTTGTGCCAGCCGATGTTGACGTCTTCGCCGTTCGGGTTGGCTTCCGGGTCGGTGTCTTCTGCAACACTCGTACCGTTGAACGCCACGCGTAACATGTCCAGCGCGAAAGATTCGTTACTGAATGCCTGAATACGCAGGAAAAACTCCTCTTCGCTGCCCGCGTTCGCCCAGGCAACCAGCAGGGAGTAAGGCAGATACGAACCGGAATCCGTTTCTACCAGTTTGTACTCGTTACCGGACACGCCCAGGGCGCGAGAGAAACGACCGTCTTTTTTACGTCCGGTGTAAATACCGGGTTTACCGGTGCTGACCACCTGGCCGGTGATCTGGTCCACATCCAGCACGTTAGGCAGCAGGCGCAGGAACTCAGAACTTTGCAGCAGGGCATTGCGCAGCTGGGTTTCTTTTGGATTGGTCAGCGAGAAGTAGCGCGACGTGTCTACCTGGCCGTTAGCTTTCGCCAGGCCTGCGGCAAACTTACGCAGCATCTGCTCTGCTTTAGGGGTTAATTGCATAATCTTTTATTCCTGAAAAAGTTGGCGATTACATGAATTCAAACGGTTCTTTGCTTCCGCCTGGCGCACTGCCAGGGCGGCGCGTATTGCCGTTTTCCATCGCTGACAACTTGGTCAGGACGGTAGTCAGCTGCGTGGTAAGGTTGTCCATCTGGTTGCCAGCTGGCTGGCGGCGGGCGGAAAAGTCACGGCGACGGCTGGCGCGTGGGCGTTTCGCTGGCGTCACATTGAATGACTTCATGACTTTTGCCAGGTTAGCTTTGGCTGCGCTGAATTCTTCCGCTTTGACTTCGTCTTCCGGGTTTTCGATAACGTCCTGCGCCAGCTCGGCCACCTCGTCGGCAGCATCAGCGATCTGGGCAGCAACATCTGCCACAACATCGGCGGCCTGTTCCGGTGTATCAACCGTGTCGGCGTCACCCGCTGCGGCGTCTTTACCGCTTTTAAGCAGATCCAGCATTTGCTGAATGAGCGCTTTTAATTCTTCCATTTTTTCTCCGTCGCCCTCGGTGGGCTTGTCAGTGTTTGGCTCTGGGGGTGGCGTAAAATCTTTGCTGGCCGAAAATAAACGCGACCAGAAAGAATTTTTTTTATCTGGTTTACTTGTCTGTAATTTTCCTAAACTGAATGTTTCCAGACTCCCGCGCTCGGCGTCCTTTTCTTCACCGGCTAAAACGAATTTAAGTTTTTCCGTTCCCAGACTTGCCGGAATATCTGTCACGGCCAGCCCGAAAAGATATTCACGACCGCTTCCTGCAAAATCAGTGACAAACTCGGCTGACGTAAATAACTTTTGCCCCATACGGTTGGCATCAATTAAAAATTGATTCGGGATTAACTGGGCATATAACTTCGTGACGTCACCTTCCGTTTCCACTTTCAGCGCGTCCACTTCCCCCAGGTTGCAGGTAAATTCACGCTCACTGATATCGTATTGCGGGTGGTGCGGCCAAATCATGGCGGTGTAGGTTTTGCGGGAATAGGTTTCTGCCGCATCAATCAACCATTGCGGTTCAATGGTGCGACCGTCCACAGCCTGTCCAGATGTGGCAATACATAGCCAATCCGTGCGGTAATGAGATTGCGGCATAACTGACCTTTAATAATGAATTTAAATAACAATGATTCGTTTGTGGTGGTCAGTATTGCGAATTGATTAAAACAGCGCGACCGCTTTATTTCTTATGTATTCGGTTATAAATGGTTAGCCACTTTTTACCGATATTTAATTATCAATTCTGCAAAATAATCCCGCCATAATAGCCGCATGGCTAAATATTCCGATGAATTAAAAGAAGCGGCCCGCACGCTTTACATAAAAAGCTGGACGCCGAAAGATATTGCGCAGGAACTTAATATTCCACCGCGTACAATTTACCACTGGGCTGACGTCGGGAAGTGGGCATCACTGCTGCCTGTTGAATCGGTGGAAAATGTCATCGCCCGCCGTATCGACCAGCTCTCCCGCCGCGAGAAAAAAACCGCGCTTGAACTGGAAGAACTGCGCGATCTGATTGCTCACCATGTGAAACTCATGGCGCAGCGCAACAAGCACGCCGAAAAGCTGGCAGAAATTCAGGCCCAGAAAGCGGCTTATGATGGTGAAGGGTACTGCCTCAGCAGCGCAGGCGGGGAACCTGGGGAAAGAAAGCGCCGGTATAAGAAAAACGACGTTTCCGGTATTACAGCGGAAATGCTCGACACCTGGGCGCGGGAACATCTCTTCGAGTACCAGCTGCACTGCCGCGAACATAAAGGCGAAGACTGGCGCTTCATTCTGAAAAGCCGCCAGGTGGGTATGACCTATTATTTCGCCTGGGAAGCATTCGAAGACGCCGTCATTACCGGTGATAACCAGGTCTTTTTCTCTGCAAGCCGCTCTCAGTCGGAAATCTTCCGCGAATACATCGTCCAGATCGCCCAGAACCATTTCGGCGTGACGCTGACGGGTAAAAATATCCGCCTCAGTAACGGCGCAATATTGCGCTTTTTGTCCACGAACGCCAGCACAGCACAGGGCTTTAACGGCCACCTGTATGGCGATGAGGTTTTCTGGATCCCGAAATTCACGCGCCTGCACGAAGTTGCCAGCGCAATGGCAACGCATAACAAATACCGCACGACCTACTTTTCGACGCCCAGCGCGAAAACGCACCAGGCTTACCCGGTCTGGACTGGCGAAGCCTGGCGCGGGGACGACCCGAAACGCAAAGGGGTGAAGTTCCCGAACGAAAGCGAAATGCGCCAGGGCATTCTCTGCCCGGATCAGATCTGGCGCTACATCATCACGATGGAAGACGCTATCGAAGGTGGCCTCGGTGCGCTTGTCGATATTGAACGGCTGCGCAACAAATACAGCCCGACCGCGTTCGCCATGCTCTACATGTGCCAGTTTGTTGACAGTAAGGACGCGGTTTTCAAGTTCTCCGCGCTTGTCGGCTGTGAAGTGGACCGGGCCACCTGGGGCGACTTTGATCTGACCGCTGCGCGGCCCTTCGGCAATCGCGAAGTATGGGCAGGTTTTGACCCGTCGCGCTCCGGCGACAACTCAACATTTGTGTTAATCGCGCCCCCCATAGAGGACGGTGAGCGCTTCCGCGTGCTGGCCGTCTGGCAATGGCAGGGCTTTAACTTCAGCTGGCAGGCCGACCAGATAAAGCAGCTTATGCGCCGCTTTAACATCACTTACATCGGGATCGATACAACCGGCATAGGTAAAGGCGTTTATGACCTTGTCAGCAAATTTGCGCCACGCGAAGCCACACCAATTCTTTACAGCGTCGAAAGCAAAAACCGCCTGGTGATGAAGATGATCGACGTTGTCGAGCGTAAGCGCATCGAATGGGCAAAAGACGCCGTAGACGAAACGAACAAGGAGCGCGTCGAAATTCCGGCCAGCTTTATGGCTATCCGGCGCACGACAACCAACAGCGGCAACGCGCTGACGTTTGTTGCCGAACGTTCAGACGCGACCGGCCATGCAGATGTTTTCTTCGCTATCTCGCACGCCGTAATTAACGAACCTATCGATCACGAATATGACCGCCCATCGGGCTGGTACTTTGGGAAAGCAGCATGACAAAGAAACAGCGTAATAATAAAAAATTCAGGTCCATCACCGGCAACAAGGTTGAAACCTTCACGCCAGGGCGCGGAAGCGTGATCACCTTTGGCGAACCAGAACCCATCCTGACGACCGGCACTGATTATCACAATATCTGGTATGACAATGAGTATGACCACTGGCGACTCCCGATTGATCGCCTGGCGCTGGCCCAGTTGCCGAACCTTAACGGCCAGCACGGTGGGGTACTGTATGCGCGGCGCAATATGGTGGCCGGTGGCTATATCGGCGGCGGCCTGACACCTGACCAGGTCGAACAGGCTGTCTTTGATTACCTGCTGTTTGGTGACGTCGCTATCCTGAAAATTCGTAACGTATTCGGGGAAGTGATCGACTTGCTGCCGCTGCCGTCACTGTATCTGCGCTGCCGGAAAGACGGCTCGTTTGCTGTTCTGCAGGAAGGGCCAGCGCTTATCTATGACCCGGAAGACATCGTCTTTTTTAAAATGTACGACCCGCGCCAGCAGGTGTATGGTCTGCCTGACTATATTGGCGGCATCCATTCGGTGTTACTCAACAGTGAGGCAACCATCTTCCGACGCCGTTACTACAACAACGGGGCGCACATGGGCTTTATTCTCTATACCAGCGATCCCAATCTTACGCTGGAAATGGAAAACGAAATCAAAGAGAAGATCGCCCAGTCCAAAGGGCTGGGTAACTTCCGAAATATGTTTATCAACATCCCGAAGGGCGACCCGGAAGGGGTTAAAATCCTGCCGGTGGGCGAAGTCAGCGCAAAGGACGAATTTGCCAACATCAAAGGGATCACCGCACAGGATATCTTTACCGCTCACCGTTTCCCCGCAGGTCTGGCAGGAATCATCCCGACCAATGGCGCGGTAATGGGCAACCCTGAAACCGCCCGCACAACCTATCGCAAGGATGAAGTTATCCCCTTGCAGCGCAAGCTAATGAACGGCGTCAACAATGACCCGGAGATCCCCGCACACTTGCACCTGGTTTTTGACGTGGATATCCCGGCAATTACCACCGAAAAGGGCGAAAAATGAGCGCAGTTAAGTTAAAATCATCCCCATTGTTAGCAATGGCGTGCGGGATGGTGAACATGCGAGTTTTTAAAATTAAATGTCCTGAATGCGGCTCACCGGCCATCATTCGCAAATCAGACTGGAAAGATAAAAAACTGGCGTCTTTATACTGTGGCTGCACGAAAGTGGAATGTGGTCATACATTTGTTTATAGCGTTGAGTTTTCACATACCCTCAGCCCCAGCGGGCTGACCGGCAACAAGCTGGTTAAATTTCTGATTGACCAGCTCAAGCCGGAAGAACGACAATTTGCATTGGATCTCCTCAACGGACAATAAGCATAAAAAAACCCTGCAAAAAGCGAGTTTTTACATTATGAGTTATGTAATGTTACTCGCTATTTTGTTACATTTATGGTGCATTTTGCCTTAATATCAAAGGAACATAGATATGCGATTAACTGCTCCAATCAAATCCTTTTCTGATGGTTTTTCCGAGAATGACGATATTTTTGACAGAAAGAAACTACACGATACTATTATGCGAGTTGCTACCAACGCACCTGATAAAAGTTTAGTTTTAGCGCTAGATGATAAATGGGGCAATGGAAAAACTTCATTTGTAAGGATGATGGAATCAGAGATAAACAAAAATCATTCAGATGATTTTGATGTCATATACTTTGATGCGTTCAAAAGTGATTATCAATCAGACCCATTTGTCGCATTAACATCAAGCATATATTCCCTTATAAGTAAAGAAAATGGAAAATTAAAAACATTATGCGAGGAATTATTAAGTGCTGGTAAAAAAATAGGCGCTTCATTTGCGATAAACAGTGCTAAATTTGCAATCAATACTCTATCTGGAGGGCTACTATCCGGAACGGTTCTTGAAAAAGCTAGCGATGTGATAACTGACTCTATATCTTCTCCAGTTGAGGAATATATAGAGGGAAAAATAAAAAATAGTGAAAATGAAATAGCAACCATAGAACATTTCGGTAAATTATTAACTCAAATATGTAAGCAAAGTGGTAAAAAGATATTTTTCATAATTGATGAACTGGATCGCGCCCGCCCCGACTTTTCTTTAGATTTATTAGAAAAAATCAAACATATTTTTTCTGTCGAAGGAGTGATATTTTTATTAGTAGTCAATCGCGAACAATTTGAAAAGAGCATTGAGTGTCGCTATGGGAATATTAACTCCAGATTGTACCTTAATAAATTTGTCCATTACTGGTTTTCTCTTCCAAAGATAAGTTGTCTATCTCAAACTGAGTTCAATTATCATCACCACTCAACAATAAAAAAACACCTACTTACGATAGATAGTGGTAACAACTTATTTGTCCGAAACGGCCCACTTGTAAATACCCTAGCTTATTTGCTGGATGTTAATGGTTGTTCATTACGTGAAGCTGAGCGTTGTTACTCAGTATTTGCAGTTATTGCCAATCCAAATAAAATAAACAATTTTACCGCTGATGCGTTTAAAGTAGCTATGGGGTTAGTTGCTTTCCTCAAAGTTCATGATTCTGAAATGTTATCCAATATCATATACAAGAAATACGAACTTCATGAAATACTACCTAAGCTTTCAGTGAATAACACCCACGCAGAATTTGTTTCTGAAATTTACTGGATAGACCATTTGTTACAATATCACTACATGTCAGATGAAGAACTACAAAAAGCCGACGTTAACAAGCGTTTTTCAGACATACAAAGTTACTATGGAAGAAGAGTACCAATTTTAGAAAACATGTTTGAAACCGTTGAAGGGTTTGATATCAATTAATAACAATTTTTTGCGGGCTCTTTACAGCCCGCAAAATCGCTCGAACCGGCGCAACGAGTTGTGTCGCCCCTCGCGATTGATGTCATCTGTTTGCGGTTAGCCCTTCACCACCTCAATCAATTTTTGATATTCCCCGAACGGGTCTAACCGCAGCTTTTCAGTATCAATGCCGTGGTTATTCCGCAGTCGCTCCCACAATCTGCCGACTTTCTCAGAATCACTTAGTTGTCGATGGGTGATAAGCACCCCACAGGAATTAGCCCGATGAATCCTTTCCCCGTCATTTAGGCTGGCCCCAGCCAGCAAAGACGCTGCCAGCGCTTCGCTAAGTTCCAGCCCGTAAATATTCGCCTCTAGCATTAGTTCGGTGATTACCGGGGCCAGCTCAGTGCGCCGGGCATCCTCAGCCATACGTCTGGACTCTAATTTCTGTGCGGCAGCCTGCCAGGCTACATCTAAATCACTGCCTGGGTGATATGGGGGATCGACGTTCCGACGTGTCGGCGGTGCTTGACGAAGCCGTTTCCACAATTTGCGACGCTGGGAATCGGTCATGCTGTCAAAATCGAATATTTCATCATCTGAATTTTCTGTCCTTACCTCGTCTTCAGATGAAAAGTCGGTGATTTTTTCGTCTTCCGTAGAGTTATTGACAGAACTCCAAGCGTCGCCGGTTGGCGACGGCAAAAGGTCAACCCCCAAACCAGGGCCGTTTTTGGCCTCAGTGGTAGCTTTGGATTTGGCGCGGATTTTCCACTTAACCAGACGGGTGCAAATACGGGAGGCATCACCCAGACGCGGCGACCAGACCCCGAAAACCTTTTCGGGGATCTCACAATAAGCATTCATTTCATCAGCTGGCTGATAGGCCAGACGGACGACATAGTTTTCACGCGGGATCAAAACACCACCCTGGCGGATGATATAGGTAGCAAAGCACCCGACATCGGCAGCGGCGCAAACCGCATCCATTGCAGGATCCACAAGCAACGGCGCACCGCGCTTGAAGGTATTGTCAATTTTCTGGCGGGTCGTGATCTGATTGCTCAGTTTGCGCAGCTCACGGTAAACCGATATGGGCGGCTGTCCGATGGGCTGAAACTGGCGGATGCGGTGAAGTGACGCCCATGCCATTGCATATTTGGCTGTTTCATTCAGCGGCTTGCCGCTTTCGTCGTCCAGTTCACCGGCCAGCGCGTGACCGTCGATATTCTTCGAAATGTATTTGGCGATATACGCCGTTGCTGACCCTTTCCGTGGGTCCATTTTTTTTGACTTGAAACGAGCACCGGTATTGCGGCCCAGCTCGTCGCGGTCTTCCGCAATGAAGTAGGCGCGAAGGATCGCAACCGTGGCTTTAACCTGCTCTTGTGGCATAAATAGCAACGCGTGCCAGTGTGGTGTCCCATCGTGATGCGGTTCGGCGACGCGGAAGCCATAAGGGCGCAAATCTTCGCGTTTCAGTTTGGCGGTTGCCCGGTTCCATACACGGCATAAATAGCGTTGCGCCTGTGCAACCGTGTCGTAGTTCCATTTTGCGTTATGGTGGCCTGACGCAATATTGCCGTGATATTTCGACGGGCAGGTGATGGTCAGGAAGATGCCAACATCGCCACGACTCTGGGCGACAAGCTCCACGCCAGCCATACGGGCCATAAGCTCATGACGACGAATTGCAGGGTTAGACGTGGATTTGTTAATCATGTCCTCAAGCGACGAAACGTTGCCGTCTTCGTCTACCAGTTCATGACTTTTGAAGAAATTACGGTTTTTACGTCGCTGTTCCTGCCATTCCATCAGGCTTGATGCGCTGATATACGGATGCGCTTTTTTATTTACCGCACCAACAGCACGCAGCTGGTTTTCGCGCCAGTCACAACGCAGGCGCCAGATTTTGCGCCCCCACCAGTCAGGCGAAGCCATACGCAAAATGGCTGTGCATATGCGCTCGCGTTCCCACGGCGCATACCATGCAGGCGGCACAATGCGAAGCGCCAGCATTTCGCGGCCCAGGTGGCAATAAAGCCAGTCCAGTTCTTCGACGTTCATGTCTGAAACATTCCGTCCCAAGGCTTCGCATTCCGTCCCCAGCATTTCAGCCATGCGGCTGGCGATCTCATTAGCGGCGCTTAATGCCTCCCGCTTGGTGAAATCGGCCAGCCGTTGCCAGCGCCCGAACCAGTACGCGGCCAGTTCGCCGGTGAGATCAGGCGAAACACCTTGCCTTGTGCGCACAACATCAAGACGCAGCAATGATTTTTTCACGGTCCCCATAAGAAAATCATTGGTGTGTCTGGTTTCACGGTTGACCCGTAACCACTCAATTTTTTTACGCCAGACCTCACGAATGAAGAACGGCTCTGATAATAAACGCGCTTCGACACCTTCCGGCGTATTGGCCCAGGCTGCCGCCGTAGCTTTGGCGGCTTCCATTTCCTGCCGAATGATATTTTGTTTGGCGGCCAGTGGCAGGCCGCACGGTTCGTACCTGTCCAGCGCCTGGATCAGCGCGTTACGTTCGCGAACGTCGTCAGGGTTGTAACCGGCGCGTTTGAAGATGTGATTGATGTGTTTTTTTACGGCAGGATGATGCGCCACCGCCCCGGCAAGCGGGGCGATTTTTTTCGGTTCGTAGGTGTACAGGCCAACAGCTTGGCGCGGAGCGTTCCAGGGCCAGGCGAAATCCGTCATACTTCGTCACCTACTTTGACTCCCTTAGCTTTAGCCTCGGAATCACAAATAAGGACTTTTGGAGCAATACAGCCACAACAGATAACATCAACATAGACAAGCCAGAAACGACCATTGAAACTGCGTTCAATTTTTTTTATGCGGTAAACGTTCGGACGTATGATCATTCACACACCCCCGCATAAATGCTTGAACATGCTGTTATATCGGTCATCGCGGTAATCAGATCGAACTGACGCCCCCCCCTGCTGGTTAACGCCCAGTCCTGATAAGAGAAGATGCCGTATTTATCTACTGTCACTTTGCTACCGTCTTTCTCAGCCCTGACCGGATCGAGAGTAGAAATACAGAATGTGGAATTACCACGGCGGGAGCATGCCGAAACAAGACGCTCCCATTCAGCAACCCTGCTCAACTCTTCTGGATGGCGCAGGAAGGCATTCCCCAGCTCGCTTTTGTTGCATTGAACGCAAGGAAAGCAGCCCACGCGTGAAAAACCTTCCTGATACAAAGGATTTGGTTTGATGCCATGGCGACGAGCAATTGCGAATACTTCGTCATGTGTCCAGGCATGGATCGGACGATAGACATTCAACCCGCGTACTTCGCCTGCATCCTCTTCCCAGACAGGCTGTTGTGCTCGTTCCGGTGACTCCTGCGCACGAACCCCCAACCAGTTGATAACCTCGCTATATTCATCCAGTAACGGGAATATCACCTGATCCCGAACGGGAAGGTGCTTTAACTCAGTGGTACAAAAGCGGCGTTGTGATGACGGGAAACGCCCTTTCCATAGGCAAAGATCAAGAAACGGAATACCGGTAGGAACAAGGCATTCCAACGCGCGTTTTATTGCCCTGTCAGCCTCGCTGTCTGTCATGCCGCACTCAACTACAAGGGTTGTCGGCCAGACTTTTTTTACAAACTCTCTCTTAGCCATAATCCGCGCTGTGAAATCAGCTTTAATGCGGCGAATGGGGTAAAACTTCGTTTCCAGATAGTCCAGATAATCCAATGTTTTTGGGTGTTCGTGACCAGTGTCAGCGAACACCGCAAGCGGCTGAATGTCGTGCTCAATGGCCCATAACCATGTCGCCGTTGAGTCTTTCCCACCGGAAATTGACCCTACGTTGATAGAATCGGCAGCAAAACAAAGAGGATTGATGGCCTGCATGTTATGCCTCCTCTTTGCGCGAATGCTTTTCGATTAGCGGGTCTAATAACGTATTGAAAGAAATCAGCAATGTATTAGCCACGTCAGGCCCAGCCAGAACGCCCGCTAACGTCGCATGGGCAAGCGCAATAGTTTTAGCTTCGTTAAGCGCAGCCAGCGCACCGCGGGTAAATTCGGATTGGGTTGCATCGATACGGGTTGCCATTAAAAAGCCTCCACGCCATTGGCCGCAGCAGATGCCAGCATTTCGTTGTAGGTCGCGTTCCCCATTACCGGGCCGCAGTCAGGACAACAGCCACCACCGGCACGACCGCAGCCGCTACACACTTTCAGGACGCCAATCACTTCACTGGCGGCCCCTCTGGTAATGGCGTTCGCACTGACAGAACGGTTAACGCTGATTTCCTGGAAGTTGAAAGCGCGATAAATCTCGCGGGTGGCTGGGGTGTCGCTATTGGACAGGATCACCGGCGAACCAGTAAGGCGGTTAATATCCAGCAGGGCTGCAGATAACTGGCGATGCTCTTTAATGCCAAACGGGGCGGTGTGGTATTGGGTGAAATTAGCGGTGTCGCTTGCTGGCAGGTATGGCGGATCGCAGTAGATAACCGCGTCACTACCAATCATGATTTTTAACGTACTCTGGAAATCGCAGCACACGAAAATGGCTTTCGTGTCATTAGCTTTTTCAGAGAATAAACGGATCTGTTCTTCCGGGAAGTAAGGCGGGGTTTTGTGTCTACCAAAGGGAACGTTATATCCACCCTGTTGGTTGTAGCGTACTACGCCGTTATATCCGTGACGGTTCAGGTAAAGAAATTGTGCTGCACGAAGAATCTTGCCCGTGTCCGGTCCATCCTCAAACACATTGCACGATGACAGAAGGTCATGGGCGCGAGCGTTGAAATCATCGCGGATCCACTTATAGCCGTCTTTATCGCCGTACACTTTAAACAGCGGGCGAGCAGCGTCGATCACCGCATCAGGCCAGCGGGTTATCTGGCGATACAGGTTAATTAAATCTGGGTTGATATCACCCAGGATATAACGGCGATATTCAGTATTGAGGAAAACAGAAGCACCGCCGACAAACGGTTCCACCAGGCAATCGGCTTTCGGCAGAATCGGCAGCAAATCAGGCATAACGCGGCCTTTACCACCGGGCCATTTAACGAGAGATCGAATCATTTTTACTTTCTCCAGGGTGCAAGAAGCCCGACGCGTTAGCGCCTGTTTCTTTTTTATGGGTAGTTAGTTGTTAATTGACTGCGTTATCTGGCGCGGGTGGTTTGTCGCGTATCGCCTGAATTTCGGCGCGTGGTGCGGCGTAGTCCTCAAATTCCCACGGCATTGATGCTGCAAGTTCGGAAAGGCGCTTAATGCCCATCAAAAGGCACGTTTGCTCCTTTTCGGTTAGATTTTCGTAAGTGCAACCCAACTGCTTGGCGGTCAGCTTCGGCATTCCGGCTATGTATCTGGACGCATCGTTTGCCAGGATGAAAATCACCTTTTTGCAGGCATCATCCAGGCGGTTAAAACGGGTTGCAGTGTCATTCACGCGTGAGGCGTTCAAACTGGCTTGCAGCCGCGCCCGTTGCTCTAAGAACTGGCGGCGGCCTGGCTGTTGTCCTGTCTTATCCATCAACATAACCACATCCCCGAACTACGCAAAGATGCCCATTAAGCGGGAAAACCAGCGGCGCTTATTACGCGGGCGCGACATAAACGGTACACGGCAGTTTTTAACAAATTGAACATCTGCCGCTTTAGGCTGGAAGAACCGCCCGTCCGGGGTTTCAATCCAGCCGCGTTGATGCTGACGGTGGGTGATCTGCTGGCCGTGGGTGAGCAGGCTGGCGAGTGAAGGGCACTGTGTTAAGTCCATGTTGATCTCCGTCATATTGAAAAGATGCCGGGATATAACCCCACGCCCGGCGCGTGTTTCCTGTGATAACATCGCTATGCCTGTGTAACTTTGAGCAGTGAATCAGGCATAACAATCACCAACACAGAAGGAGTTGTAATGAAATTCAATGTGTTTTTTAAAAAAGACCACGGATCACACTGGGTACTTTCCGATGGTTCCCCCCTCTTTGAAAGTCAACTATTTGAAACAAGACCTAAAGCCATTGATGACCTTGAGAACTTTGTAGGCCTTATGGAATCGCCAATTTTTATTAAGGCTGGTGACGATATTAATTCTGGCGATACAGAAAACTGTCCATCTGTAGTTATTTCTTTAAAACAGCATGAATCGCTATGGGGCTGGGAATTATTTATCTCAAAAAATGGACAACTGTCTAAAGTTACCGAAAGTTCAGGTAATGGCTTTGACTCATTAGAATTAGCAAAGCAAAGTGCCCAGTTTTTTATTAATGCCATTATCGACGCTCCTATTCTGGATCAAGCCGATGTCACTATCCCCGGTATGCACTTCTCAAAATCTTTCGAGGAAACGCACCACATTGGTGACATTCACCCATCCAGTAAATGGTTCAAATAATCCATCACTGCGGCGTTATCGTTTTTCTTGTGCGAGGTGGAACATCTCGCACGGTTTCTTCATCAACCATCAACTCATAAATTCTGATGCTGTTATCACCGTTTGATACGTCATCAAATACCTGAAAAAGAAAACTCATGAACTGCTCATAAGTGACGCTGGGTTCAACATACCCACCAGTAACCTCAATTAACGGTGTTAGCCCTGAATTATCTGCTAAAGAAACGCAGTCCAACTTATCCAAACGGAAAAAGTAATTACCGCAAGGCGTTCTTTTGTCCTTAATCCGTATAAATACATTTGATAACGCTGTATGACTATCTGAGAGCTTAAAGATTTTTGCCGTGTCCATTTTATTCAGCCCTGTAAGTTGCTTATGATGGATTGCCCAGACCCAACCACATTAACCACCCTTCCCTAATTTCCTTCGGGCGGCTCTCATACGCCATTTTCATTCCGTTGTTCCAGGCTGGGAGGTAGACCCAGTACTCACCTGCCCGCCCGGAAGTTGATTGCGGATCGGTCATCTCAACTACGGGTAGCTTTCCTTTTTCAATCATCCCCTTCACCGCTGCCGGTGTTTTACCAATGAGTTTTGCGAACTCCTGATATGGGACGGCATCTGTGCTTAACGCGATCTGTTTAACCATTTAAGGCCCTCACAAGTTTAAGAATCGTCACCAATGGCTTATAGTTGCCTTTGATGTTCATTTCTAAACATCAAACAGTCTACATCTAAATCAAATAGTATTGAGATCTAAACACTATGTCAAACACCTTAAACGAGAAAATTGTACTCATCAGAAAGTCTGAGTATCTCAGCAGACAGCAACTAGCTGATTTAACAGGCATTCCCTATGGCACTTTAAGTTATTACGAAAGTGGTCGTTCTACACCACCCACGGACGTAATGATGAGGATTTTGCAAATGCCCCAGTTCAGCAAATACACGTTGTGGTTTATGACCGATCAGGTTGCTCCCGAAGCCGGTCAGATAGCACCGGCCCTCGCACACTTTGGGCAAGATGTAACAACATCGCAGCACTCAGACCAAAAGATTGGTTAACCATTCACCAGGCGCATCTTTATTACAAAATTTGTTTACTTGTTGCCAAATACAACAAGCACAACAAGTTTGTGAAATCTAAGCGCAAGGGAAAATTAACAGCAGCAAAGAAAACACAACCTAGCACCATTCATTTGGGGGTCTTATGACAATTAAGAAACTCGATGATGGTCGTTATGAAGTGGACATCAGACCTGCAGGGCGCAACGGAAAGCGCATCCGCAGGAAATTTGACAAGAAAAGTGAGGCTGTAGCTTTTGAGAAACACACTCAATACAACCATCACGATAAAGAATGGCTGGCTAAACCGACAGATAAGCGGCATCTGTCTGAATTAACAAAAGTCTGGTGGGATCTGAAAGGCAAGCATGAAGAACACGGAAAATCCAATTTGGGTAAGATTGAAATCTTTACCCGGATCACTGATGACCCTTGCGCGTTCCAGATAACCAAAGCGCTTATTAGCCAGTACAGCATGACTCGCAGAGGGCAAGGCATAAAACCGGCCAGTATTAACCGCGACCTTACCTGCCTGAGTGGTATGTTTACTGCGCTAATTGATGCGGAGTTGTTTTTTGGCGAACACCCTTTCAGAGGGATGAAAAAGCTCAAGGAGCAGAAACCAGAAACAGGCTATCTGACGCAGGAAGAAATAACATTGTTGCTTGCCAATCTTGACGGGGACAACAAGAAAATCGCGATTCTCTGTTTAAGTACCGGCGCTCGATGGGGTGAAGCTGCGAAACTGAAAGCTGAGAACGTAATACAGAATCGGGTTACGTTCGTTAAAACAAAGACGAACAAACCGCGTACTGTCCCTATCTCTGAGGAAGTAGCTGTAATGATTGCGGGTAAGGGTTATCTGTTCCCTGATGCCTCATACCCGAAGTTCAGGCGAACAATGAAAGATGTAAAACCAGATCTACCGGACGGGCAAGCAACTCACGCATTGCGTCACAGTTTTGCTACCCACTTTATGATTAACGGCGGGAGTATCATCACCTTGCAGAGAATACTGGGACATTCACGGATAGAGCAGACAATGGTCTATGCGCACTTTGCACCGGAGTATCTTCAGGATGCTGTTTCACTCAATCCGCTACGTGGTGGTATTGACTCCCAGAGTGTCCACACTGTGTCCACAGTAGGGTAGTTTATTATGGCTTTCAGTGGTCTTGCGTGCCGCGCAAACCCGCATTGCACCGCTGAAAGCCCATGTTACCTACCCTGAAAAACGCCCTTACGCAGGCTTATTTTTTGCCTGTTTTTTACCTTTCCGAAAATCAGGCGAAAAAAAACCGGGCATTACGCCCGGCTCATTAAGTGGTTGAAGATTAATGTGCAGCTTCTGGTTTGTGCTTTTGCGCACTCTGGAAACCATAGGTCAGCTCATTTTTCTCTTTATCCAGCGCAACGGTCACCTGACCGCCATCCACAAGCGAACCGAACAGCAGTTCGTTAGCCAATGGTTTTTTCAGGTTATCCTGGACAACACGCGTCATTGGACGTGCGCCCATTGCGCGGTCATAGCCTTTCTCTGCCAGCCAGTCACGTGCTTCCTGACTCACTTCCAGAGAGACACCTTTCTGATCCAGCTGTACCTGAAGCTCGACGATAAACTTATCAACAACCTGATGAATCACCTCGGTAGAGAGATGATCGAACCAGATAATGTTGTCGAGACGGTTACGGAATTCCGGCGTAAACACTTTTTTGATTTCGCCCATTGCATCAGTACTGTTGTCCTGATGAATCAACCCAATCGATTTACGCTCAGTTTCACGTACGCCGGCGTTGGTGGTCATGACCAGCACCACGTTGCGGAAATCCGCTTTACGCCCGTTATTGTCGGTCAGCGTGCCGTTATCCATCACCTGCAGCAGCAGGTTAAAGACATCCGGGTGTGCTTTTTCGATTTCATCCAGCAGCAGTACCGCATGCGGATGCTTAATAACAGCATCAGTCAGCAAACCGCCCTGGTCGAAACCGACATACCCCGGAGGCGCACCAATCAGGCGGCTAACGGTGTGGCGTTCCATATATTCGGACATATCAAAACGCAGCAGTTCAATACCGAGTGCTTTGGACAACTGCACCGTGACTTCGGTCTTACCGACGCCAGTTGGTCCGGCAAACAGGAACGAACCGACCGGTTTATGCTCGTGTCCCAGACCGGCACGGCTCATTTTGATCGCTTCAGTCAGCGCCTCAATGGCTTTATCCTGTCCGAATACCAGCATTTTCAGACGGTTGCCCAGGTTTTTCAGCGTGTCGCGATCGCTCTGCGAAACGCTCTTCTCCGGGATCCGCGCAATGCGGGCCACAACGGACTCGATATCCGCCACGTTGACGGTTTTCTTGCGCTTGCTGACCGGCATCAGACGCGCACGCGCGCCCGCCTCATCAATCACGTCAATCGCTTTATCCGGCAGATGACGATCGTTAATGTATTTCACCGCCAGTTCGACCGCTGCACGCACCGCTTTGGCGGTATAGCGGACGTCATGGTGCGCTTCGTATTTCGGCTTCAGACCGTTGATGATCTGCACGGTCTCTTCTACCGATGGCTCAGTGACATCGATTTTCTGGAAACGGCGCGCTAAGGCACGATCCTTTTCAAAGATATTGCTGAATTCCTGATAGGTTGTGGACCCTATCACACGGATCTTACCGCTGGAGAGCAACGGTTTGATCAGGTTAGCCGCATCCACCTGGCCGCCCGATGCCGCACCCGCACCGATAATGGTATGGATCTCATCGATAAACAGAATGCTGTTAGTATCCTGTTCCAGCTGTTTCAACAGCGCCTTAAAACGTTTTTCAAAATCGCCGCGATATTTGGTGCCTGCCAGCAGCGAGCCAATATCCAGGGAGTAAAGGGTACAATCAGCCATGATTTCAGGCACATCACCCTGGACGATACGCCAGGCGAGCCCTTCGGCAATGGCGGTTTTACCGACACCAGACTCTCCCACCAGCAGCGGGTTGTTTTTTCTGCGACGGCACAGTACCTGAATGGCGCGCTCCAGCTCTTTGTCCCGGCCAATGAGCGGATCAATTCCGCCCACTCGGGCAAGCTGGTTAAGGTTAGTCGTGAAGTTCTCCATACGGTCCTCCCCGCCAGCTTGCTCTTCGTTATTTGGCTGATTCCCAGAGTCAGAAGACTGGCTGGGTTCGTCTTTGCGCGTGCCATGAGAAATAAAATTCACCACATCAAGACGACTTACTTCATGCTTACGCAGCAGATAAGCCGCCTGAGATTCCTGCTCGCTGAAGATAGCGACCAGCACATTTGCGCCGGTAACTTCATTGCGCCCGGAGGACTGAACATGAAAGACCGCGCGTTGCAGTACACGCTGAAAACTCAACGTTGGCTGCGTGTCGCGTTCTTCCTCACTGGCAGGCAATACAGGTGTGGTCTGTTCAATGAAGGCTTCGAGTTCCTGACGGAGCGCCACCAGATCCACAGAACACGCTTCCAGCGCTTCGCGGGCCGATGGGTTACTGAGCAACGCCAGTAACAAGTGCTCGACGGTCATAAACTCATGTCGGTGCTCGCGCGCTCTGGCGAAAGCCATGTTTAAACTGAGTTCCAGTTCTTGATTGAGCATAGGCACCTCCCCCAATGTTTATGCCTGCATTCAGGCTTTTTCCAGCGTACACAGCAACGGATGCTCGTTCTCCCTCGCATATTTGTTCACCATCGCCACTTTGGTTTCAGCCACTTCGGCAGTGAACACACCGCAGATAGCTTTACCTTGATAGTGAACTGCAAGCATCAGTTGCGTTGCACGTTCTACATCATAAGAAAAGAATTTTTGTAACACGTCAATAACAAACTCCATCGGAGTGTAATCATCATTGACTAATATCACTTTATACATAGATGGCGGTTTTAGCGCGTCGCGCAATTTATCTTCCGCCAGCAGATCGAAATCCAGCCAGTCGTTCGTCTTACCCATTGTCAGTCGTCATCTTCAGTTACGGTTTCCGGCAGAAAATCTTGCCGCTGACAAGCAGCCTATGCGCACAATCAATCTACCTCAAGTATTAGATAACTATCATCTATTAGTGCCATCCGCGACATCTGTCACATAACCGACAATAGCGTTAACTGCTTCAAATTTTGATGCATTTTTACCCTATTCCGTCTGTCTGGCGCTTGACGCCTCGCCTGATTTCTCTAAATTGTAGTTTCGAGAGTTGGCGAGGTTTTGAACAGCCCCCACTCCGCCACCGGTTCATTCCATCTTACTTATATAAGATTTACGAAGGATGTCGAAGTATGGAAACGGGTACTGTTAAGTGGTTCAACAACGCCAAAGGGTTTGGTTTCATTTGCCCCGAAGGCGGCGGCGAAGATATTTTCGCCCATTATTCCACCATTCAGATGGATGGTTACAGAACGCTAAAAGCCGGACAGTCTGTCCAGTTTGATGTCCACCAGGGGCCAAAAGGCAATCATGCCAGTGTCATCGTGCCTGTCATTGAAGCAGAAGCTGTCGCATAGCTCTTCTGTCTCATTGTGTACATCCCGCAGTCAAAATGCCAGCCCTTGCGGCTGGCATTTTTATCTCTGTGGCATTATTCCCGCGCCAAAGCATCTACTGGGTCCAGACGTGCCGCATTCCGCGCCGGTAGCCAGCCAAACAACACCCCGGTTGCCGTTGAACACAGAAACGCCGTCAACAACGCGACGGGTGAGAATCCAATTTCCCAGCCCGGCAGGAATAACTGTAGCGTAAAGGCGATCAGCATCGACAGGCTAATGCCCAACGCGCCGCCAACCAGACACACTAACACCGCTTCAATTAAGAACTGTTGCAGCACGTCACTGGCGCGAGCGCCAACCGCCATACGAATGCCAATCTCACGCGTTCGTTCGGTTACTGAAACCAGCATAATATTCATCACGCCAATCCCACCGACCACCAGCGAAATCACCGCCACCAGCGTCAGGAAGAGTTGTAATGTACGTGTGGTCTTTTCGGCGGTTTTCAAGATACCGTCCATATTCCAGGTGAAGAAATCCTTCTTACCGTGGCGCAACGTCAACAGTCGGGTCAGTTGCTGTTCGGCCTGGGCACTGTCAAAACCATCCTTCACTCGCACGGTGATCGAGTTCAGCCACGACTGTCCCATGATTCGTCCGGACATAGTGCTATAAGGCAACCAGACCCGCAGGATCTTGCTACTGCCAAACATCGACTGTTTCTCTTCTGCAACACCAATCACCGTGGCAGGCATATTCCCCACCAGCACGACCTCGCCGACAACTTTCGCTTTGTTGGGGAACAACTGACGCCGGGTATTACTGTCGAGCACCACCACCTGAGCGCGCCCCGCCAGTTGCTCGGCGTTAAAGGTGGTCCCTTCGCTGAATGTCATGCCATAGACGTTAAAATAGTCGCCGCTAACGCCATTAGCACTGGCAGCAACGTCGATATTGCCATAGCGTAACCGCAGGTTCTTCGACACCGCAGGTGTCACCGAACTGACCCAGGGCTGCTTCTGAAGCGCCGTCAAATCGTCATACTTCAACGCCTGTTGATATTGCGGATCGTCGTCGCCGAAATCTTTGCCTGGATAGATATCAATGGTGTTAGTACCAATAGCGCGAATATCTGCCAGTACCAATTGTTTAGCCGCATCGCCTACCACCACGATCGACACCACCGAAGCAATACCGATGATGATCCCGAGCATGGTCAGTAGCGTTCGCATTTTATTCGCGGCCATTGCCAGCCAGGCCATGGTAAGCGCTTCACGAAAACCGCTGACAAACTGGCTCCAGCCGGATGCCGTTTTCACCGTTGGCTCCGCGATATCGCGTCCGCCAGAGGGTTTCTGTGGCGGAGGATTGCGCACAATCTCACCGTCACGAATTTCAATGACCCGCTCGGCCTGCGCGGCGACCTGACTGTCGTGAGTAACGATAATTACCGTATGCCCGCGATCGCGCAGTTGATGCAAAATGGCCATTACCTCTTCGCCGGAATGGCTATCCAGTGCACCGGTGGGTTCATCGGCAAGAATAACCTGCCCCCCGTTCATCAGCGCACGCGCAATACTGACCCGCTGCTGCTGACCACCGGAAAGCTGGGAGGGTTGATAGTCAACCCGATCACCCAACCCCAGCCGCTGGAGTAATTCCTGCGCACGCGCCAGGCGCTGCTTACGTTCACTGCCAGCGTAGACCGCCGGTACCTCAACGTTTTGTGCGGCGGTTAAATGCGACAGCAAATGATAGCGCTGGAAGATAAAACCAAAATGCTCGCGACGCAGCTGCGCCAGCGCATCGCTATCCAGCGTGGAGACATCACGTCCGGCAACGCGATACGTCCCGCTGGTTGGCTTATCCAGACAGCCGAGAATGTTCATCAGCGTCGATTTACCCGATCCAGATGCCCCGACAATCGCCACCATTTCCCCGGCCTGAATGCTCAAGGATACGTCCTTCAACACCTCAACCTGGCCTTCGCCTGACGGATAACTACGGCGGATATGGCTCAGTTCAAGCAATGCCGTCATTTTGCAGCTCCAGCGTTGCCCTCACCGGTAATGACTTCATCCCCCTCTTCCAGTCCTTTCACGATCTCCACATCGGTGTCATTACGCGCGCCGATAACCACTTCACGTTCGCGGGTTTCGCCGTTACGCAGCAGCCTGACGTTATAACGGTTGTTGCCAATAGGATCACCCAGTGCCGACAGCGGGATAGTCAGGACATTTTTGACATCAGTGAGCTGGATATGGACCTGCGCGGTCATATCCAGACGCAGGATCCCTTTCGGATTGGGAACTTCGAAGCGGGCATAGTAGAAAATCGCATCATTCACTTTCTCTGGCGTCGGAAGAACATCTTTGAGCTTACCTTCATAACGCGTCTGCGGATCCCCCAGTACGGTAAACCAGGCTTTTTGCCCAGGGTGCAGGTGAATTACATCGGCCTCGGAAACCTGCGCTTTTACCAGCATAGTGCTCATATCCGCCAGGGTCAGAATATTAGGTGCCTGCTGGGCGGCAATAACGGTTTGCCCTTGCAGGGTAGTAATTTGCGTTACTTCACCAGCCATTGGCGCAACGATGCGGGTGTAATCAAGGTTGGTTTTTGCCGTATCGAGAGAAGCCTGATTACGTTTAATTTGCGCGTCAATTGTGCCAATTTGCGCCTGTTTGACCGCCATCTCGGTGGCCGCCGTGTCGAGATCCTGCTGTGAAACGGCCTGGGTTTTCGCCAGCTTCTGCTGGCGGGAAAGCGTGACCCGCGCCAGCTTCCACTCAGCTTCGGCTTGTAAACGCTGGGCACGCAATTCCATTAGCGTCGCTTCAACCTCTTTGATTTGGTTTTGCGCCTGTTCAGGATCGATAACGCCGAGTAACTGATCTTTTTTTACTTTATCGCCAATCGCGACCGACAGCGTTTTTAACTGCCCGCTGACCTGCGCCCCAACGTCAACTTTACGCAGCGCATCCAGTTTCCCGGTGGCCAGTACGCTTTGCTGCAGATCGCCAGGACGAACAATTAATGTTTGATACTGGGGTAAAGGCGCATTAAGCGTTCGCCAAAGTGCAATTACCGCCACAATAAGGATGATGGCGAACAGAAAATAGCGTTTTTTGATTTTTCCCTTGAGCTTCATAAATGTCCCAATTCCCCCAATACGTCCACCAGAGTGGAGTGCTAAACATCAACGTTAAATAAATCACCGTTGAAAAGCGCAAGAATAACAGAGTTATTGATGAATGGTTAAGATCCGCTGTGCTGAAATTAGTACAAGAGTATCAATCGGATTTATATTATGAGCCAGCTAACTGAAAGCACTTTTCATTCTTCAAAACCAGTCACAAGTTTTAGCCTCTTTTGTAGCCTGATGACCGGACATTGGCGCCCCGGGCAATTTTGGCATCAGCGTAGCTTTCGTCGTAAGTTTTTGTTGCGCTCAGCGCTTATACCGCGATTAACGCGTGAATGGATGACCGAGTTGGCGCAATGGCCTGACCTGGATAGCATACTTGCACGCCAGCCGCGATTGCCGGTTCGTTTGCATCGCGCCTATCTCGCGAAAAACCTTGACCACAAAACGAAACTGGATGCAGTGCGTTATCATTACAATGCTATCCGCAGCTTTTTTTCAGCCACTGAATTTAAGGATTATTTAAGTGAAGATGGATTACAACTTGCACAAATTGAGGGAAAAAATAGCGAAGTATTTAGCGTAATAATGACTTCATTCATCATACTGGATAAAGAAGGTGAAAGCACCATTCTGGTATGCAATTGCGCTGGCGAGACTTTAGCGGAAATGACGTTTACACTGTGCAATTATGAAGGGAGCAGTACGCTGTTTATTGGCGGGTTACAGGGAGGCAGCCGATTACTGCCACATGAAGAAATTCAAAAAGCGACCAAATCATGCCATGGGATTTTCCCAAAACGTATTGTGATGGAAGCCATTTGCTGTTTTGCGGAACAATTAAATATCGAACAAATTCTGGCTGTAAGTAATGAACAGCATATTTTTCGCAGCCCGCGCTACGACGATAAAAACAAGGTAATCCTTTCCGACTACAACACCTTTTGGGAGTCGGTTGGCGGCGAATGCGACAGCCACGGGTACTATCATATTCCGCGCACGCTGGCGCGAAAAAGCGAGACGGATATTGCCAGCAAAAAACGCGCAGAATACCGCCGTCGCTATCAGCTACTGGACAGCATCCATTCACAGCTGTCGTTGATGTTTCGCCACTAATCCGCTCTGCCGCGTGCCAGCCACAGCACGCGGGAAAACATTTTTCGCAGCAGCGTTGGCACCGCATCAACGCCCCGTCGCCCGGCTTCCATCGCCACCTCAATGGCCAAATCCGGTTTTGACGAACGATGTATCGCCTTGGAGATTATTTTGCGCATATTCATGGGCACATTCTCCGGGATTTGCGCCACCCGGTGAAAGACGTCAGCAAACCCCTGGCGATACATAAAGTGTTCCATATCCAGCGCGGGGAGCATGGTCAAATGCTCACGTTCTTCCTCTCTGTCGTCATTCAATAAGCTACGTACCGTAGCCGCATACTTTTTACCGGCTTCATCGCCATCGACCAGCACATGCCACTCTATCCCCATCCGGCGGGCGAATTTAACCAGCGGCTTAAGACCGGACTGGGCAAATTCAATTACCTTAATCCCTTCTGCATCAAAGTGGTGCCCGCACTGGCGGGCCAGTTCGTTAATAACCCAGGTTTCCGTTTCACCTTCCACCAGCAGCCAGCAGCGGGCAAACAATGACGATGCACGATTAAAACGAATATGAAAGGCAATACGCCGACCATCTTCTGCACTGATCCCACCCGGCCCAAGCCGCCAGGCAGCGACGCGGGATGATTCACGTACCAGACGAACAACATGTTCAACAGGCGTAAGGGACAGCAGCTCACCGGAATTGGTGGTCGCCACTCGCTGCAGAGGTAGTAAATTCAACAAATGCCAGGCCACCGACAGCATGATGGGATGTAAACGCGTTTCCGGATCTTCCACCAGCAATAAAGGTCGGGCGTCTTTATCCAGCCTAAGTGTGCCTTTGGCCTGCAACAAGGTCGAAAACAGGCCCAACAGGATCACGCGGTGCGTGCGTCCGCCGGGTTTATCAATCATGCGGTTAATAATGTCCAGATAGCGCCAGCTCCGTTGTTCGTTATTGGAGCGACGACGCATCAGACGGTAGCGGGACTGGCCAGCCCCTTGCTCGGAAAAATAGTGCTCCAACAACTGGACCATGGCCGATAACCCCTGGCGGATCTGCCCGTCGGTCAGGTTTTGCGGCCGGGTAGCCAGCTCACGCGCCAGAAAATCCAGTTGGCGGGCGGTGACTTCGACATCTGCCGAATCCGGCACGGTACCATTGCGGATCCGTCGCATAAATCGCGCGTCACGCAGACGCAGTACCGGCATCAGGCGCACAAGATGCCGCGCCTGATCGTTAATGTCATCGAGAGGTAATGGATGGCCGTCGCCGTCAAGAAAACTGCGCAAGGTCAGAACGCTACCGTCATCCGCACACTCGCCTTCCAGACGATAAAAAATGCGGTGATAGCCATCCTGACACGGCGTCCAGCTGGCTTCCAGAGGACGATAGCGACGTACCCGGTGACGACCCGGCTGGGATTCACGAAACGTAAGGATAATGTGCAGGTGGTGTTCCCGGCCCTGTATATCACCCGGCGGGAACCAGAAATCCTCGCGGACAAAATGGTACAAGTCTGACTCCGGCGACAGCAGCAGGGTTAAAGCATCCAGCAGACTGGATTTACCCCACGCGTTCTCCCCAATCAGCACGTTGCTCTGCTCCAGCATCAACGACAGACGGTTAATACCACGAAATCCAACAATCTCAACGCGTTCGAGAATCATATAGCCTCCGGAAATGCTAACTTTTTCCTTCAAGTTATCAGGAGTATAACGGCAAGCGGGCGCTCAGGACACCCGGTATGATCAGGAGGTTAGTCGCAGAAATTGAAAAATATAAGAATATTCTTCTTATGTTTTCCCCGGAATATTATTTCAGAACTCAATCATCACCTTCTCCTAATTGAACTATGCTTCATTCATCCAATATTCATAAAGGAATAACGACATATTGCCTTAAATCAAATTTTTTCATCAATTTAACTGGCGAAGGGATGAGATTTTTTTCTAAAATACCCGCTCTTTCATCATCGTCCCTTTTAGCGATGAATTACCGGGCAAGGAACACGAACCCGGAACTTTTAATTGAGGTGGTTATGTTCAGGAAATTAGCAGCCGAATTCTTCGGTACGTTTTGGCTCGTCTTTGGTGGGTGCGGTAGCGCAATACTGGCCGCAGCATTCCCGGAGTTGGGTATTGGATTTGCCGGTGTGGCCCTGGCGTTTGGTCTGACGGTACTGACCATGGCATTCGCCGTAGGTCATATTTCCGGTGGACACTTTAACCCAGCGGTAACCTTCGGTTTATGGGCTGGCGGTCGCTTCCCGGCAAAAGACGTTATTGGTTACGTTATTGCTCAGGTTGTGGGCGGTATTGTTGCAGCAGCGGCACTGTATCTTATTGCCAGCGGTAAAGCAGGTTTTGATGCAGCGGCCAGTGGTTTTGCTTCGAACGGTTTTGGTGAACATTCACCAGGCGGTTATTCCATGCTTTCTGCCGTCGTCATTGAAATTATTCTGACCGCAGGTTTCTTATTAGTGATCCACGGCGCGACCGATAAACATGCTCCGGCAGGTTTTGCACCTATCGCAATAGGTCTGGCATTAACGCTGATCCACTTGATCAGTATTCCGGTCACCAACACTTCCGTAAACCCGGCGCGTAGTACCGCAGTCGCCATCTTCCAGGGCGGCTGGGCATTGCAACAATTGTGGTTCTTCTGGGTTATGCCGATCATCGGTGGGGTACTCGGCGGTCTTATTTACCGCACCCTGCTGGAAAAACGCGATTAATCGATTACAAAAAGACCTGGCGAAAGTAAGGTCTTTTTTTTCCTCGCTATATTTCCTTTTATTTGCAACTTTACTCCCTTCTTTGCATTGAGTAGTGTGTGCTGGCGCATTTCGTCTTACTTCTCAGCAAGGATCTGGTTTTCATGTTTTCAGGGCTGTTAATCATTCTGGTTCCCCTTATTGTGGGCTACCTTATTCCGCTCCGGCACAGGACTGCATTACAACTTATCAATCGCCTGTTAAGCTGGATCGTCTACCTTATTCTCTTTTTTATGGGTATTAGCCTGGCGTTTCTGGATAATCTCGCCAGTAACCTGCTAGCCATTCTTCATTATTCTGCGGTCAGCGTGACGGTCATTATACTGTGTAACATTGCAGCGCTGTTCTGGCTGGAGCGTTCGCTGCCCTGGAGACACAACCACAAGCAAGAAAAGCTCCCCTCGCGAATTGCAATGGCGCTTGAGTCGCTTCAGCTTTGTGGCGTCGTCGTCATCGGTTTCCTGCTCGGCCTCACTGGGCTTCCCATTCTGCAGCATGCCACCGAAGCCAGCGAATATACGTTAATCTTTTTACTGTTCCTGGTGGGGATTCAACTGCGCAACAGCGGTATGACCTTAAAGCAAATTGTGCTGAACCGTCGGGGGATGATCGTGGCCGTCGTCGTCGTCGCCAGTTCGATGCTGGCGGGGGTTATAAACGCGTTGATCCTCGGTCTGCCGCTGAAAACCGCGCTGGCGATGGCATCGGGTTTTGGCTGGTATTCCCTGTCCGGTATTCTGTTGACCGAATCGTTCGGACCGGTGATTGGTAGTGCCGCCTTCTTTAACGACCTGGCCCGTGAGCTGATCGCCATTATGTTGATTCCAGGAATGGTGGGCCGCAGCCGCTCTACCGCGCTGGGATTATGCGGCGCGACATCAATGGATTTCACCCTGCCCGTTTTACAACGCAGCGGCGGTCTGGAAATGGTCCCGGCAGCCATCGTCCACGGCTTTATTCTGAGTCTGTTAGTGCCTCTGCTGATGGCGTTTTTCTCCGCCTGACGCCGGGACAAATACCTCTCTGGCGGTAGTCAGCTACCGCCAAAATTGCGCTAAATCAATCTCCCTGCAAGTAGTAGCAGAAATCCCTTTTATCCCTTCGCGCACAGGCATAACCTTAAACATGTATATTAAATATAACTTTAAAGGTGTGACCATGTTTTGTGTGCAATGTGAACAAACCATCCGTACTCCGGCAGGAAACGGCTGCTCTTACGCGCAGGGTATGTGCGGTAAAACGGCTGAAACCTCCGATTTGCAGGATCTGCTGATTGCTTCCCTACAAGGTCTGTCTGCATGGGCTGTTAAAGCACGTGAATACGGCATCATCGACCATGAGGTTGATAACTTTGCGCCGCGTGCGTTCTTCTCCACGCTGACCAACGTAAACTTCGACTCCCCGCGTATTGTTGGCTATGCCCGTGAAGCTATCGCCATGCGCGACGCCCTGAAAGCGCAATGCCTGAACATCGACGCTAATGCGGCGGTCGCCAACCCGATGGCCGATCTGCAACTGGTCAGCGACGATCTGGGCGACCTGCAACGTCAGGCCGCTGAATTTACCCCGAACAAAGACAAAGCAACCATCGGCGAGAACATTCTCGGCCTGCGTCTGCTGTGTCTGTACGGCCTGAAAGGTGCGGCAGCTTACATGGAGCACGCGCACGTTCTTGGTCAGTACGACAACGATATCTATGCTCAGTACCACAAAATCATGGCGTGGCTGGGTACCTGGCCTTCCGATATGAACGCTCTGCTGGAGTGTTCAATGGAAATCGGCCAGATGAACTTCAAAGTGATGAGCATTCTGGATGCCGGTGAAACCACCAAATACGGTCACCCGACCCCGACTCAGGTCAACGTAAAAGCAACCGAAGGTAAGTGCATCCTGATCTCCGGTCACGACCTGAAAGATCTGTACAACCTGCTGGAGCAGACCGAAGGTACCGGTGTTAACGTCTATACTCACGGTGAAATGCTGCCGGCACACGGCTACCCGGAACTGCGTAAGTTCAAGCACCTGATCGGTAACTACGGCAGCGGCTGGCAAAACCAGCAGGTTGAATTCGCTCGCTTCCCTGGCCCAATCGTGATGACCTCTAACTGCATCATCGACCCGACCGTTGGCGCGTACGACGACCGTATCTGGACCCGTAGCATCGTCGGTTGGCCGGGTGTGAGCCACCTCGAAGGCGACAACTTCGGTCCGGTTATCGCTCAGGCACAGCAGATGGCTGGCTTCCCGTACAGTGAAATTCCGCACCTGATCACCGTAGGTTTCGGTCGTCAGACCCTGCTGGGCGCTGCTGATACCCTGATCGACCTGGTGAGCCGCGAAAAACTGCGTCACATCTTCCTGGTTGGCGGTTGTGACGGCGCACGTGGTGAACGTAACTACTTCACCGACTTCGCCACCAGCGTGCCGGATGACTGCCTGATCCTGACCCTTGCTTGCGGTAAATACCGTTTCAACAAACTGGAGTTCGGCGATATCGAAGGTCTGCCGCGTCTGGTGGATGCCGGTCAGTGTAACGATGCTTACTCTGCCATCATCCTGGCGGTAACCCTGGCTGAGAAACTGGGCTGTGGCGTGAACGATCTGCCGCTGTCTCTGGTGCTCTCCTGGTTCGAACAGAAAGCGATTGTTATTCTGCTGACCCTGCTGTCTCTGGGCGTGAAAAACATCGTCACTGGCCCGACTGCGCCTGGTTTCTTCACACCGGATCTGCTGGCAGTTCTCAACGAGAAATTTGGTCTGCGTTCCGTGACCACCGTTGAAGAAGACATGAAGCAACTGCTGAGCGCGTAAGGAGTAAAGAATGACAATGCCAACTCATCAGTGCCCATGGCGGATGCAGGTTCACCACATCCATCAGGAAACGCCGGATGTATGGACAATTTCGTTGCTGTGCCACGATTATTATCCTTACCGCGCCGGGCAGTATGCACTGGTCAGCGTACGTAATTCAGCGGATACGCTGCGTGCTTACACCATTTCTTCAACGCCGGGCGTTAGCGAGTACATTACGTTGACCATCCGCCGGATTGACGATGGCGCAGGTTCACAGTGGCTAACCCGTGACGTGAAGCGCGGCGACTATATCTGGCTGTCTGATGCAATGGGTGAATTCACCTGTGAAGATAAAGCGGAAGACAAGTTCCTGATGCTGGCCGCAGGCTGTGGCGTTACGCCAATCATGTCAATGCGTCGCTGGTTGGCAAAGTACCGCCCGCAAGCGGATGTACAGGTAATCTTTAACGTTCGCTCGCCGCAAGATGTCATTTTTGCCGACGAGTGGCGTGAATATCCGGTGACATTAGTCGCTGAAAACAATGCCACCGAAGGTTTTGTTTCCGGCCGACTGACTACCGAACGGCTGCAAAGCGTACCGGATCTGGCCTCGCGTACCGTGATGACCTGTGGCCCGGCACCGTATATGGATCTGGTCGAGAAAGAAGTCAAAGCGCTGGGCGTGACGCGCTTCTTTAAAGAGCAGTTCTTCACACCTGTTGCCGAAGCCGCCACCAGTGGTCTGAAGTTTACCAAGCTACAGCCGGCGAAAGAGTTTTACGCGCCGGTGGGCAGTACGCTGCTGGAAGCGCTGGAAAGCAACAAAGTTCCGGTTGTCGCCGCATGCCGTGCAGGCGTTTGCGGCTGCTGCAAAACCAAAGTGGTTGACGGTAACTATACGGTCAGCAGCACCATGACACTAACCGACGCAGAAATCGCTGAAGGTTATGTGCTGGCCTGTTCCTGTCATCCGCAGGGTGATTTAGTGCTGGCGTAATTGGCCGGTATCTGATGTGCAAAAGGCTGCCTGGCTGTACCGGGTGGCCTTTTTTATGCTCTCAGGCGCTGCAAAATTCTGATGTTTTCACTCTCCCCGGCAAAATACCCTCTTCCCCCGCAAATTATCGGCCACACTTATCCTGCGCAGATTAAGCATAATTCCCGACTACCACGTCGAACTTTCTACAAGGATCCCCATGAAAAAAGTGGCCATTGTCGGCATCGGTCCCACCGGGATTTATACGTTTCATGCTCTGGTTGAGCGCGGTGAACCGCTGGAAATAGAGCTTTATGAGCAAGCTGAAGAGGCGGGCGTTGGCATGCCTTATAACAGCGATAACAACGCAGACCACATGCTGGCAAATATAGCCAGCATTGAGATCCCGCCGATCTATATCAGCTATCTGACGTGGCTACAAAATCAAAACCATGACTATCTGGCCCAGTTTCAGATTGAACGCACCTCTTTGCATGAGCGGCAATTTTTGCCCCGCGTGATCCTCGGCGACTATTATCGCGATCGTTTCTTAGCCATTGTCGATAAAGCGCAAAAAGCCGGTTTCACGATTCGCGTACATGAATCGAGCGAAGTCACCGACCTGCGAGCAGACCCGAATGGGGTTTCTTTATGGATCAACCACGCGTCACAGCCCGTTGAGGTGGATTTCGCCGCTATCGCCACCGGTCATCTGTGGCCCGAAACGGATGATCAGGCACGCAAGTTTTTCCCCAGCCCGTGGACCGGTCTGATGGACGTCCAGATTAGCGCTTGCCGGGTAGGGATTCTGGGCACCTCGCTAAGCGCTATCGATGCCGCGATGGCTGTGGCCAGTCAGCATGGTACCTTCACTACCAATACCGACCATTCACTACAATTCACACCTAAATCCGACATTGGAAATCTGAAGCTGACCCTGATGTCGCGCAGTGGGGTACTGCCTGAAGCGGATTTTTACTGCCCCCTTCCGTATGAATCGCTGAATATCGCGACGCCAGAAGCAATTGAAGATGCCATTGCCCACGGCCAAAACGGATTACTGGACCGCATCTTTCAGCTTATTGCGCAACAACTGCAAAATGCGGCGCCAGGCTGGTGCCAACAGGTAGCGCTTGCGACGCTTAACGCCGACACGTTCCCCGAAGTCTATTTTACCGACAGGCTCAAACACGATCCTTTTGACTGGGCAAGGCGTAATCTGGTGGAGGTGGAACGCAACAAGCAGGAACAGCATACCGTCGTCTGGCGCTATACCTTGCTGCGCCTGCACGAGGTTATCGAGGAGATAGTCCCTCACCTTGATACCTGCGACGAAAAACGTTTCAGGCGCGGACTGGCGCGGGTATTTATTGATAACTATGCGGCAATCCCGTCTGAGTCTGTCCGCCGACTGCTGGCGCTGCACGACGCCGGGCTGATTGAGATCCTCGCACTCGGCGCGGATTATAAGCGTACGAATGAACAGGAAATGACGGTAATTTACCACCATGGTCGACGCAGCGAATTTGATGTGTTTATTGACGCCCGAGGACAACGGGCATTGCAGAGCAAAGATATCCCGTTCCCGACGCTACGCGATCAGCTGCTGGCCTGTGGCGATGAGATCCCGGATATTGGCGAAGATTACACCCTGCAAGCCCCAGAGAATGCCCGCAATCGCATCGCTTTTGGCGGGCTACCGTGGTTAATGCACGATCGTCCGTTTATTCAGGGACTGGTGGTCAGCGCAGAAATCGGCGCCGCGATGGCAAAGGCATTGACGCAACAAGCGCAGAGACGTCGGCACAAACTATGGAACAGTGACGACATGGATTAGCAGTCAGATTGAATGACGAGGCGGAGAAATGCTACGCGTTCCCGCCTCTGTAGTGACTATCGGATGGCAAACTATCGCCAGGCTGAATTTCCGGCAACGGAGAATCGGCCCGCCCCCAAAAACGCCACGGCCAGCGCGCCGATGAAGAAATACACCAGACTTTCAATCGCCCATGCGCCCGTTTTATCCAGTGACCAGGTTTCGCCCATCCCGACCATCAGCCATGCCACAACCATCGTAAACGCCAGCCCCAACGCCGCAGGACGCGTCAGGATGCCAAGAATAATCAGGCACGGTGCCACAACCTCTCCCAGCAGAACGCCGTACGCAATAAAGCCTGGGAAACCTTTCGCTATTAGCATGCCGCTGATGCCATCAATACCAGAAAACAGTTTATGCAGCCCATGAAACAGCATCAGTCCACCGACGGCAAGGCGTAACAAAAACTTGCCAAAATCTTCGTGCGTCAGTACTCGGTTAACTGAATTTAATAGTTTTATAACCATTTGAATTTATTCCTTGTTTCACCATGTCCAATAACAAACTACGCTTAATACAGGTTAAATGAAACCTGCCGGAAATAAGGGGGAAATGAGAAGCATAACTATTATCTTCATCTAAACTTGTAACCGGTATCACATTAGAGGAGAAGGAAAACCATGAAACAAACGGTTGCCGCTTTTATTGCTAAAACACTCGAACAGGCTGGCGTAAAACGCATTTGGGGTGTAACGGGTGACTCGCTAAATGGTCTGAGTGACAGTCTGAATCGTATGGGAACAATTGACTGGATGCCAACCCGTCATGAAGAGGTTGCAGCCTTCGCCGCGGGCGCTGAAGCGCAGTTGACAGGCGAACTGGCCGTCTGTGCAGGCTCGTGCGGGCCAGGCAACCTGCACCTGATCAACGGGTTGTTTGATTGTCACCGTAACCACGTTCCGGTCCTGGCAATCGCCGCGCATATTCCCTCCAGTGAAATAGGCAGCGGTTATTTTCAGGAGACCCACCCGCAAGAGTTGTTCCGCGAATGTAGCCACTATTGCGAGCTGGTTTCCAGCCCAGAACAGATCCCACAGGTGCTGGCAATTGCCATGCGTAAGGCGGTGCTCAACCGTGGCGTCTCCGTGGTGGTTTTACCCGGTGACGTGGCGCTAAAACCTGCGCCAGAAAGCGCCACCACGCACTGGTATCATGCGCCGCTCCCGATGGTGACTCCACAAGAAGAAGAGCTGAGAAAACTGGCGCAACTGCTGCGCTACTCCAGCAATATCGCCCTGATGTGCGGCAGCGGCTGCGCCGGTGCACATAAAGAACTCGTTGAGTTTGCGGCTAAAATCAAAGCGCCGATTGTTCACGCCCTGCGTGGTAAAGAGCATGTTGAGTACGATAACCCTTATGACGTGGGTATGACCGGGCTGATTGGCTTTTCATCCGGTTTCCATACCATGATGAATGCCGACACGCTGATCCTACTCGGTACCCAGTTCCCCTATCGCCCGTTCTACCCCACCGACGCCAAAATTATTCAGATTGATATCAATCCGGCGAGTATTGGCGCGCATAGTAAAGTTGATATGGCGCTGGTAGGCGATATTAAATCCACTCTCCGTACCCTACTGCCTCTGGTGGAAGAGAAAACCGAGCGGCAGTTCCTGGACAAAGCGCTGGAGCACTATCGCGAGGCGCGCAAAGGGCTGGATGATTTAGCCAACCCCAGCGATAAAGCCATTCACCCGCAATATCTGGCACAACAGATCAGCCACTTTGCCGCTGACGATGCCATCTTTACCTGCGACGTTGGCACGCCAACGGTGTGGGCAGCACGCTATCTGAAAATGAACGGCAAACGTCGCCTGCTCGGATCGTTTAACCACGGGTCGATGGCGAATGCCATGCCGCAGGCACTCGGCGCACAAGCGACCGACCCAGGACGCCAGGTTGTGGCAATGTGCGGTGACGGCGGCTTTAGCATGCTGATGGGCGACTTTTTGTCGGTTGTACAGATGAAGCTGCCGGTGAAGATTATTGTCTTCAACAACAGCGTGCTGGGATTTGTCGCAATGGAGATGAAAGCGGGCGGTTATCTGACCGACGGCACCGAACTGCACGACACCAACTTCGCGCGGATTGCCGAAGCCTGCGGCATTACAGGCATTCGCGTGGAAAAATCCTCAGAGGTTGATGAAGCGCTGCAAAGGGCGATGTCGATTGACGGCCCGGTGCTGGTCGATGTGGTCGTCGCAAAAGAAGAGCTGGCGATCCCGCCGCAGATCAAACTCGAACAAGCCAAAGGTTTTAGCCTGTATATGCTACGCGCAATCATCAGCGGGCGCGGTGATGAAGTGATCGAACTGGCGAAAACGAACTGGCTCAGGTAAAACATCCTTATTAAATCACACACAAAATCATTCATGATGCATCAAGGCGGCTAGCCCGAAAATCCCCAGTCACATAGGTATACTATGTGACTGGGGTTTAAGGGTGCGACCAACGCCGAGGCAGCTTGAAGGATGAAGTGTAATAAGGAGACACCATGATTGATTTACGCAGTGATACCGTTACCCGCCCGAGTCGCGCCATGCTGGAAGAGATGATGGCAGCCCCGGTCGGGGATGACGTGTATGGAGACGACCCTACCGTTAACGCCCTCCAGCAATACGCCGCAGAGCTTTCTGGTAAAGAAGCCGCTATTTTCCTACCCACCGGCACTCAGGCAAACCTGGTGGCGCTGCTCAGCCATTGTCAGCGTGGCGAAGAGTACATTGCCGGTCAGGGCGCGCATAACTATCTCTACGAAGCAGGTGGCGCAGCGGTGCTCGGTAGCATTCAACCGCAGCCTATCGATGCCGCACCGGATGGCTCCCTGCCTCTGGACAAAGTAGCCGCGAAAATCAAAGCGGACGATATCCACTTTGCCCGCACCCGTCTGCTCAGCCTGGAAAATACCCACAACGGCAAAGTGCTGCCGCGCGAGTATCTGAAAGACGCCTGGGAATTCACCCGTGAGCGTAATCTTGCCCTGCACGTAGACGGCGCGCGTATTTTTAACGCCATCGTCGCCTATGGCTGTGAACTTAAAGATGTCACGCAATATTGCGACTCGTTCACCATTTGCCTCTCCAAAGGTCTGGGAACACCGGTAGGTTCGCTGCTGGTCGGCAGCCACGAGTACATCAAGCGCGCCATTCGCTGGCGTAAAATGACCGGTGGCGGAATGCGCCAGGCCGGTATTCTGGCAGCGGCCGGGCTGTATGCGCTGAAAAATAACGTGGCACGGTTACAGGAAGATCACGACAACGCCGCCTGGATGGCGGAGCAGCTGCGCGAAGCAGGGGCGGACGTCATGCGCCATGACACCAACATGCTGTTTGTTCGCGTTGGTGAAGAGCACGCTGCCGCGCTGGGCGAGTATATGAAAGCGCAAGGCGTGCTGATTAACGCCTCCCCGATTGTGCGCCTGGTGATGCACCTGGACGTATCACGTGAACAACTTGCTGAAGTCGTCGCCCACTGGCGCGCTTTTTTAACCCAATAAGGAGATGGGCGTGCCGCAACGGATTTTGGTTCTTGGCGCCAGTGGCTACATTGGTCAGCATTTGGTACAGGCGCTCAGTCAGCAAGGGCATCAGGTGCTGGCTGCGGCACGTCGCATTGAACGGCTGGAAAAGCAGCAACTGGCCAATGTCAGTTGCCACAAGGTCGATTTGAATTGGCCAGATAATCTCACCCCGCTGCTGACAGGTGTTGATACGGTTTATTATCTGGTTCATGGTATGGGCGAAGGCGGTGACTTTATCGCCCACGAGCGACAGGTGGCGATGAACGTGCGCGATGCGCTGCGTAATACGCCAGTTAAACAGCTTATTTTCCTGAGCTCGTTGCAGGCTCCCCGGCATGAACAATCCGATCATCTGCGTGCGCGACAGATAACCGCTGACACTTTGCGCGAGTCAGACGTACCGGTGACCGAATTGCGTGCAGGTATTATCGTAGGGGCAGGTTCCGCCGCCTTTGAAGTAATGCGCGATATGGTTTACAACCTGCCAGTTCTCACCCCTCCACGCTGGGTGCGCTCGCGTACCACACCTATCGCGCTGGAGAATTTAATGTACTACCTGGTGGCATTGTTGGAAAATCCCACACAACATCACCGCGTCCTCGAAGCCGCCGGGCCGCAGGTGTTGAGCTATCAGGAACAGTTCGAGCATTTTATGGCGGTCAGCGGCAAACATCGCCTGCTCATCCCCATCCCCTTTCCTACCCGCTGGATTTCGGTCTGGTTTTTGAACGTCATTACGTCAGTGCCGCCGACCACGGCCAAAGCGCTGATCCAGGGCTTAAAACACGACCTGCTGGCCGATGATACCGAATTACGTGCGCTGATCCCGCAAAAGCTGATTGCCTTTGATGACGCGGTGCGTAGCACGTTGAAGGAAGAAGAGAAACTGGTCAACTCCAGCGACTGGGGTTACGACGCACAGGCGTTTGCCCGCTGGCGTCCGGAATATGGCTATTTCGCCAAACAAGCTGGCTTTAGCGTTGATACCTCCGCCAGCAAAAAGGCTCTGTGGCAGGTTGTGAATCGACTCGGCGGCAAAGAAGGCTATTTCTTTGGCAATATTCTATGGAAGACGCGCGCGGCGTTGGACCTGCTGGTCGGCCATAAGCTGGCAAAAGGTCGTCCCGAACACCCACTATTGCAAGTTGGCGACACCGTTGATAGCTGGAAAGTCATCATCGTTGAGCCGGAGAAACAGCTGACGCTGCTGTTTGGGATGAAAGCGCCAGGACTGGGTCGTCTGAGCTTCACACTGGAAGATAAAGGTGACCACCGACGCATTGATGTACGCGCATGGTGGCATCCGCACGGTATGCCTGGCCTCTTCTACTGGCTGTTGATGATCCCCGCCCACCTGTTCATTTTCAGGGGGATGGCGAAGCGTATAGCCAAACTTGCAGAACAAATCACAGACTAATGATAAAAAGAGCCTGTATTCTTTCATGTTTCCCATTGCATACAGGCGTATTTCACGGAAGAATGCGCACGACGTTTTTTAAACACAGTGGATTGATATGAAGGTACTGGTTACCGGAGCCACCAGCGGCTTGGGCCGAAACGCGGTTGAGTTTTTATGCAGCAAAGGCGTCAGCGTCAGAGCCACCGGTCGCAACGAAGCGATGGGCAAGCTGCTGGAGAAAATGGGCGCAGAATTTGTGCATGCGGATTTGACCGAGCTGGTCTCTTCGCAGGCAAAAGTGATGCTTGCCGGCATTGACACACTGTGGCACTGCTCCAGTTTCACCTCTCCATGGGGAACTCAGGAAGCTTTTGATCTGGCCAACGTTCGTGCTACCCGCCGTCTGGGCGAGTGGGCTGTAGCCTGGGGCGTACGTAACTTTATTCATATCTCCTCTCCGTCGCTGTATTTTGATTATCACCATCATCGCGATATCAAAGAAGACTTCCGTCCCCATCGCTTCGCCAATGAATTCGCCCGCAGCAAAGCGGCTGGTGAAGAGGTGATTGCGCTGCTCGCCCAGGCCAACCCGCAGACTCGCTTTACTGTCTTGCGCCCGCAAAGCTTGTTCGGACCTCACGATAAAGTCTTTATTCCCCGCCTGGCCCATATGATGTACCACTACGGCAGTATCCTGTTGCCGCACGGCGGGAGTGCGCTGGTGGATATGACCTATTACGAGAACGCGGTTCACGCGATGTGGCTGGCGAGTCAGGAAGCCTGCGATAAGCTGCCGTCGGGTCGCGCGTACAACATCACCAACGGTGAACATCGCCCCCTGCGCAGTATTGTGCAGAAGCTTATCGACGAACTGAATATTGATTGCCGTATCCGCTCCGTGCCCTACCCAATGCTGGACATGATTGCCCGCAGCATGGAGCGTTTAGGCAATAAATCGGCGAAAGAGCCAAAGCTTACGCATTACGGCGTTTCGAAGCTGAATTTTGACTTTACGCTGGATACCAGCCGCGCCCAGGAAGAGTTAGGTTATCAGCCCGTTGTGACGCTGGATGAAGGGATTGAGCGTACCGCGGCCTGGCTGCGTGACCACGGTAAGCTGCCGCGTTAACCCTGCCCGTATTTCTCCAGTAACGCTTCGGCAATCGCCTGCGTTTCCGCGTCCGCCACGCCGTTCCACAACGTCGGGCGGAAGTGCATCTGGAATGCCATAATTACCCGCTGCTGTTCACGCGGCGTCATCTCAGGTTTCACCTCATAGCCATAGCGTGACAGCAGATCGAGCAATGACGCGGTTTCTACCGGCGTATGGGGCGCTCGTCCGGCGAGATAAAATGCCACACGCTGGGCTTCCGGCCATGCGCCAATTCCCTGAGCGGCCAGAGCTTGCCACGGAAACAGCGGGCCGGGATCGTCCTTACGCTGCGGCGCAATGTCTGCATGAGCCACCACGTTTTGCGGTTTTATGTCGTAGCGGGCGATAATATCTTTCGCCAATGGGATTAACGCCTGAATCTGCGCAGGCTCAAACGGCGCAAAATACTTGCTGCCCGCTGATTTTTGCCAGCCGCGGTTTTCCAGCTCAATGCCAATTGAGGTATCGTTAATACGCGTAGCGCCGCGCCAGAAGCTAATCCCCGCATGCCAGGCCAGATCTTTTTCCGGCACCAGTTGCCAGATACGCGGTTTACCGTGGTAAAGCGGCGGCACTGCTGGGATCAAATAGTGCGAACTGACGTTTTTATCGGTCAGCGTAGCCAGAGAAGAGTCAAAATCATCGGCCGTGTAATGGATAACCAGCACTTTAATGCGCGGATAAGCAGCCTGCGCCTGACGTCGGGTATCTAACTGATACCCGTCTTTGTCGACAATCCCTTTTTCTCCAGCACATCCCGCCAGCAACAGCGTAAATACTAACAGACACAACAGACGCTTCATCGGCGAGTTTTCACCGCAGTACCGCTGACGCTCACCATCAGCATGCTACCGTCTTTGCCCACGGTTTCGTAATCGATATCGATACCGACTACCGCATCAGCACCGAGCGCTTTCGCCTGTTCACCGAGCTCCTGGAAAGCAATTTCACGCGCTTTACGCAGCTCTTTTTCATACGCGCCGGAGCGACCGCCAACAATATCGCGAATACCGGCGAAGAAATCGCGAAAGATGTTCGCGCCTAAAATGGCTTCGCCGGTAACAACACCGCAGTATTCCACGATGCTCTGCCCTTCCAGCGTAGGGGTTGTCGAAAACTGCATCATTAATCTCCTTTTTGCGCTAAGAGCACGATCTCAAAAGCATTATCGAACCAATACACTATGACACTCAAAGAGAAACCCGCCAAATAAAACTGCTATCCTTGTTGATGTGTAGCGGTTTCAGGTGGTGCGTTTTTATTTTTATTTGACTGGCATGCCGCCAGAAATAAAAAAGCCCCCTGATGTGTGGGGGCCTGAAATTATTATTTTCTGAAATCTAATGGCGCCTGGCCGGACTGAATGTACATTGCTACGTTATCAAATGTAATCATTTTTGATTTACAAAAAATACATTTTGCCCCGAATGGATTTCCTTCAGTAACATCAAAGGTTGATGTTCTGTATTGGGAACCATGGCAACATGGACAGCGAAAGTGAATATGATTAGTAATAATAGTTACCTCAAAGCGCCACAACATTAATTGCGGATGGACCTTTAGGCCCCTGCTCCACACCAAATTCGACTTTCTGGTTTTCATTCAGCGTCTTGAAATCATTACTTTGAATCGCTGAAAAATGGACAAAGACATCTTTGCTGCCATCTGCAGGCGTAATAAAGCCAAAACCTTTTTCAGGATTGAACCATTTAACTAAACCAGTCATTTTAGTAGACATATATTTATTCCTTAATTTGAGCCTTTCGGCAAGCTTGGTTTTTATGACAGAAACTTCGTAGTGCTTAATGAAGAGACTCAAAGAGGGGATAAACGGATTACACCTGAAAATGAGAACTGCTTGAGTAAACTACTTTGTATATCGTCTGTTATTCAAACCGACCGGATCATTAACGCACGGGCACCGAGATTAAGCAACTCTTATTTTAGCCATCCGGAGTCCCTTATAGCCAACAACACGGCACGAGTTTTGTTTAACCAGGCGTAAAGCGCGGCAAATGGAACATGCAAATGCTCAGATGGTCTATACAGTATAAGAAGCATGAATGGCCGCCAACGCCCCATTGCAGGTTGATATACTAAAGCTGAAGCTGGCAACGAGCGCCACCAACATGCTTCAGGTGGGGCGCCCGCGAATTTGCTTTAGCAAAAACAATGTGTTAATCGATCATACAATCTTTAGCGAGACCGAATTATTCATCGTAGAACACAATTAGTAGGAAGCTTATAAGGAAATCATTATGCGCTATTCGAAACTCTCTCTGCTGGTTCCATGTGCACTACTTCTCAGCGCCTGTACTACCGTGACGCCGGTCTATAAAGACAACGGCACGCGTAGTGGTTCATGCATAGAAGGTGGGCCAGACAGTGTGGCTCAACAATTCTATGATTACCGTATTCAGCACCGAAACAATGACATTACCGCCCTTCGTCCGTACCTCAGCGACAATCTGGCAAAACTGCTGACCGATGCCAGCCGCGATAGCGCGCATCGCGACCTGTTTAACAGCGATCCGTTCTCCAGCCGCGCCACGTTACCGGACAGTGCCAGCGTCGCCAGCGCATCGACCATTCCGAATAGTGATGCACGCAACATTCCACTGCGCGTAGAGCTTAAACAGGGTGACCAAAGCTGGCGTGATGAAGTGCTGATGATCCGTGAAGGCCAGTGCTGGGTCGTTGACGATGTCCGCTATCTGGGCGGTAGCGTACACGCGCCAGCCGGGACGCTGCGCCAGTCTGTCGAAAACCGCTAACCGCTCCATTCACCCGTCTGAATCATAACCCCCATAAATTGTCTGGCATTCTGCATAGAATGCCGACAATTATTCTTACCCGCTGGTGGCTCCGCTATTTTGTGCTATGTTTAGATAAGAATGCGGTTTGCATTTAACTTTTAACGCATAAATATTGCATAACTATTCTGTCAACGGTAGTATCTGCGGCTTCAATAGCTATCAGACTGCCAGTATCGAGTGTCAATGAGTATTCAATTAAACGGCATTAACTGCTTCTACGGCGCACATCAGGCGCTGTTCGATATCACGCTGGATTGCCCTCAGGGTGAAACACTGGTGTTACTTGGCCCAAGTGGAGCCGGGAAAAGCTCGCTGCTGCGCGTACTCAACCTGCTTGAGATGCCGCGCTCGGGCATGCTCTCTATTGCGGGTAACCGTTTCGACTTCACGAAGACCCCGTCCGATAAAGCCATTCGGGAACTGCGTCAGAACGTGGGCATGGTCTTTCAACAATATAATCTTTGGCCGCATCTGACGGTTGTGCAGAACCTGATTGAAGCGCCCTGCCGCGTATTGGGTCTGACAAAAGACCAAGCGATGGCGCGCGCCGAGAAGCTGCTGGAGCGTCTGCGTCTGAAGCCGTACAGCGATCGCTATCCACTGCATCTTTCCGGTGGTCAACAGCAGCGTGTGGCCATTGCGCGCGCGTTGATGATGGAGCCGCAGGTGCTGTTGTTTGATGAACCGACCGCCGCGCTTGACCCAGAAATTACCGCCCAAATCGTCAGCATCATTCGCGAACTGGCGGAAACCAATATTACTCAGGTGATCGTCACCCACGAAGTGGAAGTTGCACGTAAAACGGCCAGTCGTGTGGTGTATATGGAAAACGGTCATATCGTCGAGTTTGGGGATGCGAGCTGCTTTGCCAACCCGCAAACCGAAGCGTTTAAAAACTATCTTTCTCACTAAGATTCGGGACAATACAATGAAAAAAGTTCTGATTGCCGCGCTAATCGCAGGTTTTAGCCTTTCCGCTACCGCAGCCCAAACCATTCGTTTCGCCACCGAAGCGTCTTATCCTCCGTTTGAATCTATCGATGCGAATAACAAGATCGTAGGTTTTGACGTTGATCTGGCAAACGCGCTGTGTAAAGAGATTGACGCTACTTGCACCTTCACCAATCAGGCTTTCGACAGCCTGATCCCAAGCCTGAAATTCCGTCGTTTTGACGCGGTAATGGCCGGTATGGATATCACGCCTGAGCGTGAAAAACAGGTTCTGTTCACCACGCCTTACTACGACAACTCTGCGCTGTTTGTGGGCCAGCAGGGTAAATACACCAGCATTGACCAGCTGAAAGGTAAAAAAGTTGGCGTTCAAAACGGTACTACGCACCAGAAATTCATCATGGATAAACATCCGGAAGTGACCACTGTGCCGTATGACAGCTACCAGAATGCCAAACTCGATCTGCAAAACGGTCGTATTGACGGCGTCTTTGGTGATACCGCTGTGGTAACCGAGTGGCTGAAAGACAATCCTAAGCTTGCCGCGGTTGGTGACAAAGTGACGGATAAAGATTACTTCGGTACGGGTCTGGGCATCGCGGTACGCCAGGGCAATACCGAGCTGCAGCAGAAATTTAACGCTGCGCTGGAAAAAGTGAAGAAAGATGGGACTTACGAGACCATCTACAACAAATGGTTCCAGAAGTAATATTTGATGAATGAATTTTTTCCTTTAGCAAGCGCCGCCGGGATGACCGTCGGCCTTGCCGTTTGTGCGCTGATCATTGGCCTCGCGCTCGCCATGTTTTTTGCCGTCTGGGAGTCAGTAAAATGGCGCCCGGTGGCATGGGCAGGCTCGGCCCTGGTCACCATCCTGCGCGGTCTGCCAGAAATTCTGGTGGTTCTGTTTATCTATTTCGGCTCTTCGCAACTGCTGCTGACGCTGGCCGATGGCTTTACGATCAATCTCGGGTTTGTACAAATCCCGGTTCAGATGCAGATCGAAAACTTCGACGTCAGCCCGTTCCTGTGCGGTGTCATTGCCCTGTCATTACTGTACGCCGCTTACGCGTCGCAAACGCTGCGTGGCGCGCTGAAGGCCGTGCCACTCGGACAATGGGAATCAGGTCAGGCGTTGGGTTTGTCTAAAGCCGCGATCTTCTTTCGTCTGGTGATGCCGCAGATGTGGCGTCATGCCTTACCGGGACTGGGTAACCAGTGGCTGGTATTGCTGAAAGATACCGCGCTGGTCAGCCTTATCAGCGTGAACGATCTGATGCTGCAAACCAAGAGTATTGCCACCCGTACCCAGGAGCCGTTTACCTGGTACATTGTGGCGGCCGCTATCTACCTGGTGATTACGCTGGTGAGTCAGTACATTCTCAAACGCATTGACCTGCGCGCGACACGTTTTGAGCGGAGACCAGGCTGATGCTTGAGTATTTACCTGAATTGTTGAAAGGGCTGCATACCAGCCTGACGCTGACGGTCGCCTCCATCGTGGTTGCTCTGGTGCTGGCGCTGATCTTTACCGTCATCCTGACGCTGAAAACACCGGTGCTGGTGTGGCTGGTTCGCGCTTATATCACGCTGTTTACCGGTACACCGCTGCTGGTGCAAATCTTCCTGATCTACTACGGACCAGGACAGTTTCCGGCATTGCAAGAATATCCGGTTCTGTGGCATCTGCTCTCTGAACCCTGGTTATGCGCCTTAATTGCGCTGTCGTTAAACAGTGCGGCCTACACTACGCAACTGTTCTACGGCGCTATCCGTGCAATCCCGGAAGGCCAGTGGCAGTCCTGCGGAGCGTTAGGGATGAGCAAAAAGGATACGCTGGCGATTCTGTTGCCGTACGCCTTTAAACGCGCCCTCTCCTCGTATTCCAACGAAGTGGTGCTGGTATTTAAAAGTACCTCACTGGCTTACACCATCACGCTGATGGAAGTCATGGGCTATAGCCAGCTGCTGTACGGTCGTACTTATGACGTTATGGTCTTCGGTGCCGCGGGTGTGATTTACCTGATCGTCAACGGCTTGCTGACGCTGATGATGCGCTTAATAGAGCGTAAAGCGCTGGCGTTTGAACATCGGAATTAAATCGGTGTTTGTGCCTTTGTAGGTCGGATAAGGTCTAACACCGCCATCCGGCAAATGTGCATAAGTAAAAAACATAAAGACGGACAACAACCTAAATTGTCCGTCTTTTTTTATGTCAGCAAAAATATTTAATCATTTTTATTGCATATAAATTCATTAAATGGCATTGTTACTCCACGCCGCAAATACGGTAATAATCATAAGATTGACAGACGGGAGTTCCACCATGAAAAAGTTAGTACTGGCCGCATTACTTGCTACTTTCGCCGCTGGCGCCTCAGCTGCTGATAAAATTAGTTTCGGTGTATCAGCCACGTATCCGCCATTTGAATCACTGGACGCGAGCAATAAAATTGTCGGTTTTGACATCGACCTGGCAACGGCGCTGTGCAAACAAATGCAGGCAGAATGTACTTTCACCAATCACGCTTTCGATAGCCTGATCCCCGCGCTGAAATTCAAGAAATATGATGCGGTAATTTCCGGAATGGATATCACCCCTGAGCGTAGCAAGCAGGTAGCATTTACTCAGCCTTACTATGCCAACTCCGCGCTGGTGATTGCGAAAAAAGACACCTATAAAACCTTTGCTAACCTGAAAGGTAAGCGCATCGGTATGGAAAACGGCACCACGCATCAGAAATACCTGCAGGATAAACATCCTGAGGTGAAAACCGTGGCCTACGACAGCTATCAGAATGCGATTATTGACCTGAAAAATGGCCGTATTGATGGTGTATTTGGTGATACTGCTGTGGTTAACGAATGGCTAAAAACCAACCCACAGTTAGGCGTAGCCACTGACAAAGTTACCGATCCGCAATACTTCGGTACTGGTCTTGGCATCGCGGTTCGCCCGGATAACAAAGCCCTGCTGGAAAAACTGAACAGCGCGCTGGCGGCCATCAAAGCTGACGGCACGTACCAGAAAATCAGCGACCAATGGTTCCCGCAGTAACGTCTGCTCAATCTGAAAAGCCGCGCTCTGCGGCTTTTTTTATCTCTTCGCCTGCGCTTTCAGTCAGTTCTTACGCCATAAATGCTTTCCTGGCATACACTTGTTAAAACGAAAAAAAGTGAGGCAAACGGATGATAGCGTTCCCTGCCAGTTTACTGATCCTCAATGGAAAAAGTGCTGATAATCTCCCCCTGCGTGATGCCATTGCGAAGCTTCGCGATGAAGGCGTGGAAATCCATGTTCGCGTGACCTGGGAAAAAGGCGATGCCCAACGCTACGTTGATGAAGCTCGTCAGCTAGGCGTTGAAACGGTAATAGCCGGCGGCGGCGACGGCACAATAAACGAAGTTTCTACGGCGCTTATCCAGTCGCAGGGCGGCAATATTCCGGCGCTGGGTATTTTACCGTTGGGAACGGCGAATGACTTTGCCACCAGCGTTGGTATACCCGACGACCTTGATAAGGCGTTAAAGCTGGCTATTGCCGCAAATGCGACTGAGATCGACATGGTACAGGTCAACGATAAAACCTGTTTTATCAACATGGCGACTGGCGGATTTGGCACGCGTATCACCACCGAAACGCCGGAAAAACTCAAGGCCGCATTGGGCGGTGTATCGTATTTTATTCACGGATTAATGCGCATGGATACGCTCAAGCCCGACATCTGTGACATTCGTGGGGAAGATTTTCACTGGCAGGGTAAGGCGCTGGTGATTGGTATCGGTAACGGTCGCCAGGCTGGTGGTGGGCAACAGCTTTGCCCAACGGCGCTAATCAACGACGGTCTGCTGCAACTGCGCATTTTTACCGGCGAGGAACTACTGCCAGGGCTGCTTTCGGCATTAACGCAATCCGAAGACAACCCTAATATTATTGACGGCGCATCGTCGTGGTTTGATATCCGCGCCCCGCACGAAATTACCTTTAATCTCGATGGCGAACCGCTCAGCGGACAAGAGTTTCATATTGAAATCTTGCCCGCTGCGCTACGTTGCAGACTCCCGCCGGGTTGTCCACTGTTGCGCTAACCCGACGACAATCCGAGGGATCAGGCAATAGTGACTTTGCTGTCCAGATAAACGTCCTGTACGGCGTTAATCAACTTAACGCCGTCGGCCATGGTTTTCTTGAACGCTTTACGCCCCAGAATCAGCCCCATGCCGCCCGCACGTTTGTTAATCACCGCTGTACGCACTGCATCGCTCAGGTCGGTGTCGCCGCCGGCCGCCCCGCCAGAGTTAATTAATCCGGCGCGCCCCATATAACAGTTCGCCAGTTGATAACGCACCAGGTCAATTGGATTCTCACTGGTCAACCTGGTGTAGACGCGATCGTCGGTGTAGCCAAAATTAACCGCTTTATACCCACCGTTATTTTCCGCCATTTTTTGCTTAACGATATCCGCTCCGATAGTGGCAGCCAGATGGTTCGCCTGCCCGGTTAAATCGGCGGAAACATGGTAATCCACACCCTCTTTTTTAAACGCGGAGTTACGCAAGTACGCCCACAATACGGTAACCATACCCAGCTCATGGGCGCGCTCAAACGCTGCAGAAATCTCTTCAATCTGGCGGCGAGATTCCTCAGAACCGAAATAGATGGTTGCCCCCACTGCAACCGCACCCATATTGAACGCCTGCTCTACGCTGGCATACAGCGTCTGGTCAAAGGTATTCGGATAGCTGAGCGTTTCGTTGTGGTTAATTTTAACGAGGAACGGGATACGGTGCGCGTAGCGGCGGGAGACAGAAGCCAGCACGCCATAAGTTGATGCCACGCAGTTGCATCCTGCTTCGATAGCCAGTTCCACAATATTCTTCGGATCAAAATACAACTGGTTAGCGGCAAACGAAGCTCCAGCGGAATGCTCTACCCCCTGATCCACCGGTAGAATCGACAGATACCCTGTCCCGGCAAGTCGCCCCGTGTTATACAGCGTCTGCATATTACGCAGCACGGCAGGCGGCCGGTTGTTATCCACCATCACGCGATCGACGTAATCATGTCCAGGCAGGTAAAGTTGGTCAGAAGGAATGGTCATACAACGATGCTGTAAAAGGTTGTCGGCGTCTTTGCCAAGCAACTGCGCAATATCAGTCATAGCTATGCTCCCGTAATTTCCGATTTGAAACCGGAATGTGGATTGTCCTGACCCGCTTTGTTGCGGGCAGCATTAAGCCTGGTACCGACTGCGCTTTTTTTCCATCTTTAGCGCACTTTTCAGCAACTTCTGCTGGCTCGATTCAGGAAAAAATAATGTTAAGACGGTCAAAGTTTAATCTCAAAGGTATTTCAAAGGTATTATTGAATGGTACTATCAGCGCGTACCTTACCTGTCATGAAGGATTTAAAGATGAAAACTACAGTTAAGCTGTCGTTCATGATGTTTGTAGAGTGGTTTATCTGGGGCGCCTGGTTTGTACCGCTGTGGCTGTGGCTGAGTAAAAGCGGCTTTAGCGCTGGAGAGATAGGCTGGTCCTACGCCTGTACCGCCATTGCGGCGATCCTGTCGCCCATTCTGGTCGGTTCAATCACTGACCGCTTTTTCTCCGCGCAAAAAGTGCTGGCGGTGTTGATGTTCGTCGGCGCTATTCTGATGTACTTCGCTGCCCAGCAAACCACCTTTAGCGGATTCTTCCCTCTGTTACTGGCCTATTCGTTGACCTATATGCCGACGATTGCGCTGACCAACAGCATTGCTTTTGCCAACGTACCGGACGTTGAGCGTGATTTCCCACGCATCCGCGTGATGGGAACCATTGGCTGGATTGCCTCCGGTTTGGCCTGCGGTTTCTTACCGCAAATGCTTGGCTATAGCGATATCTCACCGACTAATATTCCCTTGCTGATCACGGCCGGAAGCTCCGCGCTGTTGGGCGTCTTTGCGTTCTTCTTACCGGATACGCCGCCAAAAAGTACCGGCAAAATGGATTTCAAAGTCATGCTGGGTCTGGATGCGCTGATCCTGCTGCGCGATAAGAACTTCCTCGTCTTCTTCTTTTGCTCTTTCCTATTCGCGATGCCGCTGGCGTTCTATTACATCTTCGCCAACGGCTATCTGACAGAAGTCGGAATGAAAAACGCCACCGGCTGGATGACACTGGGCCAGTTCTCTGAAATCTTCTTTATGCTGGCGCTACCGTTTTTCACCAAACGCTTTGGCATTAAAAAGGTATTGTTACTTGGTCTTATTACTGCGGCGATCCGCTACGGATTTTTCGTTTACGGCGGTGCGGAAGAATATTTCACTTACGCCCTGCTGTTTCTCGGCATTCTGCTGCACGGCGTCAGTTACGACTTCTATTACGTCACGGCTTACATCTATGTCGATAAAAAAGCGCCGGTACACATGCGCACCGCAGCGCAAGGACTTATCACCCTCTGCTGTCAGGGGTTCGGCAGTCTGCTCGGTTACCGTCTGGGCGGCGTGATGATGGAAAAGATGTTTGCTTATCAGGAACCGGTTAATGGTCTCACCTTTAACTGGGCTGGCATGTGGGGATTTGGCGCGGTCATGATTGCCGTCATTGCCGTCATGTTTATGATTTTCTTTCGCGAATCAGACAAAGAAATCACCGCCATTAAGGTGGACGATCGCGATGTAGCGTTGAAACAAGGGGAAGTAAAATGAAAGCAGAACGTATTCTCGGTGCTCTTTATGGGCAGGCGTTAGGGGATGCGATGGGCATGCCGTCGGAACTGTGGCCAAGAACCCGTGTTAAAGCACACTTCGGTTGGATCGACCGTTTTTTACCCGGCCCTGCGGAAAATAATGCCGCCTGCTATTTTAACCAGGCGGAGTTCACTGATGACACGTCCATGGCGCTGTGTCTGGCAGATGCCCTGCTTGAGTGCGACGGCGAAATTGTGCCTGACGTTATTGGTCGCAATATTCTGGCCTGGGCCGAGCAATTTGATGCTTTTAATAAAAACGTGCTCGGTCCGACCTCGAAAATTGCGTTGAAAGCCATTCGTGACGGAAAACCGGTCGCCGAACTGGAAAACAACGGCGTGACCAACGGTGCGGCAATGCGCGTTTCCCCGCTGGGATGCCTGCTGCCCGCCCGCGATCTTGATACCTTTATTGATGATGTGGCACTGGCCTCCAGCCCAACGCATAAATCGGATCTGGCTATCGCTGGCGCAGTTGTGGTCGCGTGGGCGGTATCAAGCGCTATCGACGGAGGCAAGTGGTCAGAGATTGTCGATGCGCTACCTGCCATTGCCCTGCATGCGCAGCAAAAAAGGATCACGACCTTTAGCGCATCACTCTCTGCACGACTTGAGCTGGCGCTGAAAATCGTCCGTAATGCCGACGGCACTGAGTCTGCCTGCGAGCAGTTGTATCAGGTTGTGGGCGCCGGAACCAGTACCATTGAGTCCGTGCCTTGCGCCATCGCCATGGTTGAACTGGCGCAGACCGATCCTAACCGCTGCGCCATTCTGTGCGCGAACCTCGGCGGCGATACCGACACCATCGGGGCGATGGCAACCGCCATTTGTGGCGCGCTCCATGGCGTAAGAGCGATTAACCCGGTATTAAAACATGAACTGGATGCGGTGAATCAACTGGACTTTATCCGTTACGCCAGTGGATTGATGCGACTGCGCGAGCAGCGGGAGGCGCTATGAGCAATACGCATCTGCAACAACTTCTCTCGCAGTTACGTACACAGCGGCCAGTAACGGTGGTGGGTGCGGCGGTGATTGATATCATTGCCGATGCGTATGCCCTCCCCTGGCGCGGCTGTGATATCGAGCTCAAGCAGCAAGGTGTTAACGTTGGCGGCTGCGCGCTCAATATTGCCGTGGCGCTCAAGCGTTTAGGTATCGACGCCTGCAATGCTCTACCACTGGGTCAGGGAGTGTGGGCCGACATCATCCGCAACCGGATGGCAAAAGAGGGACTGCACAGCCAGATCGACAACGCCGAAGGTGATAACGGCTGGTGTCTGGCGCTGGTGGAGCCGGATGGCGAGCGTACCTTTATGTCTTTTAGCGGCGTTGAGAATCAGTGGAACGCTGACTGGCTGGCACAGCTGGAGATCCCACTCGATAGTCTGGTTTATCTCTCGGGTTATCAACTAACGTCCCCGTGCGGTGAACTGCTGGTGCAGTGGCTGGAAGGCCTGGAAGACGTAACGCCGTTTATCGATTTTGGCCCGCGCATCGGCGACATTTCCGAGCCCTTACTGGCAAGAATTATGGCCTGCCGTCCGCTGGTGTCCCTCAATCGTCAGGAGGCGGAAATTGCTGCCGAGCGGTTTGCATTGAGTCAGGATGTGGAAGGTTTTGGCGCAGAATGGGTGCAGCGTTTCACCGCACCGGTGGTCGTGCGCCACGATAAAGACGGCGCATGGTATTTCAGCGCACAGACATCCGGCTGCGTACCGGCATTTACAACGGCGGTCGTTGATACTATCGGCGCGGGAGACAGCCACGCTGGCGGCATGCTGGCCGGACTGGCGTCTGGCTGGACGCTGGCCGACTCAGTGCTGCTAGGTAACGCGGTGGCGTCCTGGGTAGTTGGGCATCGCGGCGGCGATTGCGCCCCGTCGCGCGAGGAGCTACTCCTCGCACACAAAAACGTATAGATCGCTTCGACAATAGCTGATGCTGTATTCAATAGGCCGTTGCTGCTGATCAAGCGCTACCTGCTTGATCACCAGTACCGGCACTTTGCTATCCATTTGAATGTGCGCCTGGAACTCTGCATCCGGCATTCTGGCACTAACGCGTGAGCGCGTACGCTGTGGGAAAATATGCTGGCTACGAAAATAGTCATACAGTGAAACACCGATGGCATCCACGTCATGAATTAGATGTGCGGGTACCCAGGACTCTTCAATAGAAACAGCGTCTTCATCAACGTAACGAATGCGTTTGAGCAAGAAGACATCACTCCCTGCGACAACAGCCAACTGCTGTGCCACCTCTTCCGGGCAAGGCACAATTCTTTTGTTAACCCACAACGTATCCGGTTTTTTACCGCGCAACACCACCTGCTGAGAAAAACCGCGCGCTTCTTTGAGCGAATACTCGAAGATATTGTTAATTTGCGTTCCGTAACCGCGGGCTCGTGTTACTACACCTTCTTCTTCCAGGGCCTGCATCGCCTTGCGTACCGTAATCCGAGAAACGCCGGTCAACTGGCTGAGATCGCGCTCTCCGGGCAGGATATTGCCATGCTCCAGGATCCCACTGCGCACAGCATTCTTCACCGTCTGCGCAAATTTCATATACAGCGGCGTGTTATCCGCCGCTGAAATACGTTCATTCAGTTGTGCGATAAGTTGGGTATGCGCTTGTTCCATTTATCTTTTTCCTGGCCGCCGTTTCTGCAGCCAGTATACCCATTACCACCACGCGTGGAAATGATGCACCGGACCGATTCCTTCGCCAACTTCCAGCGTGTCGGCCTGTGCCAGCGCCGCTGAAAGCCACAGTTTGGCTTCCTGTACGGTATCGGCCCAGTTGTTATGGCGCGGACGCAGGGCTGCCAACGCCGCCGATAGCGTACAACCAGTGCCATGGGTATTTTTGGTCATCACCCTTGGTGCGGTAAAACGCTGCTCACCATCGCGAGTAAAGAGCCAGTCGGGGCTTTGCGCGTCATCCAGATGACCACCCTTCATCAATACCGCCTCGCAGCCCAGCGCCCGTAGCGCCCTTCCCTGCTCTAACATCTCCTGCTCAGTTTGTGCATGCGATGCCCCGAGCAGCGCAGCTGCTTCGGGTAAATTAGGGGTGATAATCGAAACATGGGGCAACAAACGGGTACGCAGTGTTTCTACCGCCGAAGGAGACAACAACGGATCGCCACTTTTCGCCAACATCACCGTGTCCAGCACCACATTTTGTACCCGATGACGCCGCAAGCGTTCGGCGACCGCTTCAACAATATCCGTTTCCGCCAGCATACCGATTTTAGTGGTGTCGATACGCACATCACTCAACACCGAGTCCAGTTGTGCGGCGACAAAGTCAGGTTCAATACGATACACCGACTGCACCCCGCGCGTATTTTGCGCCACCAACGCCGTGATAACCGAGCAACCGTAAGCGCCCAGCGCCGAGAAGGTTTTTAAATCAGCCTGAATACCCGCGCCACCGCTTGGATCGGTTCCGGCGATCGTTAATGCGTTAATCCGTTTCATGCTTGCTCCTGGGCGTTCAGGTTATAGAGGGCGTCGAGAAATGCCGGGACAAAGCTACCCGGTCCGTTTGATTGTTGTGTGGCGATTTGCCCAGCCTGTTTCATCCAGCTACAGGCGGAGGCGACGTTATCAAGTCTGTCACCACGTAAAGCGCAACTGGCCGCAACAACCGCTGAAAGAGCACATCCAGTGCCCACCACGCGAGTCATCAACGGGTCACCGCCGTCCACACAAAGTGTACGCTGACCGTCGGTGACGTAATCCACTTCGCCGGTAACAACGACAATGGTCCCAATCTGACGAGCCAAAACCTGCGCAGCCGGAAGCGCGGCGACAGCTGTATCAGTTGTATCCACGCCGCGTCCTCCACCGTTCATGCCAGCCAGAGCAAGTATTTCCGAAGCGTTGCCACGAATAGCAGCAGGCTGTAGTGACAATAATTCCAGGCAGAAGCGGCGGCGAAACTCAAGCGCGCCTACGGCAACGGGATCGAGCGTCCACGGGGTTTTAGTATAATGAGCCTGCTCAACTGCGGCACGCATCGCCGTGGCCCGCTCCTGAGTTAAGGTGCCGACATTAACCAGCAAGGCACTGGCAATAGCAGCAAACTGGCTGGCTTCCTCAGGCTCGATCACCATCGCAGGTGATGCGCCCAGCGCCAGTAATGTATTGGCCGTAAAGCTTTGCACGACCTCATTGGTCATACAGTGTGTAAGCGGGGAAAGGGTTCTAAATTGGTGCAAAGTGTGAGCCGCGAGCGCGCGGCTGTGCAGGTCAGGCTGCATGGTTCAGCTCCTGCCCGCGCGAAGAAGGGACACGAGCAGTGTCAGACTTCCCTACGCTGGCATTATCCAGATCAGGTGGTACGGGTATTTCTCAGCCTTCATACAGAAGGGCACCCCGAGTCGTTGAATTGATTTCTTTTAATTTTACAGGAACTTATGGCTGAAAAATTAATTTAATCTGGAGTCAATATACACCATAACACCCCGCAAAGGTGTATCTCTTTTTGTGTCATACGTCTTGCCCCGCTTTAGGCATTATCCCGTTAACTGCATTTCAATGAGTTAAGCCCTAGTAAATCCGAATATTAATTTTACTAAAATATCTTTTATTTTTATAGCGTTACAAGAAGTGTTCATTTCTTATTCCCATTTTGCAAGAGTATGATAACGACCGATACCACACTAACTAAGAGGGATTTTGATATGGCAATACCTGTTTATCTATGGCTTACAGACGATGTAGGAAATCAGGTTAAAGGATCGGTTGATGTACATGGTAGAGAAGGTTCTATTGAAATTGTGGAACTGATGCATAACGTAGAGCTACCTACTGATCCACTGACAGGAAAGATTACAGCTAAGAGGAAGCATGGAGATTATTTTTTACTGAAAGAGGTAGATTGTTCATCGCCTTACCTCTATCAGGGTGTATCCAGTGGACGGATATTCAAACAAGCGGTATTGAAGTTCTACCATATCAACCACAACGGGCTGGAAGAAGAATATTTTCGAGTGACAATGGATAATGTAAGGGTCAATGAGATTGAACCTTTTATGTTTGATGTCAAGAATCCAACATATGAAAAGCGAAATCACATTGAGGCATTCTATTTAGCTTACGAAAAGATCACATGGCTCTATCTGGACGGGAACATAATTCACTCCGATTCATGGAACGACAGCAAGGAGGCGGCGTAATGACTTGGGTATACAAAGTAAGTTCTCATAGCTTCTATCTGAATGGTACATACCAATTTGATGCCTTGTATTCAGGTAGACCAGGTTTTAAGAATGATTCAGCTAACGAGTGCGTGAGTGAAAAGGGGCCACTTCCTAGAGGAACCTACACTATCGGCCTTGCTTTCTATCACCATAAGACAAAAGCGTACACAATACGCCTTACGCCTTACCCTGAAAATCAGATGTGCGGGCGTGATGGTTTCATGATACACGGTAATAGTTCAACACATCCTCTTAGTGCCTCGGATGGATGCATCATATTAGGGCTGGCTGGTCGTAAAGAGATCAATGATAGCTCTGATAAGATTCTGGTAGTTGAGGATTAAATGAAAAAATTATTAATCCTTATAACCTTCATACCTATTCTTTCATTTGCAAAAAATGATGGTTGTGCATCAGTTGGTGCTGCGATGGAATCCGTATTATTCAATAAGTTAGCAGAGAACTTGAATATAGATACATCTACTGTTGATGAAATGAAAGCAAAGGTAGATGTGCTTGATATTACCCCTATTTCACGGATGTACGCTGAGAAACTAGCAAGAATGGACTTTGATAAAGATCCTGATAAGGATAAAACCGAAGATAAGTACAAAAACATTTATCTTTCAAGCTATTATGATAATGAAGTGAAGTCCATTACAGCTAAATATACCTACACCGATAAGTACGGTAAGAAAGATGTATTCATTGCCTCAAGTCTGATGAACAAAGACGAGTGTTCAGTTAGGTTCAACGGGTACATCACCCTATCAAGAGAATTTTGATATTAATAATGGGGGTTAGCAACAGCCCCTATTATCTAAAGATGAAAGAATGCATGGCTATCAGCCATAGAACAGCCACAAAGCTGAACAGAATGAATCGGCTGTACCGCCCCTATTGCGAAACTACTGGTCAAGGTTGCTGCAATTCTGTACTTTCATTTACACTTTTTACGAAATTATTGGAGTGATCACAAAATAGTGCTTGTCAGACATCCGGTATGCCAGGAATGATACATGACTGATTTTGATGACCCGAAGAGGTAGAGAGGATGGGTATGAAGAATAAAATGTTGCTGGGTGCACTTCTGCTTGCAAGCAGCGTCGTCTGGGCCGCACCAGCTGCAACAGCTGCCCCCACCGGTATCGATAAGTATGAACTGAGCAGCTTTATTGCTGACTTCACCCATTTCAAACCCGGTGACAAGGTTCCACCACTGTATCTCACCGAAGAATACACCATTAAACAGTGGAATCTGCGCAACCTGCCCGCGCCGACGGCAGGCACCCACTGGACCTACATGGGCGGCGCGTATGTGCTGGTCAATGATGCCGATGCAAAGATCATTAAAGCCTACGATGGCGAGATTTTTTATCACCGGTGATAAAATAAAAACACGTACTTTCAGTAAGAAAGTACGTGAAATATGGCAAATCAATTAGTCATAAGATACCGCAAATATGACTTTACTTTGAACCTCACCAGGCCGTAACGATTCTCCTGTCACGCGAACATATTTCGCAGTAATAGGGAAAGAATACTGGTTGTTGATTGTATCAAGTTTAGCTATTCTGTTCATCAGAGTATCCCCTAGTTTTAGGGGAGTCGTAGCGGTGCCATTATATATCTGGAACCCCACCCCTTTTGCGCCATTCGTTAGCGTATTTTTTAGTATTTTCCCACTTTCATCCCAGTCACCACGAGCCACCTTAAAATTCACGGGATTGGTGGTGACGTTGTAAACACTATTACAATTCAGTACCAAATTTGTAGTTCCTGATTTGGTATTATTTGCCGCCATTATTTCATTTATTGTCGTATCTGGCATTTTAATTTCGTATCGAGGCAATGAGAACTGACAAGTTGTGGGTTTATGCGTTACTGTAAAGCTTAAATTCTGTGTAAAAGCTGAATTATTCGACAATCGCCTAGTAGCCAAGCAAAAAAGATAAGCTAGCCAGTTTGATGTACAAGAGTTATCAGAAGTTATGCTTACCCCAGGGTCGGTCAGGCTAAATGCATCACCGGAAACCGTCTGCTTAGCAGTTCCTGAATTTACATAACTTGCTGTGATAGTGAAACTTTTGGTATTCAACACTTCACTCGCACTAACCGTTTTCCTCCCAATGCTAACTGGAAAATCATTGCTGGTTAGATTGATATTTATTAAAACCTTTTTGCCACCGCCACCCTGAATAGCAACAATGTAATCCTTGAGAGGTGTTGTATAATATAGGCTGTCACTATTGGCAGTACACACTATATCGCTACTGGAACTGAGATTAATTTTATTAGTTGCTGTTCCGGATGTCATATCCAGATTGATTGTTGTTAACCCACCATTTTTTGTCTGAAATGTACATCCGGCATCGGCACCAAAGGATGACAACAGAAGCAATATTAAAAATACGTATCCTTTCATATCTTTCATCCTTAGCGGCAAATATAGACTTTGTTCTCATCGATCGCCTTATCAAAGGTAATCGTGCAGAATTGTCCCTGTTGTTTATTAACTGCGACGCGTACCGACGCAGGAGTGTCATTGGTACGAATAAACAACCGACTACCCTGCCCCACCAGGCCAACATTATTACCAAGTTCATCTTCCACTTCATAACCGAACGATAACGGAGATCCGTCCGGACGCTCGGCAATGAAGTACCAGGGTTTACGCCGATCGGTTTCAAACTCCGTCATCACAACCGCGCCGCGATAGGGTACTGCACCTTTTCGATTGCCCAGCAATCCCACATCGCTTTTACTGTCGGAAAGATCCAGCATCAGCATATTTTCACGATACGGCGTCAAACTGTCGTAAACCGCGTAACCTTTGCTGTTAGTTGTTAGATAACGATGCCCCTGCACAGCCGCGCCCTGCAATCCTGGCGCTTTAACAATGGCGAATGTATCTGAAAGCCGAGGAGCTAACGCGATCCCCTCTGACCACACCACTAAGCCCCCCTGAATATTGCCGCTGACCTGCTGATATTTATTCGATTGGCTATAGCTGCTACCAAAGGTCGCCACCGGCGCGCGCCAGACCAGATTACCACCTGCCGTTGTCTCACTGTCCTGCCGTTGATGGCTTAGATTTGCCCCTAAACTAAATTGATCGCGGTTTCCGGCAACACCACTGAGACTGGTGTTATTCGACTGAAAGCCGTCATTATCGAACGTCGTCGAGTTGGATACGAACAAATCGCGCCGCGGCGTTGAAATCCCATCCCCCCACGAGAATGGGATGGAGATATACAGGTTAAAACGTTTATCCTCGTGGTTGTTCTCATCATAGGTCTGGCTAACGGACAAGGTATAGCTGACACGCTGCCATGCATTCGAGTAGCTCAGTTGATAATCTTTTCCGGTTCCACTGCGCTGCCAATAGTCACGCCACAGGCCGCTGACCGCCAGGGATCCCCAGTTCTCGGGTAACGCTTGATTGATATTCAGCGAAAAGCTGTTCTTTCGACCAAAATCGTTCTGATAGTAGTCCGCAACGTCATAAACATCATTTTCATCGCGGTCATAGTGATTTTTATTATTCGCCCATACGTAGTCATTAAAGGTACGATAATTTCGCGAGGAGTAACGAAAAGCTGCCAGAGAAAATTGCGTGCCGGTCTGAGAAACATACTTGTTCCACGCAACCTGGTAGCTCTGACCATCAAAAACATCACCATTGTCCTGCTCGCTATGCGATCGCGTGGCGTCTACCGATACCGCGCCAATGGGTGTATTCCAACCGGTCCCGAGCACAAATGAAGAATAGTTTTGTGACAGCATTGTACCGCCATAGACCGTAAGCAGATTGTTCAGACCATACTGATAGCTACCTTGTAGGAAATCATACTGATTGCCAGCCCCCTCAATATGACTACGCCCCGCGGCAAAATCATATTTTGATACACCCGATTGCAACATATTTGGCACAGATGAATAAGGCACAAGATAACGAGATACCGAACCGTCAGCTTCTTTCACGCTCACATCTAAATCTGCGCCGCCACCAGCGAGTTGTAGATCATCAATAGCAAACGGGCCTGGTGGAACTTCTTTCTGGTAAATAATAAAGCCGTTTTGTTCGATGCTTACCAGCGCATTGCTCTGGGCGATCCCACGTACTACAGGGGTAAAGTTCTGTTTTGAGTTCGGTAACATTTGCATATCGCGCCAGATACGCACACCACGAAAACGTACCGCATCAAAGATATCCGACCCGGTGTACATATCCCCGGTACGTAGCGTGCCAAGTATTTGCGGGATACCTCGCTCCATATATAGCGTGTTGCTTTTCCAATTGCCGCTGCCCTCATTGCCTTTCGTATAGTTAGCATTTGAGTGCAACTGCCACCCTAGCAAGTTCAACCCGCTATTCAGGTTCACATAGCTGCTTTTATCGTCACCACCGTGTTTATAGCTACTGTAATACTGACTGGCGTAATAAGAGGTATAAAAAGCATTAACCCCGCGATCCCAGGTTTCAGGCAGCATATATCCCGGTTCATATTCAACCACAAATGCCTGAGGCACGCTTAAATTCAGAATAAATTGCCCAATATCATAACCAATACTGCCGCCCTGCACTGCTTCACGTAACGGCACACAATCTTCTTTGTTATCCGTTTTAATGTTATTGGTACGAATACCAATTTGCTGTAATTGCGCCCAGGATAAACATGTCGCATCAGGGTCTGCTTTGATATTAATATCGTATCGACCACGCCACTGATTGTTAAGATAAACATCCATTTCATATATGCCCGGCATTGGCTTATCACCATCAATTTGATAGCGAGAGATTTTCTCACCGTTCAAACCGCCGATCATAAAGTGGGTATCAAATGTGTCTTCTTCAGCCCATGCGGATGAAGTGACCAACACCGACAGGATTGCCAATGTAATAGAATTTATCTTTGACATGATCAGTCCTTGACTATTTTTCCGTTTTTATTTTTTCACTCAAGTAGTTTCCGTGATCATCAATAAGAGTGACCTTGTAATGATTAACAACAGCAGCAGTGATAACTTTTTTATCTGACCACGGAGCAAGTAACACTGTCTCACTATTTATTTTAGAATTACCCACTAATTCAGGAATAGTTATCCAGTTGGCTGAATTATTTTTAATATTAATACCACCACTGACATACCTGACACTTAAGCGAGAAAAGCTTTTTTCATCCACACCAGTAAGACCCTGCGGACGATAAATAAATTTGATGCGATTCTGCATAGCAAATTTAATCATATTCTTACCTTCAAATTCCGCAGAATTAGGAGGAATATCCAGCACATTAAGAAAAAAAAGGCTTTCACGATCTTTCGGCAGCGTGTTTGCCAGTTGCTTAATTTTCAGCTGTTGACCAGAACCTCCGCTGACCTTAGCCACAGGAGGGGTCATCACGAATGGCACCTGGATTTTTTCTGGTGGCAGGCTGGTGTCTCCGTCATCTATCCAGGATTGGACCAGCGAGCTGCGGTTGCCTTCATTCATTAACTGAACGGTAATTTCTTTTTTCTGTGCCGGATAAATTACACGGGTGCCGTAAATGTAAATGCCACCCCACGCAGGCATTACCGTACCGACCAGCAATAATGCGAGTATTTTTTTCATTATAATTATCCTTGTTATCGAAAAAGACGGCGGCCATAGCCGCCGATAAACAGGATATTAATCAGCAACAACCGTCATGGTTACCGACGAGGTGACATCGCCAGGAATAACCGTACCACTCAGGTTTGCATAACGGGCAGTGAAGTCCAGATTATATTTCCCATCCCCTTAAGGAGATGTCCCCAGATCAATATTACTATCAGGCTTAATCAGAGTACCGTTATAATAAACAGCAAAACCAGCGCCATTATCTTTTGATGCAGTGTTAATTGTAATTGCGTTATTTGCGCCAGGGTTAAACTGTGATGATGAAAAACTTATATGAGGTGTTACTCCTGGATCACATTCTACAGACAGAGGCATTGTAGTTTTGTTAGAATAACCATCATAGATTCCACCAGCAGATACAGAATTCAATCGGTCAACACCAATTTCGTTCATGGCAATAGTTGCCGTAGTATCTCCGGTAAATTTACAGGTTGTTCCAACCACCTTACCAGTAATAATCAGTTCACCCTGGTCAGAATCAGCAGCAAAAGCCCCAGCACTCATAAATACAGCAGACAGTACAGCAACAGAAATAATTGAACGTTTCATAGTATCTTCCTTAATAAAATAATTTCTATTTGTTAAGAGGGTTAACTCTTGAATTTAAATTCGCACATCAGAAACGTTGCCGCAATGTAAACACGTTGTTTTGTTGATTTAAAACAAGTTACGAATTGCAATATAATTGCAACAAATAAGTGAAGACAATCACTATTTATACATTTAATAAATTAGCGTTATTAATTGTCGTTTTTTATTTATAGAGGTAATAAAAAAGCACTCATCATTCATATAAATGATGAGTGCTTAATATCAACGCTGAGATTCTTAGTCTAGTCGTAACGGTTTAACACTATCTGTCGCTTAGAATCCCCAGGTACAGAAACGACCTCGGTCACGACGCCCCTCGCTGGAACAGGATCCACATGACTGACATTCGAAAGATGAAGAGATTGACCACATTTCTGTTGAACATTGTTATTCACGACGTCAGCACTACAGGTTGGTTCAACGACTCGCCCACTGATTGTTAAGGTCGCAGTATCGGAAGCGAAGGTAGGAGCGCTCATTCCATAAGTCAGAGCAATAATTCCCATCAGTAAACTTTTTTTCATTTTAATCGTTATTCCTGTGGTTAGCATCAAATAGCGTACAGAGGACCTGCTCAGCAGATTATTGGCAAAGAAGTCTGTTTGAACCAATTGAAATTGTAGATTAATGAGATAGATTTGATCAATTGTAATGATGCATTGAGGTGATTTATTCGGAAAAAGATATGAATTATAAACGCAGAATGAACAATACCGTAAGATTTTTAAATCTTATATATTCACCGCATCAATAATGCATTGATGCGGTGAATATCTGTAACGCTATAAATTACACCGCGCGGAAGGCAATCTCGCCCGGAATAACTTCTCCCTGCCAGTAGAGCTGTGCAGCCACTCGTCCTGCCAGGTCGCGGTAGATGGCGGTAAATTCGCTGTCAGGACGGCTGATAACCGTCGGCGTACCACGATCGAGGTCTTCACGAAGAGAAATATGCAGCGGCATCTGTCCCAGCAGTTGGGTGTGATACTGCTCGGCCAGCTTCTGCGCCCCACCGGTACCGAAGATCGGTTCATGGTGACCACAGTTGCTGCAAATATGCATACTCATATTCTCAACAATACCCAGTACCGGCACTTCGACTTTTTCGAACATCACGATGCCTTTTTTCGCATCGATCAGCGCAATGTCCTGCGGCGTAGTGACAACAACCGCGCCCGTTACCGGAATGTTCTGCGCCAGCGTCAACTGGATGTCACCGGTGCCTGGCGGCATATCCAGTACCAGGTAATCAAGATCTGGCCATAGGGTTTCCTGCAGCATCTGCAGCAGCGCTTTGCTGGCCATCGGGCCGCGCCATACCATCGCGTTATCGTCAGTGACCAGATAACCAATGGAGTTCGTTGCCAGACCATGAGACATGATCGGTGCCATGTGGGTACCGTCAGGTGAAGTTGGACGCTGGTTTTCCGCGCCAAGCATTGTCGGGATAGACGGACCATAAATATCGGCGTCCAGAATCCCTACCTTCGCTCCTTCCGCGGCCAGCGCCAGCGCCAGGTTTACGGCGGTAGAGGATTTACCCACGCCACCTTTACCTGAACTGACGGCGATGATGTTTTTCACACCATTAATACCCGGCTGATTTTTCACGCGCTTCAGCGTCGCGATGTTATGCGACAGTTTCCAGTCGATCGCTTTCGCACCGGTAATACGCAGCAGATCGGCGCTACATTGCTCTTTTAAGTCCTCAAACGCGCTATGCCAGACGAATGGCATGACCAGCTCAACGTGCAACGTGTCATCCATCCAGGCGACGTGGTGCAACGCTTTAAGCGTCGTCAGATTATGCTTCAGGGTTGAATGCTGAAAATTCGCCAGCGTCCCGGCGACCATGGCGCGCAGGGTCTCTGGTGATTTGGCCTGGGATTGTGCGTTCATCCCGACTCCTTTTTGTTGTTCTGAATATACAATAGTCACCAGGTAGTTTACTCCAACCGCAACAATTATTCATTTACGGATAAATGCCCTTATCGCTTGGCGCAGTAATTACCATTTTGGTACTATCAAAGCCCTTTTCACTACAAAAGAAGTAATTGCCCACTATGACTCAAGTCGCGAAGAAAATTCTGGTAACGTGCGCGCTGCCGTACGCCAACGGCTCAATCCACCTCGGCCATATGCTGGAGCACATCCAGGCTGATGTCTGGGTCCGTTACCAGCGAATGCGCGGCCACCAGGTTAACTTCATCTGCGCGGACGACGCACACGGTACGCCAATCATGCTGAAAGCACAGCAGCTTGGGATCACGCCAGAGCAGATGATCGGTGAAATGAGTCAGGAGCATCAGACTGATTTTGCAGGTTTTGACATCAGCTATGACAACTACCACTCGACGCACAGCGAAGAGAACCGTGAGCTGTCTGAGCTGATTTATACGCGCCTGAAGGAGAACGGTTTTATTAAGAACCGTACAATCTCCCAGCTTTACGATCCGGAAAAAGGCATGTTCCTGCCGGACCGTTTCGTTAAAGGCACCTGCCCGAAATGTAAGTCTCCGGATCAGTACGGCGATAACTGTGAAGTCTGCGGCGCAACCTACAGCCCTACCGAACTTATCGAGCCGAAATCCGTTGTATCTGGCGCAACGCCGGTGATGCGTGACTCCGAACACTTCTTCTTTGATCTGCCTTCATTCAGCGAAATGTTGCAGGCGTGGACGCGCAGCGGCGCGTTACAGGAGCAGGTCGCCAACAAAATGCAGGAATGGTTCGAATCCGGCCTGCAACAGTGGGATATTTCCCGCGATTCCCCGTACTTCGGTTTTGAAATCCCGAATGCGCCTGGCAAGTACTTCTATGTCTGGCTGGACGCGCCAATTGGCTATATGGGCTCGTTCAAAAACCTGTGCGATAAGCGCGGTGACACCACCAGTTTTGACGAATACTGGAAGAAAGATTCCGACGCCGAGCTGTATCACTTCATCGGTAAGGATATCGTCTACTTCCACAGCCTGTTCTGGCCAGCCATGCTGGAAGGCAGCAACTTCCGTAAGCCGACCAACCTGTTTGTACACGGTTATGTGACGGTGAACGGCGCGAAGATGTCCAAATCTCGTGGCACCTTCATTAAGGCCAGCACCTGGCTGAAGCACTTCGATGCCGACAGCCTGCGCTATTATTACACCGCGAAGCTCTCTTCACGTATTGATGACATCGACCTGAACCTGGAAGACTTTGTCCAGCGCGTTAACGCCGATATCGTCAACAAAGTAGTCAACCTGGCGTCCCGTAACGCAGGCTTTATCAGCAAGCGTTTTGACGGCGTTCTGGCGAATGAACTGGCCGACCCGGCGCTGTATAAAACCTTCACCGACGCCGCAGCGGTGATCGGCGAAGCATGGGAAAGCCGTGAATTCGGTAAAGCTATCCGTGAAATCATGGCGCTGGCCGACGTGGCAAACCGCTACGTTGACGAACAGGCTCCATGGATCGTGGCTAAACAGGAAGGCCGCGACGCCGACCTGCAGGCGATCTGCTCCATGGGTATCAACCTGTTCCGCGTGCTGATGACTTACCTGAAACCGGTTCTGCCAACGCTTGCTGAACGTGTGGAAGCTTTCCTGAACAGCGAACTGAGCTGGGATGCCATTGAGCAACCACTGCTCGGCCACAAGGTCAACACCTTTAAGGCGCTGTACAATCGCATCGACATGAAACAAGTTGAAGCGCTGGTTGAGGCGTCGAAAGAAGAAGTGAAAGCCGCTGCCGCACCGGTAACCGGCCCGCTGGCTGATGACCCGATTCAGGAAACCATCACCTTTGACGATTTCGCCAAAGTTGACCTGCGCGTAGCGCTGATTGAAAACGCCGAGTTCGTGGAAGGATCCGACAAACTGCTGCGTCTGACGTTGGATCTCGGCGGTGAGAAACGTAACGTCTTCTCTGGTATTCGTTCTGCATATCCGGATCCGCAGGCTCTGATTGGCCGCCAGACCATTATGGTTGCCAACCTGGCACCACGTAAGATGCGCTTCGGCATTTCCGAAGGGATGGTAATGGCCGCAGGACCTGGCGGGAAAGATATCTTCCTGTTAAGCCCGGACGAAGGTGCAAAACCAGGCCAACAGGTGAAGTAAATCAAACATCTCAAGCGCTGCAACCGCAGCGCTTTTTTTTGCTACGTAAGTGCTTCCTCTAATCTTAACCCCTGCTCCATTTTCGGACTGCTTCGTTGTTAATATTAGATCTATTCTATACTGCTCTGGTATCAAGGTAGTCCGGGCTCACCAGATTCGTGGACGTTATTATTTAACATCCTATATTCATGAAATGGAGTTTTACATGAAAGCGTTACAAAAATTATTTTCTCTCGCCGTGGCATCGGTTGTGGTTTTTTCCCTGGCGGGATGTGGTGATAAAGAAGAGACAAAAACATTCAATGCCAACATTAATGGTTCTGATATCACCGTCTCTTACACCTTTAAAGGTGATAAGGTCCTGAAGCAAATCTCCGAAAGTAAAATCAGCTATGCATCAGTCGGTGCCAGCAATAAAGAAGAAGCCGCAAAAGTATTCGACGCATTAAGCGCTAAATATCAAAACATTACTGGCATAGAAGAAAAACTCACTTATTCAGATACCTACGCGCAAGAAAATGTCACTATCGATATGGAAAAAGTTGATATAAAAGCGTTGCAGGCCATTTCAGGGATGAAACTATCTGAAAACGCCGATAAAAACATCAGCATGAAGCAAATGCAAACGGTTATGGAAACGGCGGGTTTTAAAGAAGTGAAGTAAACCATCGGCGACCCGATTTTCATCGTGGTCGCCCGCTTTACGCTTTAAGATTTTGCGTTATGCACGTGGAAAGTCAAACCACGCAGGAAATAACGCAGGAATTGATCGCCGCATTCGCGATAGTTTTTATGGTCCGGCGCGCGCATCATGGCGGTAATTTCCGGCATCGACACACGAAATTTCTGCCCGGTCATGATGGTCAGAATATCATCGGTTTTCAGCGAGAAGGCGATACGCAGCTTTTTCAGCACCGTATTGTTATTAACTCGACGCTCAAGCGCCAGTTCCGGCGCAGAATCATCTTTACCACGCAGATGATAAATCAGGCCGTTTAAAAAACCGGAGAGAATAATATCCGGGCAGCGAACAAACCCATCTTCATCCTCTTTTGTCGTCCAGGTATCGAAATTTGCTGAGGTGGATTCCATGTCAGAAAGAGCAAGAATACGCACCATGTCGTTATTGTTCGCTTTCAGGGTGTAGCGCAGGCTACGAAGAATATCGTTACTTAGCATAGAGCCTTCAACTGTCGGTGATGCAATGGCGCGCAGTGTATCAGTTTTATAGTCCAATCGCCTCTTTTAGACTTTTAAGATAGCGGCGACTCACCGGAACGGTCAGCCCGTTACGCAAAATCAGTTCAGCCTGGCCGTTGTCTTCCAGACGGATCTCCTGCAATTGCGCCATATTTACCAGATATTGCCGGTGACAACGCAGCAGAGGCGTACGGCTCTCCAGCGTCCTGAGCGTCAACTCAGTGAAGCCTTCTTTACCATCGCTGCTGGTCACATACACACCACTCATGCGACTGCTGATAAACGCCACATCATCCATTTGCAGCAAATAGATCCGACTATGGCCGCTGCACGGAATAAACTTCAGCGCCTGCTGATTTTCTGGCAGCAGTGATACATCCTGCTTCGTGCGCTCCTGACGCAAACGGATCAGCGTTTTTTCCAGCCGTGTTTCTTCAATCGGCTTGAGCAGATAATCAAACGCATGTTCTTCGAAGGCTTTCACCGCATACTCATCAAAGGCGGTCAGAAAAACAATGTATGGACGATGCTCGGGATCAAGCATGCCGACCATTTCCAGGCCGCTAATTCGCGGCATCTGAATATCAAGGAACAGAACATCCGGACGCAATTTATGTACCGCGCCAATGGCTTCCACCGCATTCGAACATTCCCCGACAATCTCGATGTCGCTTTGCTCTTGCAACAGGATCCGCAGATTCTCCCGCGCTAACGGTTCGTCATCGACAATCAGCACTTTGATCATGCCAGTTCCTCCAGAGGAAGTCGTAAAGTGATTCGGGTAAAGCGGTCAGGTTCACACGCTACGCTGATGCCAAAATCATCGCCAAACCGCTCGCGCAGTCGTTTATCGACCAGATTCATACCCAGTCCACTGGCTTCTGAGGTTGGCTGATACAGCCCGGCATTGTCCTCGATATCCAGCATCAAATATTGCCCTTCTCGACGGGCGGTAATCGATACTTCACCGGTATCCAGTAACTGAGAAGTGCCGTGTTTAATGGCATTCTCCACGATGGGTTGCAGAGTAAAGGCGGGTAATTGCTGATGCGAAAGTTCTTCTGGCACCGTCAAGGTCACCTGAAGACTCGACTGGAATCGTGCCTTTTCAATTTGCAGATAAGCATTAACGTGTTCAATTTCATCGGCCAGCGTCACAATTTCTGACGGGCGTTTTAAATTTTTACGAAAGAACGTCGACAGATACTGCACCAGTTGGCTGGCCTGCTCGCTATCGCGTCGGATCACAGCTTTGATAGTGTTGAGTGCATTAAACAGAAAATGGGGATTGACCTGGGCGTGCAGGAGTTTTATTTCCGACTGCGTGAGCATCGCTTTTTGCCGCTCATACTGCCCGGCCAGAATCTGTGCCGAAAGCAGTTGGGCGATCCCTTCCCCCAGCGTGCGGTTGATTGAGCTAAAGAGGCGGTTTTTAGCTTCATACAATTTAATGGTCCCCATCACCCGCTGGTTTTCACCCCGCAAAGGGATCACCAGCGTCGAGCCTAATTTGCATTGTGGGTGCAAAGAGCAACGGTAAGGAACTTCATTTCCATCAGCATACACCACCTCTCCGGTTTCAATCGCCCGTTGTGTATATGACGATGAAATGGGCTTTCCGGGTAGATGGTGATCGTCACCAATACCGGTAAATGCCAGCAATTTCTCACGATCGGTAATCGCCACCGCACCGATATCCAGCTCTTCATACAGCACCTGAGCAACTTTCATGCTGTTAACCTCGTTGAACCCCTGGCGTAAAATACCTTCCGTTGAGGCGGCAACTTTGAGTGCTGTGGCGGAAAAAGCGGATGTATATTTTTCAAACATCGCCCGTTTATCGAGCAAAATACGCATAAACAAGGCAGCGCCTACGGTATTGGTTACCATCATAGGCGCGGCAATATTGCTGACCAGTCGAAACGCATCGTCAAACGGACGGGCAATTAATAAGATGATCAACATCTGCACCAGTTCGGCGACAAAGGTAATCGCTCCCGCAGTCAGCGGACTAAAGACTTTATCGGTACGACCACGACGGGTGAGCACGCTGTGCACCAGTCCGCCGAGCAATCCTTCCACAATGGTCGAGATCATGCAGCTAAGCGCTGTCATCCCGCCCATCGAATACCGATGCAAACCGCCGGTAAGACCAACTAAACCACCGACCACAGGGCCGCCAAGCAGCCCGCCCATCACCGCGCCAATAGCGCGAGTGTTAGCAATAGAGTCATCAATATGCAGCCCGAAATAGGTGCCTAAAATGCAGAAAATGGAAAAAGTAACATAGCAAAGCAGTTTGTGCGGGAGTCGGATAGTCACCTGCATCAGCGGGATAAACAAACGCGTTTTGCTCATGAGCCACGCGATAACGAGGAACACACACATCTGCTGAAGCAGCAGCAACACCAGATTAAACTCGTACATACCCGCCAACCACACATCACTTAAAAGCGCGTAACATACATGGGCTGCGTGTAACTTTCTTTGAACTGTTGCAAAAAAAGACGAATTTGTGAGAACGATCACTCGAAAGCGCGAGCATGATTACAAATTCACCCATTCACAGATCAAAAAACAGACAAAACTACCTGGTTCGCAAAAGAGCGTCTAAAGTAAAACTGGGACCTCGCGAGCAAGAGTGAGACGACGATGGCGCTTTACACAATAGGTGAAGTGGCTTTGCTTTGTGATATCAACCCTGTCACTTTACGCGCGTGGCAGAGGCGTTACGGATTACTTAAACCGCAGCGGACAGACGGCGGGCATCGCCTGTTTAACGATGCGGATATCGACCAGATCCGCGAGATAAAACGCTGGATAAACAACGGTGTCCAGGTCAGCAAGGTTAAAATGTTGCTCAGCAATGAGAGCATTGATGTGCATAACGGTTGGCGTGAACAACAAGAAACGCTGTTGAGCTATTTGCAAAGTAATAATCTGCATAGCCTCAGACTGTGGATCAAAGAGCGTGGCCAGGATTATCCCGCGCAAACGCTCAACACCCATTTGTTCATTCCGTTACGCCGACGCCTGCAATGTCAGCAGCCGATCCTCCAGGCGTTACTGGGGATCCTCGACGGCGTACTGATCAACTACATTGCGATTTGTCTGGCCTCTGCACGCAAGAAACAGGGGAAAGATGCTCTGGTGGTTGGCTGGAACATTCAGGATACGACCCGCTTATGGCTGGAAGGTTGGGTCGCCAGCCAGCAGGGATGGCGCATTGACGTCCTTGCCCATTCGCTGAACCAGCTGCGACCGGAGCTGTTTGAAGGTCGCACCTTGCTTGTCTGGTGCGGCGAGAACCAAACGCCCGCTCAGCAGCAACAGCTAACGGAATGGCGCGCGTTAGGTCACGATATTTATCCACTCGGTATTTAGAGCCTGGCCCATTAGGGCTATTTTGCTTGCCATTTCGAACCTGGGCAGTGCTCAGACAACACTCAGAGAGTTTTGAACGCCCTTTAGGGCGGCCCGGAGGGTGAGCGTAGCGAATAATCCTCACGTACTACGTGTACGCTCCGGTTCTTCCGCGCTGGCCGTGTTCAAACTGTCTGCGCCAATAACGCCTAATGATCCAGGCTCTTAATATTCTATTAACAAACGTGTACAATCCTTGAATTCACATAAGGAGTGCATAATGAGCGCAGCTAAAATCGGTGTTATCACCCTCTTCCTGCTGATGGCCATCGGCGGTATTGGCGGTGTCATGCTGGCAGGCTATACCTTTATTTTACGTGCCGGGTAAGATGTCTCGCTAATTTCTCAAACCCGCGGTCGACAATTACCGCCGCCAGCGCGACCAGCAGCGCCCCCTGAATCACATAGGCGGTATTGAACCCACTTAGCCCGATAATAATCGGCGTACCCAGCGTGTTCGCGCCAACGGTTGAGGCGATGGTTGCAGTGCCGATATTAATAATCACCGACGTGCGAATCCCGGCCAGAATCACCGGGGCCGCCAGCGGCAACTCGACTTTACGCAGCCGCTGCCCCTGACTCATTCCCATTCCGCTGGCAATATCCATCACGCTGGGTGAAATTCCGCCGAGTCCCGCCAGCGTTGCCTGCAAGATCGGTAATACGCCATACAGAATCAGCGCAATAATTGCCGGTTCAGGACCAAATCCCATCACCGGTACAGCGATCGCCAACACCGCAACTGGCGGAAAGGTCTGCCCCACGGCGGCGATGGTTTCCACCATCGGCCGGAATTCCACGCCCCAGGGCCGGGTTACCGCTATTCCGGCCCCGGTGCCAATGAATACCGCGATAAGGCTTGAAATCCCCACCAGTGTAAAATGACTCAAAGCCAGCGCCGTGAAACTTTCCTGCTGATACACGGGACGTGGCAGCTCAGGAAACAGCGAACTAAACAAGGTCTGACTGTGAGGCAATCCAACCAACAGGATCAGAAACAACGCAACAAGCCACAGCAGTGGATCAGCAAGACGTTTCACGGGTCGGCATCTCCGAAAGCAAATCGTGAAAATGAAGCGTCCCGCAGGACAAACCCTGCGGCGTCACGACCGGTAAAACGTCGCAGCCACGCGCCACAAACACCGACAACGCATCACGAAGCGTCATCTCATCCACCAGCGGTTCGCCGTCAGAGTGTTCGTCGCGACGGATAAAATCGCCTACCGTGCGCAGCGACAGCAGCCGTACGCCCAGTTCACTGCGGCCAAAAAAGGTTTGCACAAAATCATTCGCTGGCGCAGTGAGCATCGACAGCGGCGTGCCTTGCTGCACAACCTTTCCTGCATCCATCAACACCAGATGCTCCGCCAGCCTTAGCGCCTCGTCGATATCATGCGTCACCAGCACAATGGTACGCCCAAGCAAACGGTGAATACGCGTCATCTCCTGCTGCAGCGCACCGCGGGTGACCGGATCCAGCGCGCCAAAAGGCTCATCCATCAGCAGTACCTGCGGATCTGCCGCCAGTGCGCGAGCAACCCCGACCCGCTGCTGTTGCCCGCCAGACAGCTGATGCGGATAACGATGGCGCAAACTTTCCTCAAGACCCAGCAGCGCCATCAGTTCGTCTGTTCGGTCATCAATACGTGAACGCGACCACTTTTGTAGCTGCGGCACCGTGGCGATGTTCTGCGCGACGGTCCAGTGGGGAAACAAGCCAATAGACTGAATCGCGTATCCCATGCGCCGCCTTAACTCCAGCACCGGCAGGCTGCGGATCTCTTCCCCGGCAAAGCGGATCTGTCCGCGGTCATGTTCTACCAGCCGATTGATCATTTTCAGCGTGGTGGATTTCCCGGAACCCGACGTGCCAATTAACACAGAAAAGCTGCCCTCCCCCAACCGCAGGTTAAGGTCGTCAACGGCTGTTTGCTGACCATAGGTTTTACTGACATGGCGAAATTCAATCATTGTTTGTTACCTTCAACAGCGCGAGCCCTAAATCAAACAGCGCATCAATCAATACTGCCAGTACTACAACCGGGATCACGCCCAGCAACACTAAATCGACGGCGCTACTGAGCAATCCCTGAAAGACCAGCGCGCCAAATCCCCCTGCGCCAATCAGCGCAGCAATCACCGCCATTCCCACCGTTTGCACCATCACTACCCGTAAACTGCGCAAGAAGACCGGCAATGCCAGCGGGAACTGCACCGAGACAAATCGCTGTCGTGCACTCATCCCCATCGCCCGGGCGCTTTCCAGCACATCCCGCGGTACCTGATTCAACCCAGCTACTACGCCACGAACCAGCGGCAAGAGCGCATACAGCACTAACGCAATAAGCGCAGGCGTCAGGCCGGTTCCGGCAACGCCGAGCGAACCCAACAAAGGAAAGTGCTTCACCAGCCCGGCAAGGGGCGCAATTAACAGGCCAAACAGCGCGACGGAGGGAATGGTTTGGATGATATTCAGTACCGCAAAAACCGGTCCCTGACGGGCGACAGAGAAAGCACACCAGATGCCCAACGGCACGCCAATCACGAGTGCGGGCACCACGGTAGCGAACAGAATTGTCAGGTGCTGTGCCAGGGCGTCGTAAAAAACATCCTGGCGGTTAGCATACTCTTTAAGCAGGGAAAGATCGTTAAACGTGCCAGAGAACAAAAGCACCAGCGGCAAAATGAAAATTTGCGCGTGCAATAGCCAACGCCATGATGCCTGTTCGGTGATGCGACGAATGGCGTCACTGGCGGCCAGCAGCATCAGTCCCAGTCCCAACCAGAACCCGCTGCCCAGGCTGGTTCTGGCCAGAGGGCTACCCGTCTGGGCCAGGTACGTTGCCGTTGTTCCTGCGGTTACCAGCGCCGCAATCACCAACAACTGGCTAATAACAAGCGTCAATATATTGCCGGGCTTTCCCGGTACAAAGCACAGAAGAAACAGCAGCAAGCAGGCCACTGCCAATCCCCACGCCATGTCGGGTCGGATATCCCAAAGTTGACGCCCTTCGCCGGAAACCAAACGATTGGGCGCATAGCTGATGAAAGGCAGCGCTGCCGCAGCAAAAGTAAGAAGTACCAGTAACAACAGCACCCGATTAACTGAAATCTTTGACAAAACACCCACCTGCTGCAAACTCCGTTACTTCACCCATCCTTTTTGCTTCAGGTAGTCTGCTGCGACTTTTTTCGCATCCAGCCCCTCCACGGCAATACTGGCATTCAGCTGCTGCAACGTTTTTTCATCCAGGCTGGCAAAAACCGGTTGTAGCCATTCTCCCATTTGCGGGTAGTCTTTCAGCACCGATTCACGCACGACGGGTGCTGGCGCATAAATGGGCTGGACGCCTTTCGGATCGCTTAAAGTTTGCAGACCGAGCGCCGCAACCGGGCCATCGGTGCCATAAGCCATCGCCGCATTAACGCCAGAAGTCTGCTGCGCCGCCGCTTTAATCGTCACCGCGGTATCCCCCCCCGCCAGCGACAACAGCTGATTTTGATTCAGTTTGAAATCATAGGCTTTTTCAAACGCAGGCAGCGCGTCAGCCCGTTCGATAAATTCAGCAGAGGCGGCAAGTTTGAACGTTCCCCCGTCCTTCAGGTAACGGCCTAAATCAGCAAGGGACTCAAGCTTGTTCTTTTGCGCGATATCCTGGCGTACTGCAATGGTCCAGGTATTGTTGGCAGGAGCAGGCGTTAGCCAGACCAGCTTATTTTGCTCTGCGTCCAGCTTTTTCACTTTCTCGAATCCGGCCTGCGCATTTTTCCACGCGGGATCATTTTCATCTTTAAAAAAGAATGCGCCATTACCGGTATATTCCGGATAAATATCCAGCTCACCGGAGGTGATTGCCCCGCGCACCACTGGGGTGGTACCCAGCTGTACTTTATTGACGGTTTTCACGCCATGGCTTTCGAGCACCTGCAAAATAATGTTGCCGAGCAGCGCCCCTTCGGTATCTATTTTTGAACCGACCGTGACGGGTGACGCGGCCTGTAAGGGCAGGCTTACCGCGGCTAACAGCACCAGCGAACCCACCGATACTTTTGAGATTATCATGCTGTACTCCTCATCCTTTTGCGGCCCTTTTCAGAGACTTGAGGAAAAAGCATAGTCGAAAAATCAAGCCTTAACCTGGCTATTGGGTGGTAACGCTGAGAGTTATTAGCGGTAAGGCGATAATAAAATAAAAAAATCCGGCAAACCCAATGTGAATTTGCCGGATGATACGATTTAGTCGGCCTGATAAGCATTGCGCCATCAGGCCTGATGCATGGCTTTACTCGTCAATTAAAGCAGTTCGAATTCGCCCTGCTTCACTCTGGCGGAATCCACACCGATAAAGACGTTAAACTTGCCAGGCTCTGCATCGTATTTCATATGCTGGTTCCAGAATTTGAGCGCTTCAATGTCAATCGGGAAGCTGATGGTCTGGGTTTCACCAGGCTTAAGATTCACTTTCTCAAAGCCTTTCAGCTGTTTTACCGGACGACTCATGGAGGCGGTCACATCCTGCAAATACATCTGAATCACCGTTGCACCTTCGCGCTTGCCGGTATTGGTCACCTGCACGCTGGCCGTCACGGTTCCGTCACGCTTCATCGTTGGAGAAGAGAGCTTCACATCAGAAACCGTGAACGTGGTGTAGCTCAGGCCGTAGCCAAAGGGATACAGTGGCCCATTCGCTTCATCAAAGTAGCGCGACGTGTACTTGTTCGGCTTATCTGCGTTGTACGGACGACCGGTATTGAGGTGGCTGTAATAGACCGGGATCTGTCCAACAGAGCGCGGGAAAGACATCGGCAGCTTGCCTGACGGGTTGTAATCACCAAACAGCACATCGGCGATGGCGTTACCGCCTTCCGTCCCGGCAAACCAGGTTTCGAGGATCGCATCGGCCTGTTGATCTTCCTTCACCAGCGCCAGCGGACGCCCGTTCATCAGCACCAGAACCAGCGGTTTACCCGTGGCTTTCAGCGCGGCAATCAGGTCACGCTGACTTTGCGGAATGGTGATATCGGTACGGCTGGAGGCTTCATGCGCCATGCCCTGCGCTTCACCGACTACCGCGACAACCACATCAGATTGCTTCGCTGCTTTTACGGCTTCATCGATCATCGCCTGCGGCGAACGAGGGTCAACCTTCACCGCTTCTTCATACAGGTTGAGGAAATCAACAATCCCTTTGTCGTTGGTGATATTCGCCCCTTTGGCGTACAGCACTTTGCCCTGATCGCCGACGGCGTTTTTAATCCCCGTCAGTACCGTTACCGACTGATCGGCAACACCGGCGGCGGACCAACTGCCCATCACATCACGCTTGCTGTCAGCCAGCGGACCGACGACCGCCACGGTAGCTGATTTTTTCAGCGGTAACGTTTCCAGACGATTTTTCAGCAGCACCAGGCTTTCACGTGCTACTTCACGCGCCTCTTTGCGATGCAAACGACTTTCCGCGTTGGTGTCCTGCGGGTCAGACTCTTTGGCCCCCAGATGGCTGTAGGGATCGTTAAACAGCCCCATATCATATTTCACGTTAAGCACGTGGCGCGCGGCGTCGTCCAGCTCCGCCATCGTCACTTTGCCGGATTTAATCAAGCCCGGCAGGTATTTGCTGTAATACTCATCGCTCATACTCATGTTGATGCCGGACTTGATCGCCACACGTACCGCATCCTCAGGATCGGAGGCTGTACCGTGCTTAATCAACTCTTTGATCGCACCGTGATCGGAAACGGTGATGCCCTTAAAGCCCCACTCATCACGCAGCACGTCTTTTAGCAGCCAGGCATCTGAGGTTGCAGGCGTACCATTTAGCGAATTAAGTCCTACCATTACAGCACCGCTACCAGCATCCAGCCCGGCTTTATACGGCGGCATATAGTCGTTGAACAGACGCTGTGGGCTCATATCGACGGTGTTATATTCCTTGCCACCTTCAACCGCGCCATAGGCGGCGAAGTGCTTGACGCTGGTCATCACCGAATAGCGATCCGCCGGGCTTTTACCCTGCATCGCTTCCACCATGGTTTTACCCATCGTAGCCGTTAAATACGTGTCTTCACCAAAACCTTCTGAAGCACGGCCCCAGCGCGGATCGCGAGAGACATCGACCATTGGCGCCCAGGTCATATTCAGACCATCATCAGCGGCTTCATACGCGGAAATACGGCCAACGGTTCTGACCGCATCGAGATTAAAAGAGGACGCCAGGCCGAGACTTATCGGGAACACGGTACGCTGGCCGTGCAATACGTCGTAGGCAAAAAAGAGAGGAATTTTCAGGCGGCTGAGCTCCATCACCTGATCCTGCATTTTGCGGATATCCTGGCGCGTGACGGTGTTAAAAATTGCCCCAACCTGCCCGTCTTTGATCATCTCGCGGATGGCTTCTTTCGGGTTATCAGGCCCGACGCTTATCAAGCGTAGTTGCCCAATTTTCTCATCCACGGTCATCTGCTTAAGTAAATCGGTAACGAATGCATCCCGCGCTTCTGGCGTCAGCGGATGGTTACCAAACAGCGTGTCCGCCAGCGCTGGTTGCAACGCCAGACTCACCGCGACACCTACAGAACATAGCCATTTCATGTTGATTCTCTCTTTATTCTTTCCCGACGAGGCCGCGAAAATATAACAAAAACCGCAGTTTGCCGTAAGACTAAACGGGAGCGATAAAGAAAGCTAAGGTTATTCTCCTAATTTTCAAAACCAGCGCGAATCAGTAGAGGACGACCCAGAGACAATATGAATGAGAAAGCGTATTGTCATACAAAGCGCTATGCTTGTTCCTGATATTGAGTCCCACCACAAGGAGTGGAGAATGTCTTCCATTACAACAGATAATAAAGCTTTCCTGAATGAACTGACCCGTCTGGTAGGTCATTCGCACCTGCTCACTGAACCTGCTAAAACTGCCCGTTATCGCAAGGGATTCCGTTCCGGTCAGGGTGATGCGCTCGCCGTGGTGTTCCCTGGCTCGCTTTTAGAACTGTGGCGCGTCCTCAACGCTTGCGTCGCCGCAGATAAAATTATCCTGATGCAGGCCGCCAACACTGGCCTGACCGAAGGATCTACGCCGAGCGGTAATGATTACGACCGTGAGATTGTCATTATCAGCACCCTGCGCCTTGATAAGCTGCACGTCATTGGCAAAGGCGAACAGGTGCTGGCCTATCCAGGCACCACACTCTATTCGCTGGAAAAAGCGCTCAAACCGTTTGGCCGTGAGCCGCATTCAGTGATTGGTTCTTCCTGTATCGGCGCTTCAGTGATTGGCGGTATTTGTAACAACTCCGGCGGCTCGCTGGTACAGCGCGGTCCGGCATACACGGAAATGTCGCTGTTTGCGCGTATTGACGAACAGGGCAAATTACAGCTGGTTAACCATCTGGGTATCGAACTGGGCCAGACCCCGGAACAGATCCTTAGCAAACTTGATGATGAGCGGATCAAAGATGACGATGTGCGCCACGATGGGCGTCATGCACACGATCACGACTACGTTACCCGCGTCAGAGATATTGAGGCGGACACGCCCGCTCGCTATAACGCCGACCCGGATCGGTTGTTTGAATCATCCGGTTGTGCAGGCAAACTCGCAGTTTTTGCGGTGCGTCTGGACACCTTCGAAGCCGAAAAAAACCAGCAGGTCTTTTACATCGGTACCAACCAGCCAGAGGTGCTGACGGAGATCCGCCGTCATATTTTGGCAAAATTTGAGCATCTGCCGGTCGCCGGTGAATACATGCACCGCGATATTTATGACATCGCAGAGCAATACGGCAAAGATACGTTTCTGATGATCGACAAGCTCGGCACCGACAAAATGCCGTTCTTCTTCACCCTGAAAGGTCGCACCGATGCGATGCTGGAAAAAGTGAAAATTTTCCGTCCGCACTTTACCGACCGGGCAATGCAGAAATTTGGTCATTTGTTCCCCAGCCACTTACCCGCGCGCATGAAAAGCTGGCGCGATAAGTACGAACATCACCTGCTGTTAAAAATGGCCGGTGGCGGCGTGGCTGAAGCGCAAAACTGGCTAAGCGAGTTTTTCAAAACCGCTGAAGGCGACTTCTTTGCCTGTACCCCAGAAGAAGGTAGCAAGGCGTTTTTGCATCGCTTTGCGGCGGCTGGCGCGGCGATCCGTTATCAGGCCGTACATGCCGATGAAGTGGAAGATATTCTGGCACTGGATATCGCGCTGCGCCGTAACGACACCGAATGGTACGAGCATCTGCCTGCAGAGATCGACAGCCAACTGGTGCACAAACTCTATTACGGCCACTTTATGTGCTATGTCTTCCATCAGGATTACATCGTGAAAAAAGGCGTGGATGCGCATGCGCTGAAAGAGCAGATGCTGGCGCTTCTGCACGAGCGCGGAGCACAGTATCCGGCAGAGCACAACGTCGGACATCTGTATAAAGCACCGGAAACCTTAACCCGTTTTTACCGTGAGAATGATCCCACTAACAGCATGAATCCGGGTATTGGTAAAACGAGTAAGCAAAAGTTCTGGAAAGAGTCGTAAACCAGAAAAAATAAGCGCCACCAGGCATGTTGCCGGGGGCGCTTCGCTTGCCCGGCCTACCGCTACATTAGCTATGTGTATGCCGGATAAGGTGTCTTATTTAATCGTTTTGTGCAGTTTGCTCGCTCGTCGCTGAACCCGCCGCAGCCATCTGCGCCGCTTTTTGCTTTTTATAGCTCAACGCCGCCGCCGGAACCGGCATCACCTTGCCCGTTTCGATCCAGGTGCGTAAACGGCTGGCATCGGCAAAGTGGGTATATTTACCGAACGCATCCATCACTACCAGCGCCACTGGTTTGTTATTGATCACGGTGCGCATCACCAGGCAGTGGCCTGCCGCATTGGTAAATCCGGTTTTGGTTAATTGAATATTCCAGTTATCGCGATACACCAGATGGTTGGTGTTACGGAATGGCAGCGTATAAGCCGGGTTGGCAAAGGTCGCCATATCCTCACGCGTGGTGCTTAACTGGCCAATCAGCGGATACTGCTTGCTGGCGATCAGCAGCTTGGTTAAATCACGGGCGGTCGAGACGTTATGAATCGATAAGCCAGTCGGTTCCACAAAGCGTGTCTGAGTCATGCCGAGCGCTTTCGCTTTGGCATTCATGGCTTTAATAAACGCGTTATACCCGCCCGGATAATGATGCGCCAGGCTCGCCGCCGCGCGGTTTTCTGATGACATCAGCGCCAGCAGCAGCATGTCTTTACGGCTAATTTCACTGTTCAGTCGCACACGGGAGTAGATACCTTTCATTTCCGGCGTCTGACTGATATCAACTTTCAGCTTTTCATTCAGCGGCAGCCGCGCATCAAGCACCACCATCGCCGTCATTAATTTGGTAATCGACGCAATCGGACGCACAAGGTCCGGGTGGTTCGAATAGATAACTTTGTTGGTATTCAGATCAACAATCATCGCGCTACCGGACGCTATCTCAGGTTGAGAAGCCGCTGCGGTAGTTGCCGTTTTAGCCACGGCTTGGGGTGCAAAAGGAACGGCCAGCACCAGGGCAAGGCTTAATAATGAAACTCGGAATTTCAGCATGATGAGATTTCTGATAATGATTCACGCACGTCACAACGCACACCGCCTGAGACTAAGTATTATCTCAAGCTAGCTCAGGCATCATAGCGATCCGGCAGGTTTGCCGCCACAGGAGAATCGTCTCGAAATGCTGCGTTGCTGACTTTTACGTCAACAACGCAGCGCTGGCAGGTTTATCCGTCAGAATAACCGATAGCCGTAACCCCACAGGATTACCGTAATAGCCAGCAAAACTTCCAGGACCAGCACCCCGATCGCCAGCGTTGAACTGGAAAAACTTAACCCTTCCTCACGAGTGATATTCAGGAATGTCGGTATGCCGAGATAAAGCAAATAGCCGGTGTAAAACAGCGCGATGGTTCCCACCAATGCGCACAGCCAGACCAGCGGATAAAGTGCGACCAGTCCGCTTAAAAACAGCGGCGTCGCGACATATCCGGCAAACACCATACAATGCGCCAGCGACGGACGCTGCGGATAATTTCGCGCCATCCACCAGATAACCCGGCCCATGACGGCGACGCCTGCCAGCATCACCCCGTAAAACAGAATTGCCATCGCAAATCCGGTCAACAGAGATAACTTCAGGATATTGCCATCGCCAAAATTCCAGCCGATTTGCGTGGTGCCGATAAACGCGCAAACAACCGGGATTGCCGCCATCAGCAGTACATGGTGGGTATAGTGATGCGAAACGCTTTCGTTTTCGCTGTTGATCACGTGCATTTCACGATCGGGATGGGAAAACAGCCCCCAGACATGGTTCATACCGCCCCCTTCTTGTCAGCTCCGGACCTCAACACTTCAAGTATAATTCAGCTTTTGATTATTTTATGTACACAGGAAAAATACCGAAACGCCGGGTAAAAAGTGTGTAAGCCGTAGGCCTGATAAGCGAAGCGCCATCAGGCATTGGAGAGCTGAACGACGTTAAGCGCGACTACGCGGCTTTTCCGGCATCAAATAATCTTAGGGTGTATGCTATTAGCAGTGGAGGTCATACAATCGTATGGATATAAATCATTATGTTGCGCAATACGGCTATGCTGCGTTAATCATCGGCAGTCTGGCGGAGGGCGAAACCATTACCCTGTTAGGCGGCGTGGCGGCACATCAGGGCGTGCTGAAATTTCCTCTGGTGGTACTCTCGGTCGCGCTGGGCGGGATGATTGGCGATCAGTTACTTTATTTACTCGGACGTCGTTTTGGCGGCAAAATTCTGCGTCGTTTCTCGCGCCATCAGGCGAAAATTGATTATGCGCAGAAAATGATCCAACGACGTCCATACCTGTTTGTGGTCGGGACGCGCTTTATGTACGGTTTTCGCGTTATAGGCCCTTTACTGATCGGCGCCAGTCATCTGCCGCCAAAGATTTTTTTACCGCTGAATATTCTTGGCGCGCTTGTCTGGGCATCGTTATTTACCACTCTGGGCTACGTCGGGGGTGAAGTGATAGCGCCATGGCTGCACAGTCTTGACCAGCATATCAAGCATGGTATCTGGCTGGTGCTGGTTATCGGGATTGTCGCGGGTGTCCGCTGGTGGATGAAACATCGAAGCGCACGTAAACGCAAGGAAGATGGCCCGACAGCTTAACACCGCGGGCCTAACAATCAGGATGCGTGATAACCGCCGCCCAGCGCGCTGGTTAACTGGATTGAGGCATCCAGCCATTGCCCTTGTAAAAGCAGACCGTTGCACTGCTCACGTAATGCCGGGATCTTTGCCTCACTGACCCTGGAGCCCGCAATAATACCCGCATTAAAGCGCGCCTGCGCCAGCCCCACTACGCGTTGTGCGTCATGCTCAATCTGCTGCTGATGCTGATTCTTCTGCGCCAGTGTTTCCACCTGGGATGCAGCACGTGCCACGTCATTCACCGCATCCACCACAGCTTTGTTGTAATTCGCCACCGTCAGGTTGCTTTGCGCTTTCGTAATATCGAGATTCGCGTTCAGCCTGCCGCTGTCAAAGATAGGCAGCGTCAGCCCGGCGGTTACGCCCATTTGCTGCGCGGAATGGCGGAACAGGTCACTCAGATGTAACGCATCCTGTTGTAAAAATGCCATCAGATTCACATCGGGATAAAACGCCGCTTTCGCCGCATCAATGCTGCTCAGCGATGACTCAATGTACCAGTGCGCCGCCTGTAAATCCGGTCGGCGGGCCAGTAGCGAATAACCTAACTGGGATGGGAGCTGGCTTTCAACCACGGGCAGTTTGGTCGAATGGAGCTTCAGGGCGACGGACTGCGAGTTGCTCAACGCGCTTAAGCGCGCCTCGATTACCTTCATTTTGCCGCTGACATCATTCAACTGCTGCTCTGTTTTGCTGGAATCAATATCGGTTTCAACGCCTTCCACCGAAGACGTAAGACCATTTTGATACAGCTGACGATCGACGGTTATCACATTTTGCTGCTCGGTTTCGATTTGCGTCAGTACGGTTTTCAGCGCCGCCTGCGTCTGCCATTCCCAGTAAAGACGGGAGACACCACTCGCCAGCAGCTGCCGGGTTTGCTCGCGCTCAGCCTCACGCGCCTTAACGGCCCCAATACGCGCCGTCACTTCAGCCCGATTCTTACCCCACAGATCCAGATTCCAGCCAGCTGTTAAACCAAAGGTTCCGTTGGTATACCACGGCCCCGTTGTTCCGGCTGCGGGATCGGTAAGGGCAAACGGTCCCATCAGTCCTTCGGCTGACATTTTCTGACGCTCAACGTCTGCGGAGAAGTCGATCTCCGGGCCATCCTGCGCTTCCACGGCCTTAGCCTGCGCCTCCGCCAGTTGTATGCGCTGTTCCGCGACCTGCATATCAGGAGAATTTCGCAACGTGCTGTCAATCAACGCATTAAGCTGGGGGTCGTGATATGCCTTCCACCACTGGCTGTCCGGCCAGCCATTTTTTAACGCGGCAGGCAATGTGGTATCGACATTCGCAGCAGGGGTCTGCTGTGACAGAGACTGGCGGTCATCATGCATAGGCGCGCAGCCTGCCATCAGAACAAAAAGCGGCAACAATGCCGTCGTGACAAACACAGAATTACGATTCATGGAGATATACAGGTAAGAAAAGATGTGCAGAGATTACGACTTGTCGCTGTTGCTTTTTTAGTTACGCGTGGCAATACATCTTTGGCAATAAAAATATATAATCAGAAAAATATACACCCTATGAATAATATAGATTAAATAATTTTAATAATTAATGGATGGAGATGTTATGTCACAGAATATCTATGACGACCCTGAGTTCTTTGCCGGATATGCCACGCTGGATCGTTCAGTAAAGGGACTCGACGGCGCGCCAGAATGGCCGACACTACAAGCGATGCTCCCCTCTCTTCAAGGCAAAAACATTCTTGATTTGGGCTGTGGATATGGTTGGTTTTGCCGCTACGCTCGCGATAATCAGGCAGCCAGCGTAATGGGACTGGATATTTCACAAAAGATGTTAACCCAGGCGCACAGTATGACGCAGGGTAATGGCATCGTTTATCAGCGTGAAGATCTCGAAACGCTAACCCTGTCCCCAAATTCGTTTGACCTGGTTTATAGCTCGCTTGCCCTGCACTATTTGCACGATATAGAACGATTATTCGTAACCATTTACCAGTCATTAACACCAGGCGGCATGTTGGTTTTCTCTGCCGAACATCCCATTTATACCGCACCGCTTAAACAGGGCTGGATAAAAGATAAAACCGGGCAACTGTCCTGGCCGGTTAATCATTATCAGCAGGAAGGTGAGCGCATCAGTAACTGGTTTGCTGAAGGCGTCAAAAAACAGCACCGTAAGCTGGCGACCTGGATTAATGCGCTGATTGGGGCCGGATTCGATATCGTTTGTGTCGATGAATGGGGACCGTCTGCGCAACAGATTGCTGAAAACCCGGCGTTAGATGAAGAAAAAGAACGGCCGATGGTGTTTCTGCTCAGCGCACGTAAACCGGCATAACTGCGCCTCCAGGCAGAATGATTAATACTTTCCTATACTCAATCTGAATTTACCAAAAAAAGGAAAGTTAATGAAAATTCTGCTGTGGGTAATTCTGATTATTTTTCTGATTGGGCTATTGGTGGTAACAGGCGTGTTTAAGATGATTTTTTAAAAAAAGATTACTCCGGTAGTAATGAATTTGTTGCCTCCGGTGTATTGCTACGTTCACCTTATGTTTTTCACTTCTCTGAAACGATACTGCCTGTGAACGTGTTAAGGGTACTATCGCCGTACCCTTAACAATCCCGCCGGGAGCCTGGGTTGCAAGGGAGGTGGCGGCGAGCCTCCCTTGCACGTTCACAGGTATCTGCGCTTCAGAGAAATGACACCGCTGAGGTGAACGGAACCTTGAGCAAGAATCATATGTTCTCAATAATTCTTAACTGACAGGAACTTCCACTCCGGTGGCCGGTTCATTTGTTAATGCAATTGGGCTACATCGATAGCCTGAATCGCCCGCGCGATATCCGGCGAATTGTTTAACGCACGAATTTCCTGAAAAAGTGCGGTTGCCTCTGAATATTCTTTCCGCAAGTACCCTAACCACTGCTTAATCCGCGCTACATGATACAGCCCGGTGTCCCCCTGCTTTTCAAGGCGGGTATATTTTTGCAACAGCGTCACGACTTCAGGCCACGGCATACGCGGCTCGTTGTATTTCACCACGCGGCTCAGGTTTGGAATATTTAATGCGCCACGTCCGATCATCACCGCATCGCATCCGCTGATGGCCATACAATCCTGGGCGCTCTGCCAGTCCCAGATTTCGCCATTCGCGATAACCGGAATAGTCAGTCGCTGGCGGATCTCGCCAATCGCCTGCCAGTTGATATGTTCCGCCTTGTAGCCCTGCTCTTTGGTTCGGCCATGCACCGCCAGTTCGCTGGCACCAGCCTGCTGGACGGCGTCGGCAATTTCAAACTGCCGATCGCTGTTATCCCAGCCCAGACGCACTTTCACCGTCACCGGGAGATGCGCCGGAACCACCTCGCGCATAGCTTTTGCGCCCTGGTAGATAAGCTCAGGATCTTTCAATAACGTTGCGCCACCGCCGCTGCCGTTCACCAGTTTCGACGGACAACCGCAGTTCAGATCGACACCGTACGAGCCCAGTTCTACCGCGCGCGCGGCGTTTTCCGCCAGCCACTGCGGATACTGTCCTAACAGCTGAATGCGAACCAACGTGCCGGATGGCGTCCGGCTCTGGTTATGCAGTTCCGGGCAGAGCCGATGAAATACTTTTGCCGGCAGGAGCTGATCCACCACGCGCACAAACTCGGTGATGCACAGATCGTAATCATTCACTTCAGTCAGCAGCTCGCGCACCAGTGAGTCGAGCACGCCTTCCATCGGCGCCAGTAAAACACGCATATCGTCACCCGCAAAAAAAGAGGCGCTATGGTAGCGCCTCCGTTCGGGAGATTAAAGAGGCTCAGCGCGGCAACAGGCAGTTATCTTCTTTCCAGCCGTACAGCCATTCCATACCACGATAAAACTCCGCCTGCGATTTGTCTTTCCACAGCAGATTACGCACCTGACGCTCGACGCCCGCGGCGTGGTAGACACGGCCCATTTCACGCGTCGACCAGACAATTCGCGCGGTACGCGGAATACGCACCGACTCATACAGCGCAAAGGCATCAGCCGCTTCGCCATCACACTGCTGTAGCGCTTTACCGAGCGTGACGGCATCTTCCAGCGCCATACAGGCACCCTGCGCCATATACTGCGCCACCGGATGTGCGGCGTCCCCCACCAGTGTTATACGATCGCTACCCCATTTATCTACCGGCTCGCGGTCGGCGGTGGACCAGCGCCGCCATGACGTCGGCTTATCCAGCATCTGACGCGGACGAGGATGAATGCCCGCAAAATAGGAGAGCACTTCCTCTTTGCTGCCATCCTTCACGCCCCACTCCTCCTGCTGACGACTGTGGAAAGTCACCACCAGGTTGTACTGCTTGCCGCCGCGCAGCGGGTAGTGCACCAGGTGACAGTGCGGCCCAGCCCACAGCACCGGTGCGTTAATGCGCAAATCTTCCGGCATATCATCGCAATCAATCACGGCGCGATAGACCACGTGCCCGGTAACCCGCGGAGCATCGCCAATCAGAGACTGACGAACAACCGATTTCACACCGTCACAGCCCACCAAAATATCCGCCGTCCAGCTGTTGCCGTGCTCGTCAAATACCGTCACGTCATTATCTGTCTGGCGAATATCAACCACGTTAGTTGAGGTGCGATACTCAACGTTAGGATGCACCAGCGCCGCTTCCCAAACGCTGGCGTGAATATCAACCCGATGGATAACCGCATAAGGACCGCCAAAGTGATCGCGGAACGCCTGCCCGGTTTCAATGCGCACCACCTCTTTCGCATTTACCGCATCCATCATCGTGATGTGGTCGGTAAAAACGGCGCGCTGACGGGCGATTTCCCCTACGCCAAGGCTGTCCAGAGCAGAGAACGCGTTCGGTCCGAGCTGAATACCCGCGCCAATTTCACCAATCTCGTGCGCTTTCTCCAGCAACATCACTTTAATGCCCTGACGGGCCAGCGATAGCGCGGTCGCCGCGCCGCCAATCCCGCCCCCCACGATAATTGCGCGTGTCACTTTAGCCATTGTCGTTCTCCTTATCAGGCTGGAATTTTGTCTTGTTGATTCTCGGGCGCGGCGGCGATAAACGCCGGAAGCTGAGTACAGGCATCATATACCGCCTTACAGCGCGGATATCCGCTCAGATCGCAGCCCATACGTAACGCGTTCGCCCACTGTGGGATCAGACAGCAATCCGCCAGCGTCGGCGCATCACCCACGCAGAACTTCCCCGAATGACTCTGGCGCAGCATCTGTTCCACCGCGCTTAACCCTTGCTGGATCCAGTGCGCATACCAGCGTTTTTTATCTTCTTCGCTAATCTTTAACTCTTCGCTCAGGTAGCGCAGCACCCGCATGTTATTGACCGGGTGGATATCACAGGCGATGGCATAGACAATTTCCAGCACCTTACTGCGCGCCGGGAAATCAGCAGGCAGCAGCGGCGACTGCGGAAAGTGGCCATCCAGCCAGTCGGTTATCGCCAGCGACTGCCCGAGTGATTCTCCGTCATCGGTCACCAGCGTCGGCACCAGTCCCACCGGATTCATTCGCCGGTAGGCCAGTTCGTTCTGCTGACCGATGCGAATATTGACGCCCACCGTCTGGTAATCTAGCCCCTTCAGCGCCAGCGCAATGCGCACCCGATATGACGCGGAGCTATTAAAGAAACTGTACAGCTTCATTATCCACCTCAGACAATCTTCACGGCGATGGGGGTTAAACCGTCTACGTTTCCGGTGATCACATCCCCTTTCACTACCGCCCCCACGCCTTCGGGTGTACCGGTGTAGATCAGATCGCCCGGCTGCAGTTCGAAAAAACCAGACAGATAGCTAATAGTTTCATTCACAGACCAGATGAGGTGGCGAATATCGCTACGCTGATGATCGTCGCCGTTGACCTGCAACCAGATTGGCGCATGGTTAACATCCACACTTTCGCTGGCTTTATGCAGCGGCGCGATGGGCGCGGAGAGATCAAACGCTTTGCCGATTTCCCACGGACGCCCCATCTGGCGCATCTCCATCTGCCGGTCACGGCGGGTCATATCCAGACCGGTGGCATAGCCCCAGATATATTCGTGCGCTTTTTCCAGCGGAATATCGCTGCCCTTTTTGCCAATAGCCACCACCAGCTCTATCTCATAGTGATAGTTATCGGTCTGCGATGGGTATGGCAGTTCAAGGATCTGACCAGCCGCCACCGGGACCACCGCATCGGCAGGTTTACAGAAGAAGAACGGTGGTTCGCGATCTGGATCAAAGCCCATTTCACGCGCATGAGCGGCATAGTTACGGCCCACACAGTAAACGCGGCGCACAGGAAACTGTTCAGCACTGCCAACTACTGGAACGGTAACCGGCGCTTGTGGTTCAAATACATATTGCGTCATTTTCTCTCTCCCAAATTAATAGCGTGCTTCGCGGAACAACCCCAGTGCTTCCTGAACCGGTCTGTCCGAAAAACTGAATAAGACGGTATCTTCGTGGGTCTGGAACGACACGCCGTGCCAGGTCGGTACCACAAAGATATCTTTTGGCGAAAAGTTGAAGGTTTCGTTACCGATGGTGACCTGCCCACTTCCCTCCACCACGTGGTAGATAGTGCTGTCGGTGGTACGCGCGATTCGTGAGGAGAAGCCCTGCGGCAACAGTTGCAGGAAGGTTCCCATCGAAGGCATGGGATAACCGCCGGTTACCGGGTTGACGTAACGCATCTTGAAACCGTCCCACTCATCGGCGTCGCCCATGCGGGTCAGGTCATGCAGAGCTTCACGGCTGCGATCGTAGCGATAGTTAAAAATCGGCGATGAGTTACCTTTCTGATGACGCAGCGGCAGCATATTGGCCGCGTAGCGCGGTAAGTAATCCCCTTCCTTACGCGTGACCGGCTGCTGATCTTCCGGGTAGTCTTCCGCAAAGCCGCAGCCCAGCAGGTTCACCAACGGCAGATCCAAACCATCCAGCCACACCACCGGTTCACTGCCAGGGTTACCATGATCGTGCCAGCGCCACTGCGGCGTCAGAATAAAATCGCCTTCATGCATTTGGGTGCGCTCACCGTCCACGGCGGTAAATGCCCCTTTCCCTTCGACAATAAAACGCAGCGCAGACTGATTATGACGATGACTCGGCGCAACCTCGCCCGGCATAATTAACTGCAATCCCGCGTACAGCGTTGGGGTGATTGAAGACTGTCCGCGCAGCATGGGGTTTTCCAGCACCAGCACGCGGCGAATCGCCTCTTTCGCGCCAATCAGATCGCCACTTTCCAGCAGCAGCGGGCGGATTTCCTGATAGTTCCAGTACGCTGGCGCGCAATGTGCGTTCGGTGTTGGCGGCACCAGGCGGTGCAGTGACTCCCACAGCGGGGTCAGATTCTGCCCGGAAATATGCTGGTAAAACTGCTGACGGCTGTTCTTAACATCCTGATTCAGTTCAGACATAGGGATTCTCCTTATTCATTCACAACACCTGCGCGAGGCAGAGTATTTGAGGCAGAGGCCGACTGGCGGATAACAACCGTCAGCAGCGTAAGCATTACCGCGCTGATGGCCGCCGGGACGGCAATAATGAAAAACAGGTTATCGAATGAGAAATTCATCGCCATCATCACGCCGCCGGAAAGCGAGCCGACAATCGCGCCGCAGCGTCCCACTGCATTAGACCAGCTGACGCCCGTCGCCCGACTTTGCGTCGGATAAAGCGTGGCGGTTAACGCATTAAGACCAACCTGAGAACCGCTGATGCCGATGCCGGTGCCAAAAATTGCCAGCGCCATCAGCCACAAGCCGTTCTCGCTCAGGCCAATCATGACGATGCATACCGCGCCCAGCGCATAACTCACGGCCAGCACGCGGAAAGGATTGTATTTATCCATCAGCACGCCCAGCGCCAGCGCCCCCAGCGTTCCTCCAATCTGGAAGGCGGCAGTTACCCAGGAGGCATGCTGCAGGTCAATTCCACGATGGTTAAGCAACGTTGGCATCCAGCTGGAGAGCAGATAAATAATCAGCAGGCTCATAAAGAACACTACCCATAGCATCAGGGTAATAGGCAGCTGTCGCCCAACGAACAGTTGGCGAATGCTGCCTTTAGCAATTGCGGTACCCTCGTTGAGATAAAAATGGGTATTCTCATAACGTTCCTGGGTGATGGCACTGACGGTTCTGGCAATCACGTTTTGCGGCAGCTGACGACGAACCTGCCAGCGTGGGGATTCCGGTAGCGCAAACAGCAGGGCCACAAACAGCATCAGCGGTAGAACGCCTCCCAGCACCAGGATGCCGTGCCAGCCAATCACCGGCACCAACTGCGCGCTGACAATCCCGCCCATTGCCGAGCCCAGAGTAAAACCACAGAACATCATGGTGACCAGTGCCCCGCGCCGACGCGCTGGGAGATATTCAGACGTCATGGTGATGGTATTTGGCATTGCGCCGCCCAGACCTAAACCGGTCAGGAAGCGCAAAATAACCAGCGTTTGTAGATCGGGTGAAAAAGCCGATATCAGACTTAGCGCACCGAACAATGCCACGCAGAGTTCTATCACCCGTTTACGGCCAAAACGGTCAGACAGCGGGCCACAGAGCAGCGCGCCAGCGGTCAGCCCCAGCAGACCTGCGCCAAACAGCGGTGCCAGATCGCCGGCAGTCAGTTGCCAGTGAGTACGAATGTCGGGTGCGATAAAACCAATCGCCGCAGTATCAAATCCGTCGAGCATGACAACCAGAAAACAGCAGATGATAACGCGCCACTGTGTCTTACCGACGGGGGCGGAATCGATCAGTGCTTGTAGATCACGTTGTTGAGTCATAGTGAATGCCTCAGTGCAGGTAGAGTAGATGTCTGTTTTGTTTTAGGTATGTTGCGACTTTGTATGTTTGGAGATGAAATGTACAATGGCTTTTCATGCAGAGGCATAACCTGGAGGTTATAGCAAATGGCAAACTGGGCGCAGAAACTGAAGTTGCAACACCTGCAAACGCTTATCGCACTGGGCGAACAGGGAAATCTGACGCACGTCGCCCGAATGATGAATATCACCCAGCCCGCGTTGTCGAAATGGTTATCACAGCTCGAAGATGAGATTGGCATCACGCTCTTTGAACGTCACAGTAAAGGCTTGCGTCCTTCCGAAGGCGGCAAGCTGCTACTGCAACATGCCCAACGCCTGATCAATGATATGGAGCGTTCGCAGTATGAAATCGCCCGTTTTAAGCAAGGCGGTCTTGTAGGGAGTCTGAAGATTGGCTGCTCGCCGGTAGCGACCGACTGTGTTTCACAGGCAATACTGGGTTTGCTCACAGAACTGCCAACCCTGCATCTTAATATCGAAGAGAAAGTGATGACCCCGCTGCTGCACGATCTGCTCGCGGGTTCGGTGGATGTCGTCGTCGGTCGCGTCGGCGGTCGGGCTCTTCAGCTGCCGCTCAATTATCAGGTGCTGTATACCGAGCCAGTGTGTTTCGTCGCCCGTCCCGACCACCCCCTGGCAAAATATCCCCTGCTCACATGGCACGATCTGGCGAACTGGCGCTGGATTGTCTGGCCGACAGGAACCCCTATCCGGATAAGCATTGATAACGCACTGGTTGATAACGGCGTCATGTTGCCGGAAAACATCATTGAATCGGCATCGATCAACGTCAGTACCAACCTGCTGCAAAGTAGCGATATGATCTCTATTCTTTCTCTACGCCTGGCACAACGGTATGCCGCCCAGGGACAACTGGCGATCCTGAATCTGCCGAAGATTGAACAAAAAGGCAGCGTCGGCGTATTCTGGCGCAACAACGAAACGCCTACTACCGCCCTGAATCGTTTTCTGTACTACCTGGCACAAGTTTAGCGCGGAGAGTTAGGGCCACCGCCCGATGTTCCAGATATCTATTTCCTCTATGCTTAGAATTCATGATGTGATCGGTAGCACGTTTTTAAGTTTAATTGTATGATGAATCAGTCTCGTCAAGGGTTTCAACTATGAGCAAAGCACTGAACATTATCTGGCAATATTTGCGCGCCTTCGTCCTGATTTATGCCTGCCTCTATGCAGGTATTTTTCTTGCATCGCTACTTCCTATCACCATTCCGGGCAGCATTATCGGCATGTTGATTCTGTTTGTTTTACTGGCTTTGCAGGTGTTACCGGCAAAATGGGTTAACCCTGGCTGCTACGTGCTGATTCGTTATATGGCCTTGCTGTTTGTCCCAATTGGCGTGGGGATCATGCAGTACTTTGACCTGCTGCGCGCACAATTTGGTCCGGTGGTAGTGTCTTGTACTATCAGTACGCTGGTCGTTTTCCTGGTGGTGAGCTGGAGCTCGCACATTGTGCACGGTGAGCGCAAAATCGTTGGGCAAAAAGGGTCTAAAGAATGATGTCGTATATCTGGTGGTCGTTACCTCTTACGCTGGCGGTATTTTTTGGCGCACGTAAGCTGGCTGCACGATTTAAAATGCCGCTATTGAACCCGCTGCTGGTCGCCATGGTGGTGATTATTCCCATTCTGCTGCTGACCGGCATTCCCTACGATCACTATTTCAAAGGCAGCGAAGTACTGAACGATTTGCTGCAACCTGCCGTGGTCGCGCTGGCCTATCCGTTATATGAACAGCTGCACCAGATTCGCGCCCGCTGGAAATCAATCATTGCTATCTGTTTTGCCGGCAGCGTTGTGGCGATGGTTACAGGTACAACAATCGCCTTGTTGATGGGCGCATCGCCGCAAATTGCCGCATCTATCATGCCCAAATCGGTCACCACGCCTATCGCTATGGCGGTGGGTGGCAGTATTGGCGGTATTCCGGCTATCAGCGCCGTTTGCGTCATCTTTGTCGGTATCCTGGGGGCGGTATTTGGTCATACGTTACTCAATGCCATGCGTATTCGCACCAAGGCCGCGCGTGGGCTGGCAATGGGCACCGCGTCGCACGCCCTGGGCACCGCACGCTGTGCGGAACTGGACTATCAGGAAGGTGCGTTTAGCTCACTGGCGCTGGTCATTTGCGGCATTATTACCTCACTGGTAGCCCCGTTCCTGTTCCCGATTATTCTGGCAGTGGTGGGTTGATCTTCATTTTTTAGCTATTTATTTGCGATGCGTTGCACATTTTTCATTTAAGTTTCATAAGTTGCATACACAATGAGATTTGGATCACATATAAAGCCATAACAGGCCCGTAAACTACGATTCCATTACATTGTTATGAGGCATCGCCATGCATCCACGTTTTCAAACTGCTTTTGCCCAACTCGCGGATAACTTGCAATCAGCCCTGGCCCCTGTTCTGGCGGATGCACATTTCCCCGCCATGCTGACTGCTGAGCAGGTCCCTTTGCTGAAACGCGAATCGGGACTGGACGAAGACGCGCTGGCATTCGCTCTGCTGCCGCTGGCTGCGGCCTGCGCGCGTACTCCGCTGTCCAACTTTAACGTTGGCGCAATCTCTCTCGGCATCAGCGGCAACTGGTACTTCGGTGGGAACATGGAGTTCCTGGGCGCGACCATGCAGCAAACCGTTCATGCCGAGCAAAGCGCTATCAGCCACGCCTGGCTGCGCGGTGAAAAAGGGCTCGCTGCCATCACCGTCAACTACACGCCGTGCGGCCACTGTCGCCAGTTTATGAACGAACTGAACAGCGGACTGGATTTACGGATTCATCTGCCGGGACGTGCACCACACGTGCTGCGTGATTACCTGCCAGATGCCTTCGGCCCAAAAGATCTGGAGATTAAAACGCTGCTGATGGACGATCAGGATCACGGCTTCGCGCTGCAGGGTAATGCGTTGACTCAGGCGGCGATCACCGCCGCCAACAGATGTCATATGCCGTACAGCAAATCTCCAAGCGGCGTGGCGCTGGAGTGTAAAGATGGTCGTATTTTTAGCGGCAGCTATGCTGAAAATGCCGCCTTCAACCCGACTCTGCCGCCGCTGCAAGGTGCGTTAAACCTGTTGAATCTCAACGGTTATGATTATCCAGATATCCAACGTGCTGTACTGGCTGAAAAAGCCGATGCGCCGTTGATTCAATGGGATGCGACATCCGCTACCCTGAAGGCACTGGGCTGTAATAATGTTGAGCGCGTTCTCCTGGGTTAATCGACTCAATAACGCCAGTTCGTAGGCCGGATAAGGTGTTTACTCCGCCATCCGGCACTATGCAGAATGTCTAAAATCCCCTCAATCAGACTGCTGTTTCTTGCGCTACGTCTTCCGGTACAGTAGCCTGATTGAAATTCCATCCAAATAACGAGTTTTCTGCATGTTAAAGCGCGTGTTTTACAGCCTGTTAGTCCTGCTAGGCTTGCTGCTTTTGACTGTGCTTGGACTCGATCGGTGGATGAGCTGGAAGACTGCTCCCTACATTTACGACGAACTGCAGGATTTACCCTACCGCCAGGTAGGTGTGGTTCTGGGCACGGCGAAGTATTACCGCACCGGCGTCATCAATCAGTATTACCGCTACCGCATTCAGGGCGCATTAAACGCCTATAACAGCGGGAAGGTAAACTATCTGCTGCTAAGCGGCGACAACGCGCAGCAAAGCTACAACGAACCCATGACGATGCGTAAAGACTTGATTGCCGCGGGCGTCGATCCCGCTGACATTGTGCTTGATTACGCCGGGTTTCGGACGCTTGACTCCATCGTGCGCACCCGCAAAGTGTTCGATACCAACGATTTCATCATTATTACTCAGCGATTCCACTGTGAGCGTGCCTTGTTTATTGCGCTGCATATGGGTATTCAGGCCCAGTGCTACGCGGTACCTTCGCCAAAAGATATGCTCACCGTGCGGGTACGTGAATTTGGCGCCCGTTTTGGCGCACTTGCCGATCTCTACATTTTCAAACGTGAGCCCCGCTTTTTAGGCCCACTGGTGCCCATCCCGACCATGCATCAGGTTCCGGACGATGCACAGGGATATCCGGCAGTCACACCTGAACAATTACTCGAATTGCAAAAGAAACAAGGAAAATAAGCATGGATGTACAAACCCTTTTCGTCGTGTTGGCCTTTCTGCTCATTCCGGTGTTTTGTTTTCGTGAAGCCTGGAAAGGCTGGCGCTCGGGAGCCGTAGATAAAATTAAAAAGAATGCGCGCGAACCGGTTTTCGCTTATCGCAACCAAGAGCCGCTGCAATTTTGGTCTTACGTACTGGTTTATGCTGGATGCGGATGCTTATCCTTCGGTATGGTTATTTACTTAGTTTTTTATCGATAATGCATTTGCTTTTATATTAGCGTTTGAGAATAGCTAATATTTTGATAATAGTTACCATTTCAATATAAGGGATTAATGCTGCTCTCCAGCATTTCCCTCAAACTATCTTCTATTTGTGAATCCTTTCACAGAATACTCTTCCTGCAGTGCTTAGCCTTAAGAATAGCCTTTCACTTTTTATATTTTGTTATTAACGGTTTGCCTTAATTTACTCAAGCATTAAGGAAGAAAATATGCCACAACAAAATTATCTGGATGAGCTCACCCCTGCTTTTACTCCATTATTAGCAATAAAAGAGGCTTCCCGCTGTTTATTATGTCACGATGCCCCCTGTAGTCAGGATTGCCCGGCGCAAACCGACCCTGGGAAATTTATTCGTTCCATTTATTTCCGTAATTTTAAAGGCGCGGCCGAAACTATCCGCGAAAATAATGCGCTCGGTGCGGTGTGTGCCCGAGTTTGCCCAACCGAAAAATTATGCCAGCGCGGGTGTACGCGCTCAGGAATTGATAAACCTATCGATATCGCGCGTCTGCAGCGCTTTATAACCGATTTTGAACAGCAGACCGCGATGAAAATCTATCAGCCGGCAACAAAAACGCTGGGCAAGGTCGCCATTATCGGTGCAGGTCCGGCAGGATTACAGGCCAGCGTAACGCTGAGCAATCTTGGTTATGACGTAACCATCTTCGAAAAACAGGCTCAGCCAGGCGGCTGGTTGCGCTATGGCATCCCAGAGTTTCGTTTGCCGCATTCGATTTTGGATCATGAAATTGCCCGTATCGTCGAAATGGGCGTGACCATCAAGTGCAATTGTGAAGTCGGCAATGCCCTTTCTGTTGAGCAACTCAAATCAGAATATCGCGCCGTACTGGTTACCGTAGGCATGTCTTACGGATCAACATTGCCTCTGTTTGAGAAGGCGAATCACGTTGAAATTGCCGTCGATTTTCTGCAACGAGCCCGGCAATCCAGCGGCGATATTACCGTCGCCAAAAGTGCATTAATCATCGGCGGTGGCGATGTGGCGATGGATGTCGCCAGTACATTGAAGCTGCTGGGCTGCCCTTCAGTCACCTGTGTTGCGCGTGAAGAACTGACCGACTTCCCGGCCAGCGATAAAGAATTCAGCAGCACCCAGGCATTAGGCGTGTCGATTATTGACGGTTTCACGCCCGTGGCGGTTAGCGGAAATCAAGTTACCTTTAAGCACGTACGCCTGCCAGGTGAGCTCACGCTGGAAGCCGAGCACATTATTCTTGCCGTTGGCCAACACGCTCAGCTTGATAATTTCGCCGCGTTAAAGCCACAGCGCAATCTTATCAATACGCAAAACTACCAAACCGCCGATCCGGTTCTGTTTGCTGCGGGCGATATTGTTGAAGGCGATAAAACGGTCGTTTACGCCGTGAAAACCGGAAAAGAAGCCGCTCAGGCCATTCATTACTATTTAGAGGGAGCTTGCTCATGTTAACGAAAGATCTTTCTATCACCTTTTGCGGCGTCAAATTTCCCAACCCGTTCTGCCTCTCTTCCTCTCCGGTGGGCAACTGCTATGAAATGTGCGCCAAAGCCTATGATACCGGCTGGGGCGGTATTGTTTTTAAAACGATCGGTTTCTTTATTGCGAATGAAGTCTCCCCGCGCTTTGACCATCTCACCAAAGAAGATACCGGCTTTATTGGCTTCAAAAACATGGAGCAAATTGCCGAGCATCCGCTGGAGGAGAATCTGGCTGCTATTCGGCGACTGAAACAAGACTACCCAGACAAGGTACTGATTGCGTCGATCATGGGGGAAAATGAGCAGCAATGGCAGGAACTGGCCCGCCTGGTTGAAGAAGCGGGTGCAGATATGATCGAGTGCAACTTCTCGTGCCCGCAAATGACCTCACATGCCATGGGCAGCGATGTGGGGCAAAGTCCTGAGCTGGTTGAAAAATACTGTCGGGCGGTTAAACGCGGTTCGCCCCTGCCAATGCTGGCTAAAATGACGCCAAATATTGGTGATATGTGTGAGGTGGCGCTGGCGGCAAAACGCGGAGGAGCCGACGGTATCGCGACCATCAATACGGTTAAATCCATCACCAATATCGACCTGAACAGGAAAATCGGGATGCCGGTCGTCAACGGTAAATCCAGTATTTCCGGCTACTCCGGCAAGGCAGTTAAACCTATTGCTTTGCGATTTATCCAACAACTGCGCATGCACCCTGAACTGCGCGATTTCCCGATTAGCGGCATTGGAGGAATTGAGACCTGGGAAGATGCCGCCGAGTTTTTACTGCTAGGCGCGGCCACACTGCAGGTAACCACCGGAATCATGCAGTATGGTTATCGAATTGTGGAGGACATGACCAGCGGGCTGTCGCATTACCTCGCCGATCAAGGGTTTGACTCACTGGAGGAAATGGTCGGTCTGGCCAATGCCAATATCATCCCCGCCGAGGCGCTTGACCGTAGCTACATTGTCTATCCGAACATCCATCTTGATAAATGCGTCGGCTGTGGTCGTTGCTACATCTCCTGCTATGACGGTGGGCATCAGGCGATGGAATGGAATGAGGAAACCCGCACACCGCACTGTAACACGGAAAAATGTGTGGGATGTTTATTGTGCGGTCACGTTTGCCCGGTAGCCTGTATTGATCTGGGCGAGGTGAAATTTAAACCCGGAGAGAAAGAACATGCGTTAACGTTGTAACGCTGATAAAAAAGCCCGGTGCAGGTTACACTGCACCGGGCTTTTTACGTTGTACGATTACTTCTTACGCGCGTACTTCAGTGAGTCCAACGCGACCGCGAAGATGATAATGCCGCCCTTGATAATATACTGCCAGTAAGGGTTCACGCCGATGTAGGTCAAACCGTAGTTGATGACGGTGAAGATAATCACACCGGTCACCACGCCAAACACGGTACCTACGCCGCCGCTGAACGACACACCACCAACCACGCACGCCGCAATCGCATCCAGCTCATACATAAAGCCGAGGTTGTTGGTCGCCGAGCCGATACGTCCGGCTTCCAGCAAACCACCGAAGGCATAGAACACGCCAGACAACGCATAGATAATCAGCAGGTTCAGCGCAACGTTTACACCGGATACTTTCGCGGCTTCTGGGTTTCCGCCGATGGCAAAAATGTTTTTACCGAAACGGGTCTTGTTCCACAGCACCCACACAAAGGCCACCGCAATCAGCGCATAGAATGTGATGTAGGAGAGTCGGAAACTGCCCAGTGCAATAAAGCCCTGCGCAAAGGTTGAGAATCCGCTGTCAAAGCCAGAAATTGGCGATGCGCCGACGAAGTCGTAGTACAGGGAGTTGATACCGTAAACGATAATCATCGTACCCAATGTGGTAATAAACGGCGTTACGTTCAGATAAGCAATGATAATACCGTTCACCAGACCGATAATGGCACCAATCACGCAGACAATCAGCACCACGACAATGATCGGCATCGTCGCCATTTCCGGGAACACCTTGTTGGCATTCTCCATCGACTGCAACAGAGTTGCCGCCACCACTGCCGCAAGGCCAACCTGACGCCCCGCCGACAGGTCGGTCCCTTGGGTAACAATCAGTCCAGCCACACCCAATGCGATAATAATACGCACCGAGGATTGCGTCAGAATATTACTCAGGTTCAGTAAGCTTAAGAAAGTGGGATCCTGGAAAATAATAATCGCCAGCAAAACCAAAAGAACAACGTAAATTCCGCCTTCTTTCAGGTAAGTAAGAAAACTTTTCTTATTTAACGCACTCATGAGGAGCCCCTAATCTTAAAGGTGCAAAGACGCAAGACGGAGGATTTCGTTTTGCGTTGTTGTTTTAGTGTCAACAATTCCAGCAACGAGACCATTGCTCATCACCAGAATACGATCGGTAATACCCAGCAGCTCCGGCATTTCAGAGGAAATAATAATAATCCCCTTATCCTTTTTCGCGAGTTCGGCAATCAACTGATAAATTTCAAATTTCGCGCCAACATCAATTCCACGCGTCGGTTCATCCAGCATCAGAATTTCTGGCTGAGTTAATAACCAACGACCAATAACCACCTTTTGCTGATTACCGCCAGAAAGTGAACCGATTTGCGTACGATGGCCCGGTGTTTTCACCCTCATGGAGTCAATTACCCACTGGGTATCACTCTTCATGCGGGAATTATCCAACAGACCAACTTTGTTTTTATAGTTTTGGATATTGGAGATTAACGAGTTAAAACCAATGTCCAGATACGCATAAATACCGGTTGAGCGGCGCTCTTCCGTGACCAGTGCAAAACCATGGTTGATGGCTTCATTTGCACTGTGGTTATTAATTTTTTTGCCGTGTAGCGTAATCGTACCCGATGATTTCTCACGAATACCAAAAAGCGTTTCAACGATATCCGTGCGTTTTGCGCCTACCAGACCGGCAATCCCAAGAATTTCCCCTTTGTGCAAATCAAACGAGATATCACGAATCGACGGCTGACGCAGCGAGGTCAGGTTACGCACTTGCAGAATGACTTCACCTGGTTTGTTTTCTTTATCCGGAAAACGTTGGTTCAGTGAACGTCCGACCATCATGGCGATGATCTTATCCATATCCAGCCCTTCCAGCGGCTGGGTCGCAATCCACTGACCGTCGCGCAGTACGGTAATTTCATCGCACAGCTGGAAGATTTCTTCCATTTTGTGAGAAATATAAACAATACCGCATCCACGCTCTTTCAGCTTACGGATGATGGTGAACAGATGGTTAACTTCTTTCTCGGTTAACGATGAAGTTGGCTCATCCATGATGACGATTTTGGCGTCATAGGAGAATGCTTTCGCAATTTCAATCATCTGCATTTGTGAAACAGATAATGTACCGACGCGCGCACGCGGATCGATATCAATATCCAGTTCATCGAATATCGCTTTGGTATCGCGGTACATTTTTTCCTGATCGACAAACATACCTTTGGTGGGATAGCGTCCCAGCCACATGTTGTCCATCACAGAACGTTGTAATACCAGGTTTAATTCCTGGTGTACCATCGAAATACCATTTTCAAGCGCTTCTTTAGCAGAATGAAAATCGATTTCTTTACCCTGAAATAAAATACTGCCGGAATCTTTTTGATAGATGCCGAAAAGACATTTCAATAATGTTGATTTCCCTGCGCCATTCTCTCCCATTAGGGCGTGAATAGAATGCGGGCGAACTTTTAAATTGACATTATCAAGCGCCTTAACGCCGGGGAAGGACTTGTTGATGCCGGTCATTTCCAACAAGTATTCGCCTGACGACTGAGTATGTGTGCTGACCATAATTATACCTTGTTGGCCTTGCAGAGTGCATTATTAAGGGCGCAATGAAATTGCGCCCACATACGGAGTATTTATTTGTTGGTGAACTCTGCCAGATTATCTTTATCGACACCTACGTACGGAACGCGAACAATCTTGTTCTCAATTTTCCAGTTAGTGCCATCTGCCGCACCTTTGCCATCAGCCAGGTTTCTCGCCAGATCGAAGGTGGCTTTCGCCTGGTTGTTAGCATCGTTCAGCACGGTACCGGCCATGGCGCCAGATTTCACCAGAGCCAGCGCTTCAGGCAGCGCATCCACACCAAATACTGGTACGCTGGTTTTGTTGTGCGCTTTCAACGCTTCAACTGCACCCATTGCCATCGCATCATTGTTGGCGATAACCACTTCAATTTTGTTCGCGTTTGGACCGGACATCCACGCATCCATCTTATCTTTCGCCTGAGCGGTATCCCACATTGCAGTATCTAACTGCAGCTGCTCAGTTTTAATGCCTTTGTCGTTCAGCTCTTTAATCACGTAAGTAGTACGCGCTTCAGCATCCGGGTGTCCCGGTTCGCCTTTCAGCAGAACAAACTGAATTTTGCCGTCTTTGTTCAGGTCCCAGTTCGGGTTAGCTGCCCAGTGTTTGGCAATCAAATCACCCTGAATAATGCCGGACTCTTTAGAGTCGGTACCGACGTAATACGCTTTGTCATAGCTGTCCAGCGCTTTACGAGAAGGTTCTTTGTTGAAGAACACGATCGGTACGTTCTGTCCGCGTGCTTTTTCAATGACCGTGCCAGCAGCTGCCGGGTCAACCAGGTTAATCGCCAGTGCTTTAACGCCTTTTGCCAGCAGCACGTCGATCTGATCGTTTTGTTTGGACTGGTCGTTCTGCGAGTCGTTCATCAGCAGCTGTACATCTGGTGCCGCTTTGGCATCTTTTTCAATAGCCTTACGTACTACAGACATAAAGTTATCGTCATACTTATAGATAGTCACACCAATGCGGGTATCAGCAGCGTGCGCAGCCGCGCCGAATAACATGCTTGCCATTACAGCAGACAGGGTCAACACCTTCTTATTCATGGTATCTCCGGTTTTATTATGCAGGGTAGTACTTGAGATAAATGCTCGGCAGGCAGAACGTTACTGAAGTGTTACTGAACGCCGAAGCTCACTTTTAAAAAATATTTCTTCCGTGTCTGGCAACGCTCCAAAAACAGGCTTTAATTTTTGTTTAAGGCACCTATACCTCGATGAAAGTGATTATTCACCGTTACATAGTAGTTACAGCGCAACAAACAGTGTCATCATAGCTATCGCATTGTTAATATACTGTGAATTTACTCACATATTGAAAGCGGTTACATCGCGCAACGTTATGAGTTAGTGATCGGTGCCGCATTCTGCCGCAGCGCCACTGAATGGCGACGCACCAGCGTTGGCATAAAACAATGCGACGCCTGCGGATCCAACGTGCCAGCCGCCCCCTGTAGCGCAAGCTCCGTCGCCATTTTTGCCATTGAGGCAATGGGATAGCGCACAGTAGTTAGCTGCGGATCGGTGTAACGCGCGATGGGAATATCATCGAAGCCAATGATAGAAAGGTGTAATGGAATAGCGATGCCGTTATCTTTTAGCGCGGTCAGCGCGCCGGCTGCCATATTGTCGTTATAAGCGAAGACCGCCGTCAGCTGTAAGTTACGCCCCAGCAGTTCCACCATCGCGGACTCTCCGCCCTGCATATCGGGCGAACCGGTGCCGACCCAGCTTTCTGCCGCAACAATCCCCTGCTCTTGCAGGGCAGTTAACCACCCTTCTTTGCGCATGGCGTCATCTTCAATGCGGTGGCTTGATGCCAGATAGCCGATGCGTTGATGGCCATTATTTAGCAGCATTCGGGTCGCCATTTTAGCACCGCTGATGTTATCCAGGCAGACGCAACGGTGAGCGTAACCCGGTACCAGGCGGTTGATCAGCACCATGCCGGGGATTTGATCCATAAACTCGGCCAGCTCCCGATCGCTCAGTGCTTTAGAGTGTACAATCAGCGCGTTACAGCGTTGGCGAATCAACACCTCAATGGCATGACGTTCTTTTTCCGCCTCATGGTAGCTGTTGCCAATCAGGACATACTTCTGATGCTGCTGGGCAACCATATCCACGGCTTTTACCAGCGCGCCAAAAAACGCATCTGATACATCCATGACGACAACACCAATCGTGTCGCTTACCTGCGTCGCCAGCGCTTGTGCGTTGGCATTAGGTCGATAGCCAAGCTGAGTGACTGCTTTCATTACCGCTTCACGCGTATCGGGACTCACCAGCGCACTGTTGTTCAGTACGCGGGAAACGGTCGCTACAGAAACGCCAGACTGCCGTGCCACATCACGAATGGTTACCATATTCACTGCCCTGTTTTAGATTGCGGCTGCCCGCAGACACCCCAGGCTGGGTATTTTGTCAGCACAATGAAACGGACTGCGTGAGTGATGTCACAGGAATGAAAGCGCTTACATCCATTTTGTTAATGAATGTGATCCAGATCGTTATCTGGATGTTCGCGGTAATGATGTCCCCGCAGCACGCAGGGTTAATTGACGCCACAGCCATTCCACCGGGCCCTGGCGGTAATAACGCAGCCATATGACGGAGAAAAGTAAGTTAATAGCCCAGACCGGGATGACGAAATACAGCAGCTCCAGCCGGTCAAATTTCATAAATAAACCGGCCTGGTAAAACAACGTGGTGCAGATTAAGGTTTGTAACAGATAGTTGGTTAATGCCATGCGCCCCACACAGGCGATAGCAATGACCCATTTGAAGCGACTAAGCTGTGGCCAGAAACCAAACATCAGCGCAGCATAACCAATGGTTTGCAAAGGCGCACCCAGCTCTCGCGGGGCTTGTAACAGGAAGGCACACCAGCGGTAGGCCCAGTCCAGTTGCCACTGGGCGACGATAGCAGGCAGGTTAATCGCCATGCCGATAATAACCAGCAGAACGCCAGTGCGTCGATAATGCTGCAAACTGTACTGCCCTTTTAACCAGCCGCTGCGCATTAATGCCGCGCCGAGCAGCATCATCCCCGCCAGTTGCCAGCCATATTGCGCACCTAACGCCAGCAAGCTATTGGACATCATATCCACGCGATTGCTGATTGCTTCCATTCCGCCGTTCACTTTCCAGTATTTTTCATACAGCAACGCTGAAGCATCCGGCGTCCAGGCCCGGCTGGTTTCGCTCCCGGAGATCACACCCAACAGCAGCAGTACACCAACGCCCACCAAATAAAGCACCACGCCGGTGTTAAATAAGCTTTTCACCGACGGCGCATCCCGGACCAGCCGCCAGCAAATCAGACCGATCAAGCCATATGCCAGCAGGATATCGCCATCCCAGAAGAGTAAACCGTGAATAAAGCCCAATAGCACTAGCAACGTAAGCCGCGACTGGATCCAGCGTTTACCACGCGGGAGCAGCATTTGCAGACCGGCACCGAACAGCAGGGCAAACAACGTGAGGAATTTTACCTGCGCGAAGAGATCGAGCAGCGCCCAGGTCCAGGCGTCAGATAAGGTAATGTCGCCATACCACGCGGGATTGAGATATGCCGCCTTTGGCAAGCCAAAGGCGCTTATATTGAGAAGCAGGATACCAAGAATGGCGACGCCACGAATAAAATCCAGCGTGACATTACGCTCCATGGTTCCTGCCCTAATCAGTTGTGATGACGTACTGCGCGCAGGAATTCCTGACGCGTGTTCTGGCTGGACTTAAACAATCCACCAAGAGACGTGGTGGTGGTCGCACTTGTCGCATCGCGAATGCCGCGCGCTTTCACACAGTAATGCACCGCATCAATCGACACCGCCACATTATTCGTCCCGAGCAGCGTTTGCAGCGCGGTGAGAATTTGCTGGGTCAGACGTTCCTGTACCTGCGGACGCTGTGCAAAGAACTGCACAATGCGGTTAATCTTCGACAGACCAATGACCGAATCTTTCGGAATATACGCCACCGTCGCTTTGCCATCGATAGTGACAAAGTGGTGTTCGCAGGTGCTGGTCAGCGTGATATCGCGGACCGTGACCATCTCGTCCACCTTCATTTTGTTTTCAATGACGGTGATTTTGGGGAAGTTGGCGTAATCGAGGCCGGAGAAAATCTCATCGACATACATTTTCGCAATGCGATGCGGAGTTTCCATCAGACTGTCATCGCTCAAATCGAGATTGAGCAATTGCATAATCTCGGTCATATGGCCAGAGATAAGACGTTTGCGTGTTTCGTTATCCATCTCTTGCACGGGCGGGCGCAGCGGGGTTTCGAGACCACGCGCAACCAGCGCTTCATGAACCAGTGCCGCTTCTTTACTGAGTGATGACATTTCTTTTTCTCCTGCAGGTGGGGCGCCTCTGCCCTGCATGGGGCAAAGTTTTTAGGCTGTGTCACAGCCAGAACATTGTGCGTGAGGCGGCGCACATAATCCAGTATTCACCGCGATAATTATTGAAATTGGCACAGCCTTTCAGCGTAGCAATTTCACTTGCTGTTCAGCCCGGTGATGTCGAGTGTTAATGTAAAGTTATATAGATGATGAAGTATGTTTGCTCAATGCGGAAGTGAAAGTTACTCACAGTGCTATGAATAATCTGTATTATGATGAGTTCGCAAACACATTCAGGTTCAACACAACAAGGAGCCACGCATGGAAATGCTTGAAGAGCACCGCTGTTTTGAAGGCTGGCAGCAACGCTGGCGTCACGACTCCGCAACGTTAAATTGCGCCATGACCTTCAGTATTTTTCTTCCACCACCCCGCGATACCGCCCCGCCTCCGGTGCTGTACTGGCTGTCGGGTCTGACCTGTAATGATGAAAACTTCACCACCAAAGCAGGCGCGCAGCGCATCGCAGCAGAGTTGGGCATTGTGCTGGTGATGCCGGATACCAGTCCGCGCGGCGAGCAGGTTGCCAATGATGATGGCTACGATTTAGGCCAGGGAGCAGGCTTTTACCTCAATGCCACCCAGCAACCGTGGGCAACGCATTTTCGTATGTATGACTATCTGCGTGATGAGCTTCCGGCCCTGATTCAGTCGCAGTTTAACGTCAGCGATCGCTGCGCCATCAGCGGACACTCCATGGGCGGTCACGGCGCATTAATTATGGCGCTGAAAAACCCCGGGAAATACACCAGCGTTTCCGCCTTTGCGCCGATCGTAAACCCTTGTCGCGTTCCGTGGGGTGAGAAGGCTTTTAGCGCTTATCTGGGCGAAGATAAAACACAGTGGGCAGAGTGGGATAGCTGCGCATTAATGCTGGCCAGCAAGCCCGCAGACGCAATTCCGACGCTAATCGATCAGGGAGACAGCGATCAGTTTCTTGCCGATCAGTTGCAGCCCGCGGTACTGGCCGAAACGGCCCGTCAGACTGCATGGCCAATGACGCTACGCATCCAGCCTGGTTACGACCACAGCTATTACTTTATTGCGTCGTTTATTGAGGATCACCTGCGCTTCCACGCCCAGCATTTGCTGAAGTAATTCCTGAGTTGAGGGCGGAAGCCCTCTTCATTTCTCCATCATTCCTTCACTTTTTCTCCTTTTTTCTTCCTCCACTATCTCATTGATTAAAAAAGCATTTCACCCCAAATCATATCAAACACAAATGATTTCTATTATCATTTGTGTTTACAAATATTCATACTTTTGTACAATCCCCCCGCTTCTTTACTGAAAAGAGTCCTTAAAAGACAAATACATACAATTGTCATGGCCTTTCACATGACGCGCAGTTTGATTCATTTAAATGGAATGATACAAATGACTATACCTCACGTTAAGGCTGTAGCTGCCGCAGTATGCGTCGCCTGCCTCCCATCACTCGGCCATGCCGCTGAACAAGACACCGTGGTCGTTACCGCTACCGGTTTCGAGCAGAAAATTCAGGATGCCCCGGCTTCGATATCTGTTATTACCAAGCAGCAGATTGAGGACAAAGCCTATCGAGATGTCACCGATGCGCTAAAAGATGTCCCTGGCGTCGTCGTCACTGGCGGGGGGAGCAGCAGCGATATCAGTATTCGCGGGATGGCTTCGCAATACACGCTCTTCCTGGTCAACGGCAAACGCATCAGCACCCGCGGCACTCGTCCTAACAGCGACAACTCAGGTATTGAGCAAGGTTGGCTGCCGCCGCTGGAATCCATCGAGCGCATCGAGGTAATCCGTGGCCCGATGTCATCCCTCTACGGCTCCGATGCGATGGGCGGCGTCATTAACGTCATCACCAAGAAAGTGTCGAATACCAAAGCCTGGACCGGCTCTCTGCACGGCGATGCCACTTTCCAGGAAGACAGAGACTCCGGCGATATTTACCAGACCAACGCCTATGCGTCTGGGCCACTGATTGACGGATTACTTGGTGCGAAGGTGACCGGATTATTCTCCCACCGCGCGGAAGATGAAATCGTTAATGGCTACAATGAACAGCGTATGCGTAGCGGGGGATTAACCCTGAACTTTACGCCAGATGATAAAAACGACATCGATTTTGATTACGCACGTGAATTGCAGGATCGGGACAGTACGCCGGGCAAATCCATGGCCGAGGAAAACTGCCGTAACGGAAGCTGTAAGCCCAACAGTAAAAGCGAAAACAAGTATGTGCACACCACGTATTCAATAACCCACAGCGGTTATTATGACGACTTCAACTCCACCAGCTATATCCAGCAGGAAGAGACCGACAACCCCGGTCGCCAGATGAAGTCCTACAACACGATTTTCAATAACCAGAACCAGGTCTTCCTTGGGGCGCACACCCTGACGCTAGGCGGGCAATACCGTTATGAAAAACTGCGCGATAATGGCAACCAGCTGCAAGCGGCTGATGGACTGAACAAACTGACCCGCTGGAGCTGGGCGCTGTTTGCTGAAGATGAATGGGCCGTAACCGATACCTTCACGCTGACCGGCGGTCTGCGTATGGATAAAGATGAAAACTACGGTGACAACTGGACGCCGCGCGGCTATGGCGTATGGCATCTGAGCGATCAGTGGACCTTAAAAGGTGGCGTTTCCGCGGGCTATCGCGCACCGGATCTGCGCCAGTCTTCTGCCAGTTGGGGACAGGTTACCGGCGGCGGTCGTCTGAACGGAATCATTGTCGGCAACCCGGATCTGAAACCGGAGAAAAGCCTCAGCGAAGAGATCGGTTTACTGTGGGATAACGGCAACGACCTCAACGCAGGCGTGACGCTGTTCAATACCGACTTCAAAAACAAAATCACCGAAGTTCGCCGTTGTAACAGCAGTTCCGATCCGGCCTGCACCATCGGCGGCACCCATTATGACTTCGTCAGCGATCGCGTTAACGTCGATAAAGCCAATATGCGCGGCGTAGAATCCACCTTCGGCTGGAAAATAACCTCTGACGTCAACTGGACCGCAAACTACACCTACACAGAATCTGAGCAGAAAAGCGGTCAGTTCTCCGGCCAGCCGTTGAACAAAATGCCGAAGCATATGTTTAACACGACGCTGGACTGGCAGGCTACGCAGGATCTCGGTTTCTGGAGCCGTCTGAATCTGCGCGGGAAAACGTCTGAATACCTGAGTCGTACCTCCATGGCACAGGGCACCCCATCCTATACTCAGGTCGACGTTGGTTTACGTTACTATGCTACCAAGGATCTGTTGATGACCGCTGGCGTGTATAACGTGCTGGATAAACAAATCGATTACGATACCTACGACACCGTCCTTGATGGACGTCGCTACACGGTTGGCATGACTTACAGCTTCTAAGTCTGACGCAATAAAAAACCCCGGCACTCATCATGCCGGGGTTTTTGTTATGCTTTTTTATACTGTTATTTCTTCACGCGATCCGGGAATTTCATTTCGCTGTAGCGAACAAAACGGGTTCCTTTGGTCAGCTTATAGCCAAACCAGATAATCAGGAACAGCGGGATACCAATATAGGTAGCCATCACGCCGCCCCAGTCAATGCTGTCTTTCAGGAATGCTTCGTAGTTCTGACCCAGGGTGATAATCAGGCACAGCACAAAGGCGAAGATCGGACCCAGCGGGAAGAAGCCAGAACGGTACGGCAGGTCCTTCACATCGTGACCCTGCAGCACATAACCGCGACGGAAGCGATAGTGGCTAATAGCAATCCCCAGCCAGGCGATAAAGCCCGTCATTCCGGAAGTATTCAGCAGCCACAGGTACACGGTCTGGTTGCCAAACATCGAGGTCAGGAAGCACAGCCCCGCCACCACGGTAGTCGCATACAGCGCGTTACGCGGTACGCCGCCACGAGACAGTTTACCGAAAATACGCGGCGCTTTACCGTCACATGCCAGGGTGTAAAGCATACGCGTGGAGGCGTACATCCCGGAGTTACCTGCAGACAGCACCGCCGTCAGGATAACCGCGTTCATCACCGCTGCCGCAGACAGCAGACCCGCATGCTGGAATACCAGCGTGAACGGGCTAACGCTGATGTCTTTTACATCGTTACGCAGCAGGCTTGGATCGGTATACGGAATAATCAGGCTGATAATCAAAATCGCGAACACATAGAACAGCAGGATTCGCCAGAACACCTGACGTACCGCACGTGGAATGTTCTTTTCAGGATCTTCAGATTCGCCAGCCGCGATACCGATAAGCTCCGTCCCCTGGAAGGAGAAGCCGACGATCATCGCCACGCCAATCATGGCGGCAAAACCACCGGCAAACGGTGCATCACCGGTCGTCCAGTTGCTCCAGCCCACCGGCTGAGCGCCTTTGAAGATACCGAAAATCATCATCACGCCAACTACGATGAAGATAATGACGGTGGTAACTTTGATCAGGGAGAACCAATATTCCGCTTCACCAAATCCGCGAACGGAAATGTAGTTCAGCAGGAAGATAACGCCAAGGAACAGCGCACTCCAGATCCAGCCCGGCGTGTCCGGGAACCACCAGCTCATCACCAGCTGTGCGGCCACCAGGTCAACGGCAATCGTTACCGCCCAGTTGTACCAGTAGTTCCAGCCCAGCGCGAAGCCAAAGCCTTCTTCTACGTAGTTCTGACCGTAGGTGGAAAACGAGCCGGAAACCGGCATATAGGCAGCCAGTTCACCGAGGCTGGTCATCAGGAAGTACACCATCAGACCGATCAGAATATAAGAGAACAACGCGCCGCCAGGACCCGCTGCAGAAATAGTTGCACCAGATGCAACGAAAAGACCTGTACCGATGGAGCCTCCAATGGCAATCATCGTCAGGTGACGCGCCTTCAGTTCACGACGTAGCGTGGGCGCTTCTGTGGTTTTAGTTTCGGAAACCATGTGAAAATGCTATCCATCCAAAAAATGAGGCGCGATTGTAGCAGACGAAATGGCATTCTTCCGGCACAAATACGCTGTTATAAGAGACCTTCATGACTGGCCGCGGATTATAAGTAAAGCAGAAAATATGCGGTGTAAGGCGGTTAAGTTATAACCGCCGTTCTACAAAAAGGTGACATTACGACAGTAAGCGCCCTATTTGCCCAACTCGACCTGGTCGCTGTAATGTAAAAAACGCGTAATGGCATTGGAGATATGTTTTTGCCGGTGATGCACGCGCCAGAGAGTACGGACTAAACGCGGCAGCGGTACGGGAACTTCGCTCAACGTTCCCGCCTGCAACTGCTCCGCAATGACCCGACGCGACAAGCAGCTGATCCCGAGACCATGGCGCACCGCATGCTTAATGGCCTCTGAATTACCCAACTCCATTGCCATTTGAAATCTCGGCAGATGAGACAGCAGCAGGTAATCCACCAGTTCGCGCGTACCCGATCCTCGCTCACGCAGGATCCACGGCGAAGCAGCTAGCTGTTCCAGCGTCACAGGCCCCTTTGTGAGCGGTGACGACGGTGCGGCAAACACCACCAGCTCGTCTTCCAGCCACGGTTCAGAGATGATTTCAGTACTGTGACACGGCCCTTCGATCAGTCCTATATCAACCCTAAAATCTAGCACCGCATTAATCACATCCTGACTGTTACCCACGCTCAACTCGAGCGGCAAATCAGGAAAATCCTGCCGATAGCGGGCGATCATAGCCGGCAAAATGTAGTTGCCAATGGTGCTACTGGCATAAACCCGGATAGCGCCATTATCTTCGCGAAAAAGCTGTTCGATTTCGGTCGTTTGCTCAAGTAATGCCAGCGCGCGTGGGTAAAGCAAACGCCCGTGCTCGTTGACCACCAGTCGTTTACCAACACGGTCAAACAGTTGCACGCCGAGTTGCCCTTCCAGATCGGTAAGTGCCGCACTCACCGCCGATTGCGACAATGCCAGCATGACAGACGCCTGGGTCGTTGAACCGCTTTTTAGTACCTCAGCAAACACTTCAAGTTGTCGCAGGGTGATATGCATAGTCGTTTTCCACCGGATAACCGTCACTTATACCCTAAATAATTCGAGTTGCAGGAAGGCGGCAAGAGAGAGCATCCCCGGGAACGTACTTAAGTACGTGACTGGGGTGAACGAGCGCAGCCAACGCACATGCAACTTGAAGTATGACGGGTATACCACTTATATAGATTAATTATAAATATATAATCAATTTTATTTTTAAACCACTTCGCCGTACTCTTTTACCCAGATAAAGGAGAAGGATATGACAGAACTCACCTTGCAGACTCATCGTCGTACAGCGTGGCATTTTATTCCGGGGCTTGCCCTGAGTGCAGTTATCACTGGGGTCGCCTTATGGGGTGGATCTATTCCCGCCGTCGCAGGTGCCGGGTTCAGCGCCCTCACCTTAGCAATCTTGTTGGGGATGGTCCTCGGCAACACCGTCTATCCGCACATCTGGAAAAGCTGTGACGGCGGCGTGCTGTTTGCTAAACAACATTTATTACGTCTGGGGATCATCCTCTACGGCTTCCGCCTCACCTTCGCGCAAATTGCTGACGTCGGCGTCAGCGGTATCGTGATTGATGTGTTAACGCTGAGCAGTACCTTTATGATTGCCTGCTTCCTGGGGCAGAAAGTGTTTGGTCTGGACCGCCACACCAGTTGGCTGATTGGTGCGGGGAGCAGCATTTGTGGTGCCGCCGCCGTGTTGGCAACCGAGCCGGTAGTGAAAGCGGAAGCCAGTAAGGTAACCGTCGCTGTCGCCACTGTGGTTATCTTCGGTACCATCGCTATCTTCCTGTATCCGGCGATGTATCCGCTGCTAGCACACTGGTTTAGCCCAGAAACCTACGGCATTTACATTGGTTCCACCATGCATGAAGTGGCACAGGTAGTGGCTGCCGGGCACGCCATTAACCCGGATGCGGAAAACGCCGCAGTTATTGCCAAAATGCTGCGTGTCATGATGCTGGCACCGTTCCTCATCCTCCTGGCCGCACGCGTTAAACAGTTGTCTCCGGCTACGGGCGGTGAGAAAAGCAAAATCACTATTCCATGGTTTGCCATCCTGTTCATTGTGGTCGCGATTTTTAACTCGTTCCACCTGCTGCCGCAGTCGGTTGTGAACATGTTGGTAACGCTGGACACCATTTTGCTGGCAATGGCAATGGCTGCACTGGGGCTAACTACTCACGTTAGCGCACTGAAAAAAGCCGGTGCCAAACCGTTACTGATGGCCCTGCTGCTGTTTGTCTGGTTGATTGTCGGTGGTGCTGCGATTAACGTCGCTGTCCACGCCCTGATGGCATAAACGATCACGACTCACCTCCATTAACCCGCTATACTCTCCCTTTTTGTATTTGAGTATGGCGGGTTAAATTTATGAAATATATCGGAGCGCACGTAAGCGCCGCTGGCGGTCTGGCTAACGCCGCTATTCGAGCAGCGGAAATCGAAGCGACCGCATTCGCCCTGTTCACCAAGAATCAGCGCCAGTGGCGTGCCGCGCCGCTGACCACCGAAATCATTGATGATTTCAAATCTGCCTGTGAGAAGTACCACTACACCTCTGCACAAATTCTGCCTCACGATAGTTACCTGATTAACCTCGGTCACCCGGTCAGCGATGCGCTGGAAAAATCGCGTGATGCGTTTCTTGATGAAATGCAACGCTGTGAACTGCTGGGCTTATCCCTGCTGAACTTTCACCCCGGCAGCCATTTGATGCAGATCCCGGAAGATGAATGTCTGGCGCGCATTGCCGAATCCATCAACATCGTCCTCGCTCAGACCCAGGGCGTTACGGCAGTTATCGAAAATACCGCCGGACAGGGTAGCAATTTGGGATTCAAGTTTGAGCACCTGGCCGCCATAATCGACGGCGTCGAAGATAAGTCCCGTGTCGGCGTCTGTATTGATACCTGCCACGCTTTCGCGGCGGGTTACGATTTGCGTTCCGCAGAAGAGTGCGCAAAGACGTTTGCGGAATTTGAACGTATTGTCGGTTTCAAGTATCTACGCGGTATGCACCTGAACGACGCCAAGAGCGCGTTTGGCAGTCGCGTTGACCGTCATCACAGCTTAGGTGAAGGCAATATTGGTCACGAGGCATTCCGCTGGATCATGCAGGACAATCGTTTTGACGGTATTCCAATGGTGCTGGAAACCATTAATCCGGATATCTGGGCCGAAGAGATTGCCTGGCTGAAAGCCCAGCAAACAGAAAAAGCGGTGGCCTAATCATGAACGACAGGGAAAAGCAGATCCTTAAGATCCTGCGCCGCAATCCGTTGATTCAACAGAATGAAATCGCCGATATTTTGCAGATCAGTCGTTCACGCGTCGCTGCGCATATCATGGATTTAATGCGTAAAGGCATGATCAAAGGGAAAGGTTATATCCTTACCGAACAAGATTATTGCGTGGTTGTTGGGGCCATCAATATGGATATTCGTGGTGTTGCTGACATCAACTATCCTCAGGCTGCCTCTAATCCTGGCAGCATTCAATGCTCAGCAGGTGGTGTAGGACGTAACATCGCCCACAACCTGGCGCTGCTGGGTCGCGACGTACATTTAATTTCCGCTGTTGGCAGCGACTTCTATGGCGAAACATTGCTGGAACAAACGCGTCAGGCTGGTGTTAACGTTTCCAGCTGCATACGCCTGCATGGACATAACACCTCGACCTATCTGTCGATCGCTAATCAGCAGGAAGAGACCGTACTTGCAATTAACGATACCCATATCCTGCAACAATTGACGCCACAGCTGCTGAACGGTTCGCGGGATTTGATCCGCCATTCCGGTGTCGTACTGGCAGATTGTAATTTGACCGCCGAAGCCATTGAGTGGGTCTTTACTATTGCTGATGACATTCCGGTGTTTATAGACACCGTTTCAGAGTTCAAAGCGGCAAAAGTGAAAACCTGGTTTACGCGTATTCATACGCTAAAACCAACGCAGAAAGAGCTATCAATTTTATGGGGTCAACCTATTCATTCTGATGCGGATCGCGTACTGGCCGTCAATAGCCTCCATCAGCAGGGGGTAAAACGAATCTTTGTCTGCCTGGAAGATGAGTCCGTGTTTTGCAGTGAAAAGGACGGAGAACAGTTTTTACTGACGCCTCCTGAGCATGCGACGGTAGACAGTTTTGGCGCTGATGACGCATTTATGGCAGGATTATTGTACAGCTTTCTGGAAGGGAGTGAGTTTCGTGAAAGCGCTCATTTTGCCATGGCCTGCGCGGCATTATCGCGGGCCAGCATCAGCATCAACAACCCCACTCTTTCAGCAGATAACGCCCTGTATTTGCTACAAACAGCTTAATTGTAATGCCGGATAGCGCTACGCTTATCCGGCCTACAAACTGTACTTTATGCCAGACCGATAAAGAAACCGGCTATGGTGGCACTCATCAGGTTTGACAGCGTTGCTGCTGCCAGCGCACGCATTCCAAGTTGGGCGATTTCCGGGGCTCGCTGTGGTGCTATCGCCGAAAATGCCCCGACGACAACGCCAATTGAGCCAAAGTTAGCAAACCCACACAGCGCAAACGAGATAATCGCAATGGTCTTCACATCCAGCGTCCCACCCGTTTGCAGATACGGCGAGAAGTTGAGATAAGCGACAAACTCGTTGATTGCCAGTTTCTGACCAATCAGGCTACCTGCCAGCGTCGCATCGCTCCAGTCAACGCCCATCAGCCAGGCCAGCGGTGCAAGTAGACAGCCGAAGATCCCTTCCAGAGTAGCGTGACCATAACCAAACCAGCCGCCAACCCCACCGATAATACCGTTAATCAGTGCGATAATGGCGACAAAAGCCATCACTACCGTCGCCACGCCTGCGGCAATTTTCAGCCCGGTCATCGCCCCACTCGCCGCTGCTTCGATGATGCTTTTTGGCGGCGTTTCGGTAAACGACAAGTTCTCAAAGGTTACCTGCGTCTCTTCCGTTGCCGGACTCAGCAGACGGGCAAACAGGATACCGCCAGGGATCGCCATTAAGGAAGCCGCCAGCAGGTAATCAATGGGTACGCCAAGGCCAGCGTAACCAATCATTGTTGAACCCGCAATGGAGGCCATTCCACTACAAATTGCGGTAAACAGCTCATTACGATTGAGGCGGTCCATAAAGGGTTTGACGATCGCAGGGATCTCATTTTGCCCGAGGAAAATGGTAGTGACAGCCACGAAGGACTCGATCTTACTGATGTTCAGCGCCTTCTGGAAAATACCACCGAGAACGCGGATGAGTCCTCCCATCACGCCGATGTAATACAACAGGCTTACCAGTGCGGTAATAAAAATAATGGCGGGAAGTACTCGAAAGGCAAACACAAAACCGGCGCCATTAAAAACCTTATCCATTTCAGGCCCCGCCAGTGAGCCGAAAATAAAGGCGCTACCGGCATCACTGTAAGTCATAACTTTATGAACCCCCAGCGCCGCCTGCTCGGCTAGCCATTTACCTGGCGGAAAATAGAGCATCACACCGCCAATGGCAATCTGCAGGATCAATGCCGCCCCTACAGTACGCAGATTGATACGCTTTTTATTTACTGACAACAGAAATGCAATTATCAGTAATACTCCCATCCCCAGAACACTTCTCATTATGTCCATAATGATCTTCCCGACATGCCAGGTGTGAACTCGTTACGGGCGACCACTCACTGCCCATCAGGTGTTAACCGGCCTGTACCGCGACTGAACAGGCCGGTTCTAGTGTCAGAGATACTTGCGCACACACTCTTCAACTAAATCCCAGAACCAGGCGGTATCAATGGTGATCCCAACCTTCGCATTCGCCGGTTTTCCCAACACTCCCAGCTCATCGCAGACGGTACGTCCATAGCATGGACCGCTGTTGATATCGACTTCGACGTACATGTCCTGTGTTTTGATCCCCTGAGGATTAATCAAATAGCCGATACAGGTTGCGTCATGCACCGGGCCTCCGGCCAGACCATAGTTTTCATATTGCGTTTTCAGGGTAAAGTTCATAATGTCGCTGAATAATTGCCCTGCTGGCCCCCCCGCCTTTTCCATCCGGGCAATAACATCAGCGGTACAAACGGTTTGATTGGTGAGATCAAGTCCCATCATCACTAATGGCACACCGGAGGTGAAGACAACACGGGCAGCCTCCGGGTCAGCAAAGATATTAAACTCGGCGGAAGGCGTAAAATTACCGGTTCCGTACGCACCGCCCATCAGTACGATCTCACGAATTTTCGGTAAAATAGCAGGCTGCATACGCATCGCCACGGCAATATTACTCAATGGCCCGACCGGCACCAATGTAATATCGCCATCGCTAGCCATGAGTGTATCTATTATATACTGCACTGCATTAGTGCCTTCTGCTTCACGGATCAGCGGTTCAAACACCGGGCCATCCAGACCAGATTCGCCATGAATATTATCTGCGACAATCTGCTTACGCATAATAGGTTGTGGCATACCAGCATAAACCGGAACATTAATATTAAGTTTCTGGCATACATTTAATCCATTCACTAATGTCTTATCCAGTGTCTGGTTGCCAGCAACAATAGTAATGCCCAGTAATTCAATCGCAGGATGTCTTGCTGCCATCATCATTGCAATAGCATCATCGTGTCCGGGGTCGCAATCCAGAATAATTTTTCTTCTTTCCATTTCTTATTTCCTCTGTTCGCTGGTAGGGTATTTTCGTCTTATCAAAGAAACCAAAAGCATGACGATGCTAGAATCATAGCGACAGAAAACGTATGCTGAATATGAGAAATCTCATACCGGGAAACCATTGTGAAAGAAATCCAAAATGATGCTCTCAGGCAGCAACTCATTGACCAAAAAGGCTATACAGAATGCTTCTCTGTTGATGTGTCATGTGATACCCGGTTGTTCCATGTTGCAGCCGGAGACTACATTGTGCGGGAGGGAAACCAGCCGTCATATCTGTTCTATCTGGCTCGTGGGCGCGCCAAGCTATATGCCACATTACCTAACGGCAGGGTGTCATTGATTGACTTCTTCGGTGCCCCTTGTTTTATTGGTGAGATTGAATTAGTTGACGCCGACCATGAACCTCGTGCCGTTCAGGCCATTGAAGAGTGTTGGTGTCTGGTACTACCCATGAAACAATATCGTCCGCTACTACTAAATGATGCCATTTTTCTGCGTCAGCTTTGTGTCTCGTTAAGTCGTAAAAATTATCGTAATATTGTCTCACTAACACAGAACCAATCATTCCCTTTGGTTAACCGTCTGGCCGCATTTATTTTATTGACGCAGCATGATAATCTGTACCAGGAAAAACATACACAGGTAGCTGAATATATGGGTGTAACCTATCGCCATTTATTATATGTCATTGCACAATTTACGCACGAAGGCCTGTTATTAAAACAAAAAAATGGTTATACAATTAATGATAAAAAGAAAATGACCGCGCTGGCGCTTGAGATGGATCCAGAGAATAATTTTACTGATCTCATTCATTAATAAAAGCGCGCCAGTTTTTGCTGACGCGCGTTTATTTTACACCAGTCCGATAAAGAAACCGGCTATGGTGGCACTCATCAGGTTTGACAGCGTTGCAGCTGCCAGCGCCCGCATTCCAAGCTGCGCGATTTCCGGGGCACGCTGTGGTGCTATCGCCGAAAATGCCCCGACGACAACGCCGATTGAGCCAAAGTTAGCAAACCCACACAGCGCAAACGAGATAATCGCAATGGTCTTCACATCCAGCGTCCCACCCGATTGCAGATACGGCGAGAAGTTGAGATAAGCGACAAACTCGTTGATTGCCAGTTTCTGTCCGATCAGGCTACCTGCCAGCGTCGCATCGCTCCAGTCAACGCCCATAATCCACGCCAGCGGGGCTAAGACATAGCCAAATATCCCTTCCAGAGTGGCGTGACCAAAACCAAACCAACCGCCGATCCCGCCGATAATGCCGTTAATCAGTGCGATAATGGCGACAAATGCCATCACTACCGTCGCCACGCCTGCGGCAATTTTCAGCCCGGTCATCGCCCCACTCGCCGCTGCTTCAATGATGCTTTTCGGCGGCGTTTCAGTAAATGACAGGTTTTCGAAGGTGACACGAGATTCTTCTGTTGCCGGACTCAGCATACGCGCGAACAAAATACCGCCAGGGATCGCCATCAACGATGCAGCCAGCAAATAGTCAATCGGAACGCCCATTCCGGCGTAACCAATCATCATTGAGCCTGCAATCGAAGCCATCCCGCTACAAATAGCGGTAAACAGCTCATTGCGATTCAGCCGGTCAATAAACGGTTTGACGATCGCCGGGATCTCGTTTTGCCCGAGGAAAATTGTCGTTACGGCGACAAATGACTCGATCTTGCTGATGTTCAGCGCTTTCTGGAAAATACCGCCGAGGATGCGGATCAACAGCCCCATCACGCCAATGTAGTAGAGCAGACTGATTAGCGCAGTCACAAAAATGATGGCCGGGAGCACCCGAAAGGCGAAGATAAACCCGGCTCCGTCAAACAGCACATCCATTTTTGGCCCGACCAGGGAGCCAAAGATAAATGCGCTTCCCGCGTCACTATAGGACATCACCTTGTGGACACCGAGCGCTGCCTGTTCCACCAGCCATTTCCCCGGCGGAAAATACAGCATAATGCCGCCAATTGCGATTTGCAGTACCAGCGCAGCTCCGACTGTGCGCAGACTAATACGTTTTTTATTTACTGACAGCAGAAACGCGATGGCCAGTAATACCACCATACCCACAACACTTCTCATTATATCCATAATGAAATTCCCTTCATGCCAGGAAACCCGGCGTTATCGCCAGGCTTTGGTAGGTTTGATATTCGCGGGCGACCGCATTCTGCCCGGAAAATTCTGTCAGGCGAGGCGCTGATATTCCTTCGCAATTTCGCAGGCCAGCACCGCGTTGTTGAACACCAGCTGAATATTTGATTTCAGGCTGTCACCACCGGTTAGCTCCGCAACTCGCGCCAGCAGGAACGGCGTACTCTCTTTGCCCACAATCCCCTGCTCTTCCGCTTCTTTTACCGCCCGATCGATTGCCGCGTTAATTTTCTCCTCTGCCATCGCAAACTGTTCCGGGATTGGGTTTGCAACAACCAGACCGCCGTCGAGACCCGTTTGCCATTTCACCGCCATGGCTCGGGCAATCTCTTTTGCGCTGTCCAGACGGATACTGACCTCAAACGGACTGGTGCGGCAGAAAAATGCCGGCAGCGCCTTGGTTTGATATCCAATTAATGGCACGCCAAAAGTTTCTAAATATTCGGTCGTTAAACCGAGATCAAGAATAGATTTTGCGCCAGCACAAATTACCGTGACATTGGTATGTGCCAGTTCTTGCAGATCCGCAGAAATATCAAAGGTATGTTGGGCTCCACGATGAACGCCACCAATTCCTCCCGTTGCAAATACTTTAATTCCAGCCAGTGCGGCAATAATCATGGTTGAGGCAACAGTCGTTGCACCATTTTTCCCTGCCGCAACCACAAACGGCAAATCACGACGACTGACTTTAGTAACGCTATGACCTTCTCGCCCAAGCAACTCAATTTCATCTTTACTTAAACCAACTTTCATTACCCCGCCAATAATGGCAATGGTCGCAGGAACTGCTCCGTACTTACGAATAGTTTCTTCTACTTCAATCGCTGTCTGGGCATTCTGCGGAAATGGCATACCATGGGAAATAATGGTTGATTCAAGAGCAACAATTGGTTTTTTACTGTTTAATGCTTCCTGTACTTCTGGAGATATTTGTAATAATTCAGAGGAAAGAGTTAATTCAGACATTCTGTGTTCTCCACTATTGAGCTAACATTCGCAACAGACAAATCAGGGTTATTGGTATATTCACTGGCTAATGCCATTGATGAACAACCCTGAGCAAATCGAACCGAATCAATAAAGGGCATACCGTCTAGCCAGCAGGAAGCCAGTCCAGCCATCATCGCATCGCCAGCCCCGGTAACATTAATGACGTGAGTTTTAATCGGCGGAGACCAACCACTATTCCCCGTAATATCACTGTAATAAACGCCGTCCCCCCCCATGCTGAGCACCAGCCGATTTAAGCCGCGATCGTGAAACCACGCGGCAACTTTGCCAACGTCATCACGCCCGGAAAGCGCAATGCCACTCAGCGTTTCGGCTTCAAGGCGGTTTGGTTTGAGGGTGTGGATTTGTCCCAGACGCTCACGAATTTTGACGCACTTCCATGCCGACACCGGGTCAACAAACACCGGAACATCCCCGGCATTTTCCAGCACCCATGCCATGGACTCTTCGCTGATATTGCAATCGGCGACAATCACTTTCGCCTGCCGAATAAAATCATGATGCTGCGATAAAAATACTGCTGAAATATGTTCGGTAATGCTCATATCATTAATAGCTACCAGCATTTCACCGGTGTTATCAAGCAGCGATAAATAACTTGATGTATTCTCTCCGGGAACGATAAGACACTTATCAACATGTACTCCGGATTGATTGGTTTGCGCCAATAACGATTGACCATAAAAATCATTACCCACTGCCGTTAGCAGCCAGGAATTTTTACCCAATAGTGCGAGATTATGTGCAATGTTACGCCCAACGCCTCCTGGGGTGAATTTAATCTTTCCCGGATTCGAATCCGCATAATTTAGTGAAGCATGCGAACACCCGGCAACATCCATATTGGCCGAGCCAATAGTTACTATGTATTCCTTTTCACGCATAGCACGTCCCCTGGCAATTAGCTTGCCACAAATGAGTTCGTTAAAAATAACCAACGTCACACATCAGGTTATTAGAGCAAATGTTCACAATCAAACATGTGTTTATAGTAAGCGTGTTTTTGACAAAGTAAATCCATCTGCAAGCTCTAAAGTCGATAGATATGAACAGAATCACAATTTTTTATAGATACAGTTTGTCAGGGAGAGGGAAAGTGAGAGGTAGTACACAAATTAAGCAGGACAAAAAGTATCACTCCGGCATAACCGGAGGTTTTTCAGATGCGACTGGTGAACAGCCGCATGTCAGGTAAGTGAAACCAGATCCTCTGGCATATGGTTGTACAAAATCCGCCAGAAATGCTCAGCCGTTTTATTCAAGCGGGTATCCATTCGGTAAATATAGGCCTGAATAGGCACCATCAACTCCGGCGTGTCCAGACAAACCAGGCGCTTATCGCGCAATTCGTTCACTATCGTCCACGCTGGCAGCCAGGCGATACCATGACCATCCAATGCCATATTCTTCAATAGCTCACTCATCGAAGACATAAACAGCGTACGTGCCGAAATACCGCCCACCTCCGCCAGATGACGGTTAACCAATCTTCCCATGTAGGATGTGCTGGTATAGTTCAGAATCGGCACCTGCGGCTGATAGATGTCAAACAACGCCTTACCCCGTGCATCCGCAGCACAGACGGGATACAGTTCAGACTCAAAAACCTTCAAACCGCAGAAAGGTGACTGCATTAAGTCTTCATCGCGAAAGGAGATAATAAAATCACTTTTCCCCTCGCGCAGCGTATTTACCGCCTGGACTACGTCAATCGCTTCAACGTGGTAAACAAACTCCTCGCCCCATGCCGACATTGAATGTACCAATCTGGGCAACATCGTCAGCGACAGAGAATGCGCTGCCGCTATTTTGATATTGGGAACGCCAAGCAGGTTGTGACCACTTAGCTCATCCAAATTGCATTCCAGCTGTTGCAGCAGGCTACGGGTTTGCGAATGGAACAACTTACCCTCCTCTGTCAGCTGCAGTGGACTCGTCGTACGGTCAAACAGCAGCACCCCAACGGCGGATTCGAGCGCCTTGATCCGCCGGCTAAATGCCGGTTGGGATAGGTTGCGCTCCTCTGCGGCCTGGGAAAAATGACGGCACGCTTCCAGCGTCAGAAAGTCATATAACCATTTTGTCTCGATATTTTTCATACCTGTCACGCGGATGTTTAAATATGTCGATTAGTCCTAAGCATCATGCCTGAATATTCCCGGAGATGATATTCAACATCAGTATCTGGCGATTCGTTTTTTGCATAACACCTTCGTTTTTGACATTAACATGTTTCGTTACTCATCGACCACGACCGCTCATCCGCCGTGGAATGTCGGGCCTCTGGCTGATTACCGGCCTGCTGAGATGGCAAAAGAAATCACACTCATGCGTTTTTTGCATTGAACCAAACATTATTGCATTTCTCCTCACGACACTCTGCTGTTAAACATAAGCACCAGATAGACACCAGCTCTGAATATTAAATATCGGTAAATAGAGGTATATATCGTGAAAGGTTTAATTGGCGTACTTGGTGGTATGGGGCCTGCTGCAACAGTCGATCTTTTTAATAAATTCGTCACCTTTACTGCAGCGCAACGCGATCAGGAACATATCCCATTAATTATTTCATCCATCCCCGATATTCCAGACCGAACTGATGCATTAATGCATCATGGCCATTCCCCACTTCCGGCAATGCGTGATTATATGCATAAACTGGAAGATGCTGGTGCGGAGTGTATTGTGATCCCCTGTAATACCGCCCACTTTTGGTTTAATGAATTAAAAGAATGCTGTCATACAGAGTTACTCAGTATCGTTGAAACAACCATGAATGAGGTCAAAAACTGCGGAAAGTCGCGTATCGGTTTACTTGCTACCAACGCCACTCTTTACATGGGACTCTACCAAAAAGGTATCGAATCTCTTGGCTTAACCTGCATCAGCCCTGATTCATCCGGTCAGGAAAAGGTCATGGAAAGTATTTATTGCTTAAAAGCCGGCGATCTTAAGCGGGCGCAAACGCTGATGAATGAACAGGCTGAAATGCTCTTCTCACGCGGCGCAAAAATCATTGTACTGGGATGTACCGAAGTCCCCGTCATTCTTGCCGACGCAGTCAGAAAGTCTCCAGATAAATATATTGACTCAACCGGCTCATTAGTTCGCGCCGGTATTAAATGGTACGAAAAGCGAGTTGGCAAACATCATCTTCTGGCGCAATAACAGCCGTCACCAGATTAATAAAGCATTAAACAAACACTTATTTTAATAACAAATTATTCTCTGGCGGAGGCCATTATGGTTTGGTTAGAAATTATCGTCGTGTTGGGTGCAATATTTTTTGGTATCCGCCTCGGCGGAATAGGTATCGGTTTATGCGGTGGTCTGGGGCTGGCTATTTTAACGTTGGGATTTGATCTACAAATTGGCTCGCCACCCGTTGACGTCATTCTCATTATTATGACAGTTGTCGTGGCAGCATCGGCGCTACAAGCCGCCGGAGGTATGGATTATCTGGTACGCGTTGCCGGTAATTTTATGCGACGTAATCCTAAATATATCAATATTATTGCACCGATTATCACCTGGTCGATGACCATTATGGCTGGAACAGGGTTCATCGTATTTTCTACCCTGCCGGTGATTGCCGAAGTCGCCAAAGAGTCCGGTATCCGCCCTTCCCGTACGCTCGCCGGCTCCGTGGTCGCCTCCCAGGTGGCGATATCCGGTTCGCCGATCAGCGCCGCAATGGCGGCAATGCTGACCATTATGGAAGGCAACGGTGTTACCTTTATCCAGGTCATGGCGGTATGTCTGCCAGCTTCGTTTGTCGCCGCGATGGTCGCTGCTTTTATCGCCTCACGTCAGGGATGCGAGCTTCAGGACGATGAAGTCTATCTGGAACGCCTGCAAAAAGGATTAGTGCGTAAATATGAAGGGCAAAACAGCACCACGCCGGGTGCCAAACTCTCAGTCGCCCTGTTCATGCTGGCAACCGTCGTCATCGTTATTCTTGCCGCCTGCCCGCAGCTACGCCCTGGATTCGATGCAGGCAACCCAATGAATACCCGGGATATCATCATTATCTGTATGCTGGCTGCTGCTTGCCTGATGGTGGTGTTATGCAAAACATCAACCGATGCTATTGTCCTGACATCCACATTTCGATCAGGGATGAGTTCACTGGCGGTCATTCTCGGGATTGTTACATTGGGAACGACCTTCATTGATGCCCACTTAGCGGAGATTAAGGACATCGCAGGCGATATTCTACGGGCTTATCCCATGCTGTTGGCTCTGGTGCTGTTTGGTACCTGCGCGCTTCTCTACTCGCAAGGCGCCACCACGCCGCTGATTATCCCTCTGGCCGTTGCACTCGGCGTGCCTACATGGGCAATTCTGGCCTCCTATGTGGCGGTAACCGGGGTGTTTGTTCTACCAACATACCCGACTTCGCTGGCGGCAATGGAGTTCGACACCACAGGGACAACGCGCGTGGGCAAGTATGTCTTAAACCATCCGTTTATGCTGCCAGGACTGGGTGGGATCATTGCTGGCGTTGCCTTTGGTTTTATCATCGCGCCAATGATTGCCTGATCCGTTTTATTAAGGTTGGATGGATTATTGCGGCGATGCAGCAACGGTTTAGGTAAATGCATAAAAAAGGGGCAGAGAATTCTCTGCCCCTGGTATCGACGTTAAATCAGGCCGCCTTTGCCACAACCTCAGCTTCCGGGCGCTTCAGCACCGCGTAGGAGAGACCAGCTACCAGCGTACCGGCAATAATTGCCAACAGGTATCCCAACACCGGCGTGATTGCGCCTGGGATTAACAGGACAAACAGCCCGCCGTGTGGCGCCATCAGCTTCGCACCCACCGCCATCGAGATAGCCCCGGTAATCGCGCCGCCAACAATACAGCAAGGCAGAACGCGCATTGGGTCACGGGCAGCGAACGGGATTGCCCCTTCGGTGATAAAGCACAGGCCCAGTACCAGGGCAGCTTTGCCGCCTTCCTGCTGCGCTTTGTCGAACTTACGACGCGCAACCAGCGTTGCCAGACCCAGAGCCAGCGGAGGTACCATACCCGCAGCCATGATGGCCGCCATCGGTGCATAAGTTTGCGTACTCAGCAGACCCACACCGAAAGCATACGCCGCCTTGTTAACCGGGCCACCCATGTCGGTACACATCATGCCGCCAAGAATCGCTCCAAGCAGCACCGCATTCGCCGTACCCATGGTTTGCAGCCAGTGGGTCAGACCTTCCAGAATGCCCGCCACCGGTTTGCCGATCAGGTAAATCATGGCCAGACCAACCACCAGGCTTGAGAACAGCGGAATGATCAGGATCGGTTTCAGCGCTTCCATACTCTGCGGGAGTTTCAGCTTCGTGCTGATAAGCTTCGCCACATAACCGGCAAGGAAACCAGCAATAATCCCGCCAATAAAGCCGGAACCGGTGCTCACCGCCAGCATACCGCCGATAAGACCCGGCGTCAGACCCGGACGGTCAGCGATGGAAAACGCGATATAACCTGCCAGTACCGGCACCATCAGCGCGAAGGCTGAACCACCGCCAATCTGCATCAGCGCCGCCGCCAGCGTACCCTGCTCTTTAAACGCTTCGATACCAAAAGCGAACGAGAGTGCAATACACAGACCGCCAGCAACCACCATCGGCAGCATGTAAGAGACGCCCGTCAGCAGGTGACGATATGCCCCCGCGCTCTCTTTCTTACTTTCGGTTGCTGAAGTCTGCGCTTTACCGGTTGGCTGGTACGGTGTTGCTTCTTCCAGCGCTTTGTCCAGCTCCTGCTTGGTTTTCTTCAACGCAAGACCCGTAGAGGTGCGGTACATCGGTTTGCCGGCAAACTTCGCCAGATCAACTTCGATGTCAGCGGCCACAATCACCAGATCAGCCTGAGCCACTTCTTCCGGCGTAATGGCATTGCCTGCGCCAACAGAACCTCGGGTTTCAACCTTCACCCACCAGCCACGTTTTTTCGCTTCTGTTTCAATCGCTTCAGCGGCCATAAACGTATGAGCAACACCGGTCGGACACGCCGTCACCGCCACCACGCGTTTTGGACCACTGCTGGCCACAGGTGCTGTTGCAACCGGGGCGCTGTAGGGTTTTGCATGGCCTTTCGCTTCGCTGAGGAAGAGTTCAGGGTGCGCAACCGCACGGCCAATGTCGCCCAGCCAGACTTTTTTGCCGTTCAGCGAACTGTCGGCAGGAAGCGTATCGCCCAGAACAATTGCCAGTTCGGCATCATTCGGATTATCAATAATTTCCAGATGTGCTTTCTGTGCCGCCGCTCCAAGCAGGGTTTTCGCCATGTAAGCGCGAGCCTGGCCGAGATTAGCGTCAATAATCAGCAGCGTTTTCATTATGCCTCTCCTGCTGTCAGTTAAACGGTTTTAAGTCGACACGCGCCATCATTGCGGCCAACTGAGGACGATCGGTAATGCCTACATTACTTTGGCTTACCGCCAGGGCGGCAACAGCCGTCGCCAGACGCAGGGTATGTTCGCTGGACTCACGCATCAGCAGGCCGTAAATCAGACCGCCAACCATTGAATCACCCGCGCCGACGGTGCTGACCACCTCAACTGACGGCGGTTTAGCAATCCACTCACCTGAGGCGTTAACCCACAGCGCACCTTCCGCGCCGAGTGAAATCACCACGTGAGCGATCCCCTGTTCACGCAGCGCATGCGCCGCTTCAATCACATCTTTCATTTCCGGCAGCTTACGACCGGCCCAGATTTCCAGTTCGCGACGGTTTGGCTTCACCAGCCATGGTGCCGCTTTCAGACCTGCTACCAACGCTTCACGACTACTATCAAAGATAATGCAAGGACACTGACTACGCAGGCGCGTCATCCAGTCGGTGAAGGCCTCCGGGCTCACACCGGTTGGCAAACTGCCGCTGACGCACACCATGTCGAACTGGCCCAGCCAGCTCAGCGAGTCATTCACAAAGCGTTCCCAGTCAGCCGGGGTGACTTCAAAGCCGGAAAAGTTGAAGTCAGATACTTCACCGTCTTTTTCGGTCAGCTTGACGTTAATACGGGTACGGCCCTGCACGACCTGAAAACGGTTGGCAATGCCCAGCTCGCTGAACAACTGCTGAAAACCATCCTGGTTGTCTTTACCCAGGAAGCCGCCCACAGTGACATCAATACCTAAATCCTTCAAAACCTTAGCGACGTTGATCCCTTTCCCTGCCGCATGCAGACCGGTGGTTTTAACCAGGTTCACTTCACCGCGTTCAATTTCCGGGCAGAAACCCACCAGGTCGTAGGCCGGGTTAAGGGTGATAGTAGCAACACGTCTGCTCATTACGCGCCCTCCCCAAGACCTGCCGCGATGGCTTCGCCAATCGCCTTCAGCGCCTGTTCAGCATCTTCGCCCTGTGCAGTAAAGCGCAGGTGATGTCCTTTCTTCACGCCCAATGCCACAACTTTCATCAGACTGCGTCCATTCGCCGGCTTGCCGGTTCCATCAAGATTTGTCACGGTAATTTCACTGTTAAATTGTTTAATCGTATTCACCAGCATAGTGCCCGGGCGGGCATGTAAACCATGCTCATTGCGCACAATAAATTCGGCGCTCAGTACATCATCAGTTAAGGCGTCATCGCTGGTCAGCAGCGCCAACACCGTTGCCGCATCGGCTTTCAACAAACGGTCAGCTTTATTATTCAGCAGCAGATCGCCAAGGCGCTTCAGCACCGCAACCGGTTGATCGTCATTCATGGCGACGGTCACCAGCAGGGCTGCAGCTTCACCTTCTACATCGAAAGCTGTAGCTGCACGACTGACCGCAACGGCGCTACGCACGTTGCCTTCAGCACAGTCATTCAACCAGATCCCCTGACCGAGATTCATCGGCTGCTCATTGATTGCTCTGGCCACAAAGGTGGCGTCAACCGCACCGACTTCTTTCAGCCGTGCCGCGTTGAGTGCCTGCAGCGTCACCAGCGAGTTGGCCACGACATTCAGCGACAGCGTTTCGTTATCAAGCTTCAGCTGTTCACTTTGCTTTTCGCCCATCAGCAGCGCACGCAGTTCTTCCGCCGTGGTCGCAGATTTCAGCTGTTCAGCGACGGAGTCATCGCTCAGCACGTGTGTCAGCTGACGCAGTAAACCGAGGTGTTCATCAGAGCTTGCGGCGATGCCGATTGCCACATAAGCAACCTGCCCTTCGCCCCAGGTCACGCCCTGCGGAAACTGAAATACCTGCACACCGGTTTTCAGCACCTGATCGCGCGTGTCCGTCGTACCGTGAGGAATCGCAATACCGTTGCCGAGGAACGTGGACGTCTGTTGTTCGCGCGCCAGCATGCCATCGACGTAGCCTTCCGCGACGTTACCCGCCTGCACTAAGGCAGCGGCAACCTGGCGAATAGCCTCTTCTTTATTCCCGGCCTGTTCGCCCGGGTGAATATCCTGAACAGATAACTGGAACATGATTCTCCTCTCCCGCTGAATTGAAACGATTCAGCCAACATGAGAAAAAAGGCGTCACCCGACTCTATCAGTTATGGCAAGATGACGCTGAAACGTTTCAAGGAGTCTTGCTCTTTTTTCTTCAGCACACAAGTAAAGTTGACAAATTACTTGCTGAATTTAGAGATAACGCACATTTTCTCTGCGGATGAGAAAAAAATGCTGACGCAAAAACGCCGTCAGCTTGTCAGATTCAGCAACGTCAGCAAACAGCATTCTTTGACTGAAATGCTATTTTGATTTTTGATGCCGATTTTGATTTGGCTCCCTGTTTATTTTCTGACAAGCGGCGTAAACTCCGCGTCTCTTCACATCATTGATATCAAAACATGCATAACACCCCCGTAGCCGCCACACCCAAGGCGTTTGATTTAACGTCTTCGGCGTTCCTGCTTGTCGCATTTCTGACGGGTATCGCCGGTGCGTTGCAGACGCCAACGCTCAGCCTTTTTCTGACGGATGAAGTCCACGCCCGTCCCGGCATGGTCGGGTTCTTTTTTACCGGTAGTGCTGTGATCGGTATTCTGGTAAGTCAGTTTCTGGCCGGACGTTCAGATAGAAAAGGCGATCGCAAAAACCTGATTGTGTTTTGCTGCGTACTGGGGATGCTGGCCTGCGTGCTGTTCGCCTGGAACCGTAACTATTTTATCTTGCTGTTTGTTGGGGTATTCCTCAGCAGCTTTGGATCGACCGCCAACCCGCAAATGTTTGCTCTCGCCCGTGAACACGCCGACCGCACAGGTCGGGAAGCCGTCATGTTCAGCTCAATATTACGTGCACAGGTTTCGCTGGCCTGGGTAATTGGCCCGCCGCTGGCCTACGCGCTGGCCATGGGATTCAGCTTTACGGTGATGTATCTCAGCGCGGCGGTGGCGTTTGTTGTCTGCGGCATAATGGTCTGGCTGTTTTTACCTTCGATGAGTAAAAACGTGCCTCTCGCGACGGGCGCAGTTGAGGCCCCGCGCCGCAATCGACGCGACACGTTGCTGCTGTTTGTTATCTGCACATTAATGTGGGGAACGAATAGTCTCTATATCATTAATATGCCGCTGTTTATCATCAACGAACTGCATCTGCCGGAAAAACTGGCTGGCATCATGATGGGCACCGCAGCCGGACTGGAAATCCCAACCATGCTGATTGCTGGCTATTTTGCAAAGCGTCTGGGCAAACGTCTGTTGATGAGAATTGCCGTCGTCGCCGGATTCTTCTTTTATGCCGGTATGCTGCTGGCCCACTCTCCGGCGATATTGCTTGGCTTACAGCTGCTGAACGCGATTTATATCGGTATTCTCGGCGGGATTGGCATGCTCTATTTCCAGGATTTGATGCCGGGACAGGCGGGTTCAGCCACCACCCTTTATACGAATACCATTCGCGTGGGCTGGATAATTGCCGGATCGCTGGCGGGGATTGCCGCTGAAATCTGGAACTATCATGCGGTGTTCTGGTTTGCGCTGGTGATGATCGTCGCCACCGTCGTGTGCCTGGCGCGCATCAAGGACGTTTAAGGCGCGGTCAGCGCTTCAAGCTCGATGAGATAAACCATGGCCTGGTGCGTCGTCTGCCCGCACATTTCCGCACTGGGCTGTAAACCGGCGCACACTTTTGGCCGCAGCGGTGAAGCAAAAATTTTACAGCGCAGGGATTCATCCAGCTGAACGCAGGGCGTATTAGCGGGCTTGCCATCAGGCATACCGGGGATGGGGCTGGAGATTGAAGGCGCGGTGCAGCATGCACCACAATCCGGACGGCATTCCATACTGTACTCTCTTTATCGTAAACCATCGGATTGTGCGGGAAGGGCACAGTACCACCTTTTTTGCACCAGCAAAAGCATGAATTCCGCTTGCCTGAATGCCCCGGCGCGAGTAGTTTTACGCGATATTTTAGACACTCCTCACTACAGGATTTTTTCGATGCCAAGAGCGAACGAAATTAAAAAAGGTATGGTACTTAACTACAACGGCAAGCTGCTGATTGTAAAAGATATCGATATTCAATCACCGTCCGCACGTGGTGCAGCTACGCTGTACAAAATGCGTTTTTCCGATGTTCGTACCGGTCTGAAAGTTGAAGAGCGCTTCAAAGGCGACGATATCGTGGATACGATCACCCTGAGCCGCCGCTGGGTTGATTTCTCCTACGTCGATGGCAACGAATATGTCTTTATGGATAAAGAAGACTATACCCCGTATACCTTCACCAAAGACCAGATTGAAGAAGAGTTGCTGTTCATCCCGGAAGGCGGTATGCCGGATATGCAGGTACTGACCTGGGACGGCCAACTGCTGGCGCTTGAACTGCCGCAGACCGTAGACCTGGAAATCGTTGAAACCTCACCGGGTATTAAAGGTGCTTCAGCGAGTGCGCGCAACAAGCCAGCAACCCTGAGCACCGGTCTGGTGATCCAGGTTCCTGAGTATCTGAGTGCGGGTGAAAAAATCCGTATTCATATCGAAGAACGTCGCTATATGGGCCGTGCAGATTAATCTCCTGTCGTTACAGGTGAACCAAAGATAATGACATGTTGTCTCTGGCAAAATGTTCCGTTCACTTTAGTGATATCACTTATCTGAAACAATACTGCCTGTGAACGTGTTAAGGGTACTATCGCCGTACCCTTAACAATCCCGGCTCCCGGCGGGAAAATTGCCACTTCGTGGTCCCCTCCGCTTATTTCTTCAGGCTATCGGGCCGGGCGCGAGGTAGCATCCCTGCAAAGCGCGCCCTGAGCCAGCATCCATGCTGGCTCTCCCGGCCTTACGAAAACACGTCGGCAATTTTCAGCCGGACCAGCCCACACCTGACCATCTGCGTATTTTGTTTAAACAGCAAAAAAGATTTAACTGGAAGTCAGAGCGTTAAAGCGATGACACCGGTCCGGCTGAAAATCGATGAGGCGTTGACGGCTGACCGGGTCTGTCCGCAGGGATGCGGACAGAGGGGACGGCCTGCATGGATGCAGGCTCGGCCCCGACCCGACAGGCAGACGACATAAGACGAATAACTCGCATCGCGACGATTTTCCCGCCGGGAGCCTGGGATGCAAGGGAGACGGCGGTGAGTCTCCCTTGCACGTTCACGGGTATCTGCGCTTCCAGAGAAATGACTCGCTGAGGTGAACGGAATCCTATGCCGCAATAGAATATTCTCCATAATACTTTACTGACTGGCATTACAGCACCAGCTGTCCCTTTGTCATATTCAGCGCTGGCTGCTGAGATAAAAATCATCCATCAGCAACGATTCCAGATACTGTTCATCCTCCTGCATAAAACGCACTATCAGATTAACCGCCTGAGGATAAAAACCTTCGTTATCCCGCACCAGACAAGCGTCGCGAAATAACGGCGCCCAGCACAGAATATGATGATGCAAAAAGTAATATTGCGCGGAGAATTTCTCCTCTTTAGCAACCATCCTCGCCATTAATGCCAGCTGCACGGCAATGTGATCGGAGGGTTCATTATCCCGTGCCGCCAGCCCTTGCTCAACCAGCAACACATTCATTTGCCGACGTTCTTCTGCCGCTGTCGTGTGTGGATAGTGCCCTGCATAGGGAGAAACACTAGCCGGCGGGGCCAGCAGAAACAGCGAGGCAAAATCTGCTGCCAGCTCCAGCTGTCGGGAGTCGCACCGCAGAACCCGGCCCAGGCTACGCTCAAAACGTTTAACCTCGCCAGACACTCCAGGAACCGCCGCCAGTGAGGCAATCCAAGCCCGGCTATCGCCGTTTTCCAGACTGGCGAGCTGTTTTTCATCCAGCTCACGAAATAACAGTTGCGAAAACCACTGGTAGACAGTTGCCCGCTGCTGATGAATTTGATTATGCTGCACTGGTCCCCTCCTCTTTCACAATCTGTGGACCACCGAATGCCGTCACCTGCGGGGCTTTCTGCTGATAACGCTCGACCTCCACCAGCACGGTATGCGCTGAAGGCCCCTGGGCCAGCTGTGAAGTACCGATATCCGCGCTCAGTACGTTCGGATCGCCATAGGTGCATAATGTCCCGGCTTTCCCCCCTTCCTGCGGGGAGTACCATGCGCCTTCATGAATACGAATCACGCCAGGGGAAAAATCCGGACTGACAACCACGCCAGCCAGTACCTGGCCACGAGCGTTAAAGACGCGGGCGATATCACCGGCTTTTAAGCCACGGGCGGTAGCATCCTGTTCACTGATATAAAGCGGTTCTCTTCCGGCAACTGCATAGGTGTTGCGAAACGCCTCGCTCGAGCACAACTGGGAATGCAGACGTTTATCCGGGTGGCAGGATTGCAGATGCAACGGGTATTTATCTTTTTTGCCGCTATGGGTACGCTCAAAGGGTTCCATCCACACCGGATGCCCCGGACAATCCTCATAGGCAAATCCCGCGATGGTTTTGCTGTAGATTTCAATCAGACCTGACGGCGTTCCCAGCGGATTCAGGTCTGGCTGGTCGCGAAACTCGCCGTGACGTACCCACGGCTGGCCCGGCGGATATTCAATATATCCGTCACCCTGCCAGAACGTTGTGAAATCCGGTAATGAGACACCGAGCGATGCCCCCATCTTCACGCCTTCGTCATAAAGCGCCTGTATCCACTGCATTTCATCACGGTTTTCACGGTATACCGCTTCCTTGTCAAAGCGCTTACACAGCCCGGCAAACACATCAAAATCATGTCGCGCTTCATATTGCGGTTTGACAATCTGATGCAACGCCATTAGCCCTTTATTTGAATGCGTACCGAACTGCTCAATATCGTTACGTTCAAAGCGGGTGGTAACGGGCAGGACGATATCGGCAAATCGGCACGACGCGGTCCATTGGTGATCCAACACCACCACGGTTTCCAGCTTCTTCCACGCGTCGATCATGCGGTTCCTGTCCTGCTGCGCATGAAATGGATTCGCCGCGCTGTAGATCGCCATTTTGATGTCAGGCCAGGTTAACGTCTCGCCGTTAAAGGCAACCTTTTTGCCTGGCTCAAGCAGGCAATCAACGATACGCGAAGTGGGGATATGCTCCGATGCGCCGCGAAAATCCGCGTTGTACTTCGCCTGCGGGGGATTAGTGATCCCCCCCAGTCCAGAGAGCACAGGCCCGGCGGATGTTACCGTACCACCGCCGTTGTAGTGCCAGCCAAATCCTACCCCGCCGCCGGGCAAACCAATTTGACCGACCATGCTGGCCAGTACCACCAGCATCCACGGATACTGCTCACCATGGTGCATGCGTTGTACGCACCAACCGCCCATAAACTGTGTCCGACCGTTCACCAACAGGCGGGCGAAGTCTCGGATCTGCTCTGCCGTCAACCCGCAGATTTCTGCCGCCCATTCGGCATTTTTCGGCTGTTTATCGCTCTCGCCCAGCAGGTACGGTAAAAACTGTTCAAAGCCGACGGTGTAATCGGTAATAAACGCCGTGTCGTACAGTTTTTCTTCGTACAGGGTATGCGCCAGCGCCAGCATTAACGCGACATCGGTTTGTGGCCGCAACGCCAACTGCTCGCAGCCGAGATAGTTTTGCGATTTGCTACGCACTGGATCAACGCTGATAACGCGCATCTTACCCTGCGCTACCGCCTCTTTAATCTGCTGCCAGTAGCCAAATGCATCGTGATCGGGAACCAAAAACTCGATCTGCAAGTTCTTGATCGGATCACAGCCCCACAGCACGATGGTATTGCTGTTTTGAATCACCAGCGGGAGCGACGTCTGCTGCTCATAAACTTCCAGCGAACCAATCACATGCGGTAAAATGACCTGGGCCGCTGCCGCAGAGTAGTCGCCGACGGTTGTCACATAGCTACCATGCAGGCCAAGCCCCCGGTCCATCGCCCCGCCCGCTTTATGGTATTTGCCCACCATCTGCCAGTCGGCAAGCCCGGTAAATACGCCTGATGAGCCATAGGTTTTTTGCACCCGCTCCAGCTCTTCGTAAAACAAATCCAGCGCCTGATCCCAACTGACCCGTACAAAACGGTTATCTCCGCGCTGGCTGCGATCCGACTTCTCACGCTTACGTAGCCAGTCCAGACGCACCATTGGGTAGCGCACCCGCGACGGGTTGTAGACCACTTCACGCACCGCGTTCAGCATATCGCAGGGGTATTTGTCATGTTTGAACGGACGGGTTTCGGTCCACTCACCGTTGACCACTTTGGCTTCAAAAGCGCCATAGTGCGAACCAGATTGAATCCACTGTTCGGGATTTTCCCCCGCCGCCCACACTTTTGATATCAGCGGATTAGGTGCCAGTGCGCTGACAGCCCCTACCGCCAGCATTCCGCTGAGAAAACGGCGGCGGGACGGATTAAAGTCATGAATATCCATACATTATCCTTACTTTTTGTTGGTTTCAGACACATCGCTGGCGTGGGTCTGGAGGTATTTCAACAACGTACGTTCCTCCACCGGATTAAGCCGGTAATAGGTCGACATGGCTTTCAATCCGGCGATCCAGCCATTAGCGGTATATCGGGTCGTAGGAGGAGTGCTATGACAGGCGCTACAGGTGGATTGCAGCATTTGATCTGAGTACTCCCAGATTGGCGCAAGCGTGTTGATAAAGTCCTGATCGGTGGTCCAGGCGGTGACGCTCACCTGCTGCCATTCCTGATGTGAGTCAGGATCGACCTGGGTTTGTAGCACTTTTACGTTCGCCATCAGGGGCTCATCGAGAACGGCGGAGAAAACGCGTTTCCCCATATACTGGGTGATCACCCGTCCGCGTCCTTTGCTTTCACGCCAGCCCGTGATTTCGAGCTGCACGTTACTGCCTTCTTTTTTCAGCACCTTGACCTCAGTGGCGGGAAATAACAGTGCTTTGCCTGCGGGACTTCCTTCCGTTGCCGTCAGCGGTTTTTCACTTAATGAGAACAGCGTGGTCGCATCCGTTGGCGTATCTCCCTGACGCTGTAGTTGCTTATAGCGATCGCGAAAACCGCTGCTCATATCGGGTTTGTGATGGGCAATTCCTTTGTGACAATCGATACAGTTACTCTCTTTTGCTGCCGCTGCAGTCATTTGCGCCGCCGCATTTGCAGATTGCTTGCCATGATCCATTGCCTCATAGCTATGGCAGGATTTACACGCCGCTGAATTATTCGCGCTCATGCGCGCCCACTCCCGCTGGGCCAGCTCCGGGCGTTTGGCAGCAAACTTTTCAGGAGTATCGATAGAAGGAAAAATAAAGGTGTGATAGAGGTCGTTTAAGGCTTCAGTTTTACGAATAAGCGTTGGAACAACGCCCGGTGGAATATGACAATCCTTACACTCGGCCCGCACGCCAGATGCGTTGCGAAAATGCACGCTGGTTTTATATTCCTCTCCAGCCGTGCGCATCGAGTGACACGATAAACAAAATTCTGTGGTACTAGTGTAATGAACGCCTTGCCACGTTCCCCAAATAGCCAGGGCCATTGCCACCGCCCCAGCCAATACGCACCACAATGCGTTCTTTCTTATCCACGACATGCTTGCCTCCATTTTTTAATAGCGACACGCTAAGGGATAATAAAAATCAAAAATAGAGACAGCGATGGTAAGCTATAGGAACAGCCGCTACTCCATGAGGTGTATCAAATAGTAAAAATGAGAGATTCGTAATATAGTAGCTATATATTAATAAGGAATTCCTCATGCTTAAATTAACGCTCAATAGAGAACTCCGCACTCCGCTGCAATTGCAAATTTTTCAATTTTATTTCCAGGCTATTCAGCGGGGGGATTTGCTTTGTGGCGATAAGCTTCCCTCTATTCGCGAGCAGGCTCAGGTCTTGAACGTTGCCAAAATAACGGTGGTGATGGCCTATGATAAGCTTATGGCGGCTGGGTTAATCAAGAGCCGACACGGCATTGGCTATGAAGTGATATTCACCACGCCTGTACGTATAACCCCAGCTCATGTGCCCGTTACCCAAGGTTCTCCCCCGACAAAACCTAAAGCTGCCGGGGTCTCTACCGATGTTTACGCCGAGCCTGGACGAGAGTGCTACTGCCGGATGGGCGTCCCCGATCCCAACGCTTTTCCCTGGTCAAGCTGGCGGAAATGGAATAATGCTCCAAGCATACTTAAAGAACAATTATTTACCCGATATCATTCACCAAATGGATTATTTTCATTGCGTGAGCAATTGGTCAGATACCTTAATTTATCCCGCGGAATTAATACCCGAGCAGAGAACATCATCATTACCAACGGGATTCAGGAAGGATTATCACTGCTCAGCCAAATATTTATTATTCATCATGCTGTCAGTCAGCAAAAAAAGTGCCAGATTGTGACCGAATCCCCTTGTTATTCTGGCGCATGGCATCTTTTCAATTATTACGGTGCAGACATTACGCCAATCGCCGTAGATAACCACGGGCTGCAAACAGATAATTTACCCGAGTATGAAACCCAGCTTTGTTATGTTACTCCAGCTCATCAGTATCCGATGGGAAGTGTACTTTCGCTGGAGCGCCGTCAGTCATTATTAACGTGGGCGCAACGCGTCGGCGCTTACATCATTGAAGACGATTACGATGCCGTTTTTACCTATGGGGAAAATCCCCTTCCCGCGCTGAAAGCCATGGATTATCACAACCGGGTTATCTACATGGGGACATTTTCTAAAACGCTGGGGCCAGGCGCACGGCTTGGCTATCTTATTTGCCCTGATGAACTGCTTCCGGCGGTACAGAATATGAAAGCGCTCAATAACAACGGCAGTCAGTGGTTGTTGCAGCAATTTTTAGCCGAACTGATGCAAAATCAGGTGTTTTATACGCATATCAGCAAGCTGGCCTGCAGCTATGCGACGCGCCTCGCCCTGTTACGCGATGGCCTTTCCACTCTGTTTCCCGAAGGGAAAATCGCTGGCGCAACGGCAGGTCTGCACCTCTCGTTACGCATTGCCAGACATACCGAATTCATCGCCAGGCTACAACAAAGCTGCCTGTTGGCCGGGATCCGTTTCGACACTCTGCCGGATATAGAAAATGGATCAGAAGCCGCATGGCGCAAAGAGAACAGCGATGCTGTTATGTTTTTTGGATTTGGTGGATTGCAGATACAGCAGATCAATAAAGTGCTGACAGTGCTGGAGCAGGCGATCGCGCAGCCTTGATGAATAACAGGGATCGCGCCTGTAGCGCAATCCCTGTTGTTAGACTTACAGCAGGTCGCGGAATTGCGTTTGTTTCAGCGCCAGCTCAACGCCGCGGACTTCTGCCAGGCCTTTCAGGCGACCAATCGCAGAATAGCCGGGGTTGGTTTTCTTATGCAGATCGTCAAGCATCTGGTGTCCATGGTCCGGACGCATCGGGATAGGACGCAGGTCGCCCGCCTTTTCACGCCGCTGCTCTTCGCTCAAAATGGCAGCCACCACCGATACCATGTCCACATCGCCCTGCAGGTGCGCACCTTCGTGGAAGGTTTTCGGGTTATCTTCACGACAGGTCGAGCGCAGGTGCGTGAAGTGGATACGATCGCCAAAGGTTTCGATCATTTTCACCAGATCGTTATCAGCGCGTACGCCGTAAGAACCGGTGCACATGGTGAAACCGTTATTAATGCTATCGACCGTTTCTTTCAGCCACTGCATATCTTCAATAGTCGAAACGATACGCGGCAGGCCGAGGATCGGGCGCGGCGGATCGTCAGGATGCACGGCCAGACGCACGCCGACTTCTTCTGCCACTGGCACAATCGCCCTCAGGAATACCGCCATATTATCGCGCAGATCGTCCTTGCTGATGCCGTCATATTCAGCGAGACGCGCACGGAACTGATCCAGCGTATAGCCCTCTTCTGCACCAGGCAGGCCAGCAATGATATTGCGGGTCAGCTTTTCAATTTCTGCATCACTCATGGCATTGAAGTAGTCTAGCGCCTGGCGTTGTTCTTCGGCGGTATAATCCGCTTCAGCTCCCGGGCGTTGCAGAATGTGAAGTTCGAAGGCCGCAAAAGCAATCTGGTCAAAACGCAGCGCTTTGGAACCATCCGGCAACTGATATTCGAGGTCAGTACGCGTCCAGTCAAGGATCGGCATGAAGTTATAGCACACCGTATCGATACCACAGGTCGCCAGATTACGGATACTCTGCTGATAATTAGCAATCCACGTTTGGTATTGACCAGAACGCGTTTTGATATCTTCGTGGACGGGGATACTTTCCACCACCGACCAGGTCAGCCCTTTTTCAGCCAGAATGGCCTGACGCTGTTGAATCTCTTCTACCGGCCACACTTCACCGTTAGGAATATGGTGCAAGGCAGTCACAACACCCGTTGCGCCAGCCTGACGCACATCATCAAGCGATACCGGATCGTTAGGTCCGTACCAACGCCAGGTTTGTTCCATTGTTTCACCTCACAAGTTGTTATACCAAATTAAATCATCTTAATGACGACTACCATACAGGCATCCGTCAACTGATCAACACATTGCCGATGATTGGTTGATCAAGCTCACATTCCCCGGATAAATGAGGCACACCAATTCAATTTGTTGTCATATAACTTTATACTGCCATTGTTAATTTATGGTTAATCAGGTGTATTAAATGAAAACTATTGCCTCAGCGCCGCTTGCGGAAAATGTCATGATGCCGCAGTACGACCGCCAACACTTAAAAACGCGGATTGTGCATTTTGGCTTCGGTGCTTTTCACCGCGCCCACCAGGCATTATTAACCGACAGGGTGCTGAATGCGCAGGGTGGAGACTGGGGTATTTGTGAGATCAGTCTGTTCAGTGGCGATCGACTGATGAGCCAACTACGTGAACAGGATCATTTATTTACCGTGCTGGAAAAAGGGGCTAACGGCAACCAACCGATTGTTATCGGCGCCGTCAACGAATGTCTCAACGCCACGCTGGATTCGCTGGCGGCCATTATTGAAAAATTCTGCGAGCCTCAGGTGGCTATTGTCTCGCTAACTATTACAGAAAAAGGCTACTGCATCGATCCGGCGACAGGCTCGTTAGACCTCAGTAATCCACGTATTGCTCACGATCTGCAAACACCGACTGAACCGCACTCTGCCCCCGGAATTATTGTTGAAGCGCTACACCGCCGACGTGAACGCGGGCTACAGCCGTTTACCGTCCTCTCTTGCGATAACATCCCGGACAATGGTCATGTGGTAAAAAACGCCGTACTGGGAATGGCAGAAAAACGCTCACCGGAGCTGGCGCATTGGATCCAGGAGCATGTCAGCTTCCCGGGTACCATGGTAGACAGGATTGTTCCTGCCGCCACCAAAGAGTCACTGGCCGAAATTGCCCGCGAGCTGGGCGTTGCCGACCCCTGCGCAATCAGCTGCGAACCGTTTATCCAGTGGGTGATTGAGGATAATTTTGTGTGTGGCCGCCCACAATGGGAAACGGCGGGCGTCCAGATGGTCGAAAATGTGTTGCCGTGGGAACAAATGAAACTGCGGATGCTGAACGGCAGTCATTCATTTCTTGCTTATCTCGGTTATCTGGCCGGGTTCCAGCACATCAGCGACTGTATGCAGGACAGCGCATTTCGTGAAGCCGCTTACCGCCTGATGCTTAACGAACAGGCACCTACGCTGCAGATTACCGATGTTGATTTAGACCAGTATGCCCTAAGCCTGTTGGAGCGTTTTGCCAACCCAGCGTTGAAACATAAAACCTGGCAAATCGCGATGGACGGTAGCCAAAAATTACCTCAGCGCATGTTGGAAGGGATCCGCGTACATTTAGCCCGCCAAAGTGAGTGGCCACTGCTGGCGCTCGGTGTTGCAGGCTGGATGCGTTATGTGAGCGGCGTGGATGATTCAGGCGCCGTTATTGATGTTCGTGACCCGTTGAGTGAAAAAATTGCCGCTCTGGTTAAACAGAGCACAGAGTCAGAACGCGTCAACGCCCTGCTTTCGCTGCGCGAGATTTTCGCCACCGATCTCGTACAGAATACGCAGTTTGTCGCGGCCATTCAGCAGGCCTGGCAACGTATTGCCAAATACGGTGCGCATCAGGCTGTCATTGAGACGTTAAAAAGTTAACGATTTCTGCCATTAAACAGGACGAAGCGCGTCTTCGTCCTCTCACCCCTTCTCTTTTTCCCCGTTTTTCGCCAGGATTGTTAAATGCCATTACGGTAATTTATGATTCTGGAGTAAATGTGACTAAAACCAATCTCATCACCGGTTTTCTCGGCAGTGGCAAAACCACCTCTATTCTTCATTTATTGGCAAACAAAGATCCTGCTGAGAAGTGGGCCGTGCTGGTTAATGAGTTTGGCGAAGTTGGCATTGATGGCGCGTTGCTGGCCGACAGCGGTGCGCTGCTAAAAGAGATTCCCGGCGGCTGTATGTGCTGTGTTAACGGTCTGCCAATGCAGGTTGGCCTCAATACGCTGCTACGTCAGGGAAAACCCGACCGCCTGCTGATTGAACCCACCGGCCTCGGACATCCCAAACAGATTCTGGATTTACTCACCGCACCGGTTTATGAGCCGTGGATCGATCTGCACGCAACCCTCTGTATCCTTGACCCTCGCCTGTTACTGGATGAAAAAAGCATCGCCAATGACAATTTCCGCGATCAGCTGGCCGCCGCTGACATCATTGTTGCCAACAAAACCGACCGTGCCACGACGGAAAGCGAAAACGCCCTGCAAAGCTGGTGGCAACACTACGGCGGTAATCGCCAGTTAGTTCATGCCGACCATGGGCAAATCGACGGGCAGCTACTGGATTTGCCCCGACTAAACCTGGCTGAGCTTCCTGCAAGCGCGGAGCACGCCCATAGCCATGCCGACAAAAAGGGGCTGGCAGCGTTGAGCTTACCCGCACAGCAGCGCTGGCGTCGTAGCCTGAACAGCGGCCAGGGCCATCAGGCCTGCGGTTGGATTTTTGACGCCGATACGGTGTTCGATACCATCGGTCTGCTGGAATGGTCGCGTCTTGCTCCTGTTGGACGCGTGAAGGGGGTAATGCGTATTAAAGAAGGACTGGTACGCATTAACCGCCAGGGAGATGACTGGCATATAGAGACACAAAACGTCGCGCCACCAGATAGTCGTATTGAACTCATCGCCGATACCGAGACCGACTGGAATGCGTTACAGAGCGCGTTGTTGAGACTTCGTTTAGACGCTAGCGCGTAAGGTTACCTTCGTTTTTTAGCAATGGTAAACGACGATGAAAACCCGATACCCTTTGATCCTCCTGCTTAATATTGCGGGCCTGGCACTGTTTCTGTCCTGGTATATTCCAGCCGGGCATGGGTTCTGGTCTTCACTGGATACGGGCGTTTTCCGCTTCTTTAATCATAAACTGGTGGAAAGCCCGCTGTTCTTATGGGTTGTTGCTATTACCAATAATCGGGCATTTGATGGCTGCTCATTGCTGGCAATGGGCGCATTGATGCTGCACTTTTGGTTCAAAGAGACGTCGGAAGGTCGCCGACGCATTGTGGCTATCGGTTTGGTTATGCTGCTCACCGCAGTGGTATTAAATCAGCTGGGTCAGGCGCTTATTCCCGTTAAACGCGCCAGTCCGACCCTGTTGCTGGATAATATTTATCGCGTCAGCGAACTGCTGCATATTCCGACCAAAGATGCGTCGAAAGACAGTTTTCCTGGCGATCACGGCATGATGTTGCTTATTTTTTCCGCATTTATGCTGCGTTATTTCGGAAAAGTCGCAGGATTAATCTGCCTTATTATCGCTGTGGTTTTTGCCTTCCCACGCGTAATGATTGGCGCCCACTGGCTCACCGATATCGTGGTTGGTTCCATGACGGTGGTCTTGATTGGCCTTCCCTGGTGGCTAATGACGCCATTAAGCGACCGATTAGTCACTCTGTTCGTGAATTATCTACCCGGTAAAAACAAACATTTTCTAAACAAATAACGCAGAGTAATTAACATCATCAGGGATACTTCTGATTCCCTGATGATGCCTGGCAATATTTCATCATTCTGATTGTCATTTTCCTGTCATCTTATTCATGTTTAAAATGAGTGAGTTGCGTATTTTTCACCCTGATTGTTCTTAATTTAGACAATGCCGTTTATTCACTTTCTGTATCAATTTTTCTTATAAGAAATCACGTAAAATCACTCGCATTGACCGGAACGATCGGGTAATCTCGAACTCGTTTTGCCTCGCGGGATAATTATTCCCTTTCAGAATAAATTTGTGCGTTCTGCCACAGATTTGACCTTAAGGAATTGTCTCATCGTGCGATGGTAATTAGTCTCGTCACGTTTGGCATTTTTTATAACGATATTTATCGTTAAGGACTTCAAGGGAAAACAAACAAAATGGTCAAATCTCAACCGATTTTGAGATATATCTTGCGGGGCATACCCGCGATAGCAGTTGCGGTTCTGCTTTCTGCATGTAGCACAACGAACACCGCCAGGAATATGCATTCTGAGACGCATGCTGTGGGCAATGGAGATAACTCTTCACTGCAAGCCTCTCAGGATGAATTTGAAAATATGGTACGTAATATCGATGTTAAATCACGTATTATGGACCAGTATGCTGACTGGAAAGGCGTGCGTTACCGCCTTGGCGGCAGCACCAAAAAAGGTATTGATTGCTCAAGCTTCGTGCAGCGCACCTTCCGCGAGCAATTTGGTTTAGAGCTTCCGCGCTCAACCTATGAACAACAGGAAACGGGAAAATCCGTTTCGCGCACTAATCTGCGCACAGGCGATCTGGTTCTGTTCCGTGCGGGCTCTACCGGCCGTCACGTCGGTATTTATATCGGTAACAACCAGTTTGTGCATGCCTCGACCAGCAGTGGCGTTATCATTTCCAGCATGAACGAGCCTTACTGGAAAAAACGCTACAACGAAGCTCGCCGGGTTCTGAGCCGCAGTTAGTTTCGTTTGGCAGCTATCCCTTGGCTATCCTGATGAGACATATTGAAAAGCACTGCTTCGGCGGTGCTTTTTTGTTTCACCCTGCGACTAAGAAAAATCTCACAACATGAGTCATTTCAGGTTATATTCATACAGAATAAGCGGTTAAATCAGGTAAAATAAGGATCTATGTTCAGACGCTCTTCTTCATCCGGTCGGAAAATCCTGCTTTCCTGTATGTTAACGGGGCTTATCGTCGCAATACTCGTGAGTACCCTGCAGTTTTTCGTCACCTGGCATAAACGAGAAGTTAAGTACGAAACGCTGCTTGCCGATATACAGAATTATGTCAGTAGTTACTTTGCAGATCTCAAAACCACCACAGAAGCGCTTCAACCCCTGCTGGAAAAGAACTGCCAGCAAGTCGCTGCAAAACTTACCTCCAGTGCGGCTTTTAACCTCAACGTTCGTGCTTTTTTGCTGGTAAAAGACGGTATTGCTTTTTGCTCCTCCGCAACAGGTGCAATGAACTCCCCCATTTTGTCGCTGATCCCCAAGCTGAATATCAACAAAGATGTTGATGTGGAAATACTGTCCGGGACGCCCATGATGCCGGATAAACCCGCGATAATGATTTGGCACCGCAATCACTCACTCCATAACAGCGGCGTATTTTCTTCATTGAATATCAACCTGGCGCCCTATCTGCTTTATACCGCCCGTGAAGATAATTTTAATGGTATTGCCGTTATTGCTGGCGACACGGCTATTTCAACATTTTCATCCCGAATTATGGACGTCTCAGCGCTGCCTAAAACACCATGGCGCCAGGCGACGCTTAAAGAGGTGCCGCTGAAGATTCGTTTGTATGCGCAAGAGTGGACGTACAACGACATCTGGTACGCGATTATGTTGGGATGTATGGCCGGGATTATCACCGGGGTTCTCCTCTGGTACTACATCTACAGCATCCGTTTACGCCCAGGCAAAGATATCCTCAACGCCATCAAACATAACCAGTTTTATGTGGTGTACCAGCCAGTCGTAGAGATGCAGACGCTGGAAGTGAAAGGCGTCGAGGTCCTGTTACGTTGGAATCACCCAACAACGGGCGAGATCCCACCGGATGCCTTTATTCATTACGCTGAATCACAGAAAATGATTGTCCCGCTGACTCAGCATCTCTTTAAGTTGATCGCCCAGGATGCCCCGACGCTGCAAAAGGTATTTCCCGCTGGCGCAAAATTGGGGATCAATATCGCGCCATCGCATCTGCATGGCGAGACGTTTAAAGACGACATTCGGCACCTGCACGCTTCGCTTCCCGCAAACTATTTTCAGATAGTACTGGAAATCACTGAACGAGATATGCTCAATCAGCACGAGGCCACAAAGCTATTTGAATGGCTGCATTCCGCAGGTTTTGAAATTGCGATTGATGATTTTGGGACCGGTCATAGTGCGCTTATTTATCTGGAACGGTTTACCGTTGACTACCTGAAAATCGATCGCGGGTTTATTAACGCCATTGGGACGGAAACACTGACTTCTCCGGTACTGGACGCCGTGTTGACACTTTCTAAACGTCTTAATATGCTGACGGTTGCGGAAGGGGTAGAAACTCCTGAGCAAGCCCGTTGGCTGCGCGATCGTGGGGTGCATTTTTTCCAGGGGTACTGGATTAGCCGACCATTACAGCTTGCTGATTTTGTGCGTTGGATGGCACAGCCCAATAAGCCGACGTGGTGATCGCAGTATGCGATTCATATACTCTCACTCGCCGCTACATCCCTTATCTTTCAGGCATGATGCCCGTCGGGTTGTGGCAGGAAAAGGAAATCGCTTTTATATGATCCCTCGCCTACTGCTGCTGTTTATCGCCCTCATCGGGTTTAGCGTCCAGGCGCAATCCATCAAAGAAAGCTATGCGTTTGCCGTACTGGGTGAACCGAAGTACGCGTTTAACTTTAACCACTTTGATTACGTCAACCCAGCCGCCCCCAAAGGCGGGCAAATCACCCTCTCCGCGATTGGTACGTTCGATAACTTCAACCGCTATGCGATGCGTGGCAATCCCGGCGCGCGTACCGAAACGCTGTACGATACGCTATTTACCACCTCTGACGACGAGCCTGGTAGCTATTATCCGCTCATTGCCGACAGCGCACGCTATGCTGACGACTATTCCTGGGTAGAAATTGCCATTAATCCGCGCGCGCGTTTTCACGATGGCTCACCCATTACCGCCCGCGACGTCGCATTCACCTTCCACAAATTTATGACTGAAGGCGTGCCGCAGTTTCGTCTGGTCTACAAGGGAACAACGGTAAAAGCCATCTCGCCATTAACCGTACGCATTGAATTAGCCAAACCGGGTAAAGAGGACATGCTCAGCCTGTTTTCATTACCCGTGATGCCAGAGAAGTACTGGAAAGATCATAAGCTCAGCGATCCCTTATCATCGCCACCGCTCGCCAGCGGCCCTTATCGCATTACTAAATGGAAGATGGGCCAGTATATTGTCTATTCGCGCGTCAAAGATTATTGGGCCGCTAATCTGCCCGTCAATCGTGGACGCTGGAACTTTGATACCATCCGCTACGACTACTATCTGGATGATAACGTCGCCTTTGAAGCGTTTAAGGCCGGTGCGTTTGATCTGCGTCTTGAAAATGATGCCAAAAACTGGGCGACACATTATACCGGGAAAAATTTCGCGAATCACTACATCATCAAAGATGAACAAAAGAACGAATCCGCCCAGGATACCCGCTGGCTTGCATTTAATATTCAGCGCCCGGTATTCAGCGACCGACGGGTGCGGGAAGCCATCACCTTGGCCTTTGATTTTGAATGGATGAATAAAGCGCTGTTCTATAACGCCTGGAGCCGGACCAACAGCTATTTTCAGAATACCGAATATGCCGCGACAAAATACCCCGACGCGGATGAGTTGGTGATACTCGCGCCCTTGAAAAAAGATCTCCCCCCTGAGGTCTTTAGCCAAATCTATCAGCCGCCAAAATCAAAAGGCGATGGCTACGATCGCGACAATCTGTTGAAAGCCGATACCTTACTGGAACAGGCCGGGTGGGTACTAAAGGGTCAGCAGCGTGTAAATAGCGCCAGCGGTAAACCTCTGAGCTTTGAACTGTTGCTCCCGGCGGGCAGCAACAGTCAATGGGTGCTGCCGTTTCAGCACAACCTGCAGCGCTTAGGTATTACGATGAATATCCGCCAGGTGGATAACTCACAAATCACGAACCGCCTGCGCAGTCGCGACTATGACATGATGCCGAGGTTGTATCGTGCGATGCCGTGGCCGAGTTCAGACCTGCAAATTCTCTGGGCCTCTCAATATATTGACTCCAGCTACAACGCCCCCGGAGTACAAAGCCCGGTGATTGATAAACTGATCGACCAAATCATCGCGGCGCAAGGCGACAAAGCCAAATTGATCTCACTGGGCCGGGCACTGGACAGGGTATTAACCTGGAACTACTACATGTTGCCGATGTGGTTTATGGCAGAGGATCGCATTGCATGGTGGGATAAATTTTCACATCCTGCTATTCGCCCAATTTATACTATTGGCCTCGACAACTGGTGGTATGACGTCAACAAAGCGGCGAAGCTGCCCGCAGCCAGGCGGCAGGGAGAATAAATGGGCGCTTATCTGATTCGACGTCTGCTGCTGGTGATCCCGACGCTTTGGGCCATCATCACCATCAACTTTTTTATCGTGCAGATAGCCCCCGGCGGTCCAGTAGAGCAGGCTGTCGCCGCTATTGAGTTCGGACAAAGTGGGGCATTACCCGGCGCGGGTAGCGAAGGCGTTCGCGCCAGCCACGCGCAAACCGGCGTGGGTAACATCAGCGACAGTAATTATCGAGGCGGCCGGGGTCTTGACCCGGAGGTGATAGCCGAAATCACTCGCCGCTATGGGTTCGATAAGCCCATCCATGAGCGTTACTTCAAAATGCTCTGGGATTATATTCGTTTCGATTTCGGTGACAGCCTGTTTCGTAGCGCCTCGGTGCTGACGCTTATCAAAGACAGCCTGCCTGTTTCCGTCACGCTGGGGCTGTGGAGTACGCTCATCATCTATCTGGTGTCGATACCGCTTGGGATCCGCAAAGCGGTGCATAACGGCAGCCGGTTTGATGTCTGGAGCAGCGCGTTTATTATTATCGGCTATGCCATACCGGCCTTTCTGTTTGCCATTTTGCTGATCGTCTTTTTTGCCGGGGGAAGCTACTACGACCTGTTCCCGCTTCGCGGGCTGGTTTCCGCCAATTTTGACTCCCTGCCCTGGTATCAGAAAGTAACCGACTACCTTTGGCATATCACCCTGCCGGTGCTGGCGACGGTGGTTGGCGGGTTTGCCGCGCTGACGATGCTGACCAAGAACTCATTTCTGGATGAGGTGCGCAAACAATATGTCGTCACCGCACGCGCTAAAGGGGTCAGCGAGAAAAATATTCTGTGGAAACATGTGTTTCGCAATGCCATGTTGCTGGTGATCGCCGGCTTCCCGGCAACGTTTATCAGCATGTTTTTTACCGGCTCACTGCTGATTGAAGTGATGTTCTCGCTTAACGGCCTGGGATTGCTGGGTTATGAATCCACCGTATCACGCGACTACCCGGTAATGTTTGGCACGCTCTATATCTTCACCCTGATCGGTCTGCTGCTGAATATCCTCAGCGACATCAGCTATACGCTGGTCGATCCTCGTATTGATTTTGAGGGACGCTAATGTCGCGATTAAGCCCCGTCAATCAGGCCCGCTGGGCGCGCTTTCGCCACAACCGTCGCGGCTACTGGTCGCTGTGGATTTTTCTGGTGCTGTTCGGTCTTAGTCTGTGTTCAGAACTAATTGCCAATGATAAGCCGCTACTGGTGCGCTACGACAATAGCTGGTATTTCCCCCTGTTCAAAAACTACAGTGAAAGCGACTTCGGCGGACCACTTGCGACCCGGGCTGATTATCAGGATCCGTGGCTACAGCAGCGCCTGGAAAACCAGGGCTGGATCCTGTGGGCACCAATACGCTTTGGGGCCACCAGCATTAACTTTGCCACCGATAAGCCCTTCCCTTCCCCGCCTTCTGCACAAAACTGGCTGGGGACAGACGCCAACGGCGGTGATGTACTGGCACGCATCCTCTACGGCACACGTATTTCTGTCTTGTTTGGTCTAATGCTCACCCTCTGTTCGAGCGTGATGGGCATTATGGCTGGCGCAATTCAGGGCTATTATGGCGGCAAGGTGGACCTGTGGGGGCAACGATTCATTGAAGTGTGGTCAGGAATGCCAACGCTGTTTCTCATCATTCTATTGTCGAGCGTGGTCCAGCCTAACTTCTGGTGGCTGCTGGGTATTACCGTGCTGTTTGGCTGGATGAGCCTGGTTGGCGTGGTGCGAGCGGAATTTTTACGTACACGAAACTTTGATTACATTCGAGCTGCCCAAGCGCTAGGCGTAAGCGATCGCAGTATTATTCTGCGTCATATGCTGCCCAACGCGATGGTTGCGGCCCTGACCTTTTTACCGTTTATTTTATGCGCCTCGATAACCACCCTGACCTCACTGGATTTTCTTGGGTTCGGCTTACCGCTTGGCTCGCCATCACTGGGAGAACTCCTGTTACAGGGTAAAAACAACCTGCAGGCACCGTGGCTTGGCATCACCGCGTTCATCTCCGTTGCCCTGCTACTATCGCTACTGATCTTTATTGGTGAAGCGGTACGCGATGCGTTTGATCCCAACAAGGCGATTTAAGATGACACAACCTCTGTTAGCCATTGAGAATTTATCGGTTGGTTTTCGTCAACAAGAGACCGTGCGCACCGTAGTCAATGCCCTCTCACTACGGGTTGATGCCGGACAAACGCTGGCGCTGGTGGGCGAGTCTGGCTCGGGAAAAAGCGTGACCGCGCTTTCTATCCTACGGTTGTTACCGTCCCCTCCGGTAGTTTACCTTTCCGGGGACATCCGTTTTCATGGTGAATCATTACTTCACGCCAACGAGCAGACGCTTCGCGGCGTACGGGGGAATAAAATCGCCATGATTTTCCAGGAGCCGATGGTGTCACTGAACCCACTCCACAATCTGGAAAAACAGCTTTATGAAGTGCTGTCGCTGCATCGGGGAATGCGTCGGGAGGCGGCACGGGCAGAAATTCTGACCTGTCTGGATCGCGTCGGCATCCGTCAGGCGGCCAAACGCCTGGCAGACTACCCGCACCAGCTTTCCGGCGGTGAACGCCAGCGTGTGATGATCGCCATGGCACTGCTGACACGACCAGAGCTGCTTATTGCTGATGAACCGACTACCGCGCTGGACGTTTCCGTACAGGCGCAGATCCTGCAACTGCTGAGGGAACTACAGCGTGAGCTGAACATGGGATTACTGTTCATCACCCACAACCTGAGCATTGTGAAAAAGCTGGCCGATACCGTAGCGGTCATGCAAAACGGTCAGTGTGTGGAGCAAAATAAAGCAGTACAACTGCTCGCTGCGCCAACGCATCCCTACACGCAGAAGTTGCTAAACAGTGAACCTTCCGGCGACCCGGTACCTTTGCCTGTCGGACAAGCCCCGCTGCTGGAAGTGGAAAAACTCCGCGTCGCCTTTCCTATCCGCAAAGGTATCCTGAAGCGCGTGGTGGACCACAACGTCGTCGTTAACGACGTCAGTTTTTCCCTTCGGCCCGGTGAAACGCTGGGGCTGGTTGGAGAGTCAGGCTCCGGAAAAAGCACCACCGGGCTGGCACTTCTGCGGTTAATCACCTCACAGGGAAGCATTGTGTTCGATGGTCTGGCGCTGCATACCTTAAATCGTCGCCAGCTGTTACCGGTCCGACACCGCATTCAGGTAGTGTTTCAGGATCCCAACTCCTCGCTGAACCCACGCCTGAGCGTGCTACAGATTATCGAGGAGGGGTTGCGCGTTCATCAGCCTACCCTGTCAGCTGAACAGCGCGAGGCACAGGTGAAAGCGGTGATGGAGGAAGTGGGATTGGATAGCGAAACACGGCATCGTTATCCTGCGGAGTTTTCTGGCGGGCAACGCCAACGCATTGCTATTGCCAGGGCATTAATTCTTAAACCTTCCCTGATCATTCTGGATGAACCAACATCATCGCTCGACAGAACCGTGCAGGCGCAAATCCTGACGCTGTTAAAGTCGTTACAGGAAAAGCATCGCCTGGCTTATATTTTTATCAGCCATGATTTGCACGTAGTAAGCGCGTTATGCCATCAGGTTATTGTGCTAAGGCAGGGAGAGGTCGTGGAACAAGGGCAATGCGAGCACGTATTTAACGCACCACAGCAGGCCTATACGCGTCAGCTGCTCGCGCTAAGCTGACGCTCAAAAAGGATTGTTGTTTGAAAACGGTTCTGCGATAGCCACGCCGAAGTTTTTCAGTCTGCAGGTCGCGGCAAATTCGTCCTGGCGATTCACAAACAGGCACGGCTCTCCTTCACATTCCAGTACGGAACAAGGAACCTCGATATCACTGAGGGCCTGGCTGAGCTTATGCATGACTGACCACGCGCTGTCACCATCAGGGCTGAGCAATTTGAGCGCCACCAGGCTGTTCTCATTACTCTGACCGTTTTGCGGAATCGGTTCAACTTTCGAACCTGCGAAACCCACCGACCAACGATAGCTCTGCGGCAGACGATGAACGATTGAGAGTTGTAATGTCATCACTTTCTTTCCCTGGAAGCACAATCACTTCACAATTATTTTACATCAATATTAACACATCATTGACAATACGTCTTTAGACAGTTGGTAAACGTTTACACCCTGTCTTTATGCAGCTTTTCAAACCCGGTAATTAAAATTATTCAATGGTTCTGGCATATTTCCGGGCTATATGTACTCGTTTCTGCGATCTAACTCAACCTTTTTAACTACAATGATGTGACTTTTTACATAAATTGATTTTACATAAAATAAACATAAGCGGGGGAAATGATAGATTTGCGGTTGATGTACATCAACTCTGGAGACCTTATGGCCCCCAGGTTGTGTATTAGATCACCGTTTTTGGGCGCGACTGGCGTAAAGATAGAAGAGAATTGAGCAGGTAGCGCAAAATGCGATCGACCATATCATTGGCCAGGCCGAGTTAAAGGTCGCCAGAGACAACAGCGCCCCAACGATGGCGCCAATGCCGAAGCGGAATGTCCCAGCCAGCGATGACGCCGTTCCCGCCATATGCGGAAATTCATCCAGAATAACCGCCATGGCGTTAGATGACACCATCGACACACAGCCAACAAACGCCGCAACGCCCACGACCAGGGCCCAGAACCCCAGCCCAAACAGTGCGCTAAAGACCATCCATCCCGCCATCACGAACTGGATCCACAGACCGGTACGGAACATATTCAATGCCCCAACCCGACGCACAAAGCGGCTGTTGATGATAGTCATCACGAACAGGAATACGATGTTCAGTGCGAAGTAATAACCGAAATGCTGCGGTGAAACGTGGTTGATCTCAATGTAGACAAAGGGTCCGGCGCTCAGAAACGAGAACATCCCGGCAAAGCTGAACCCGCTGGCCAGCATATAGCTCAACACACGTTTATGACGAAACAGCGAGGCAAAGTTGCCCATAGTTGTACGCAGACGAAACGGCTGACGACGCTCTACAGGCAGGGTCTCTTTGATCAGCGTAAAGATCATCACCGACGCCAGAACTGCCGCCATGGCGAGGATCCAAAAGATATAGTGCCAGCTCAGCCATACCAGCACCCAACCACCTACGATAGGTGCCAACAAGGGCGCAATTGTCGTAACCAGCATGACGAATGACATCATGCGCGAGAACTCTTCCTTCGGATAGATATCGCGCATCAGGGCGTTGATAACCACGCTCGCCGCCGCGGCAGCCAGACCGTGGAAGAAACGCATCACGATCAGTTGATCGATAGTTTGCGCCAGGGCGCAGGCAACTGCCGCCGCCGCAAACACCAGCGTCCCGCCCAGAATCACCGGCTTGCGCCCAATGCTGTCTGCCATTGGACCATAGAGCAACTGCCCCACTGCAAACCCCAGAATATAGGTACTGAGGGTCATCTGCGCGCTACCCGCAGGTACACCAAACTGTTCTGAGATGACAGGTAGCGCCGGAAGATACATATCAATCGACAACGGCATCAGCATGGCTAACAAGCCAAGGATAAAGACAATGGCAATTGACGAGTTCTGCCGGGTGGTCACATTTAGCTCCTGAAATTAACGCGGGGTTAAGTTAACGCTGGCGATTTCTTCTTCGGTCAATGGACGGTATTCACCCGGCTCCAGATCATCATCCAGCCTGATGTCACCAATCCGTTCACGGTGCAGTTCCACAACGTGGTTACCCACCGCGGCAAACATACGTTTTACCTGATGATAGCGCCCTTCGCTGATGGTCAATCGCACCTGAGTTGGCGTGATGACCTCCAGAACAGCCGGTTTGGTCAGGTCTTTCTCATTATGCAACTGTACGCCATGGGCAAACTGCTCGGCGGTATCGTCCGCCACTGGCGACTCCAGCGTCACCAGGTAGGTTTTCTCACAATGATGACGAGGAGAGGTGATGCGGTGCGACCACTGGCCATCATCGGTCATCAGTACCAGTCCGGTGGTGTCGATATCCAGGCGTCCTGCCGCATGCAGTTTGTAGGCAACCGGTTCATCAAGGAAATAGAGCACTGTCGGGTGATCCGGGTCATCCGTTGAGCAAACATAACCCTGAGGCTTATTCAGCATAAAATAGCGCGGGCCATTTTGTTGAACCAGGGAATTGCCGTCATATTCGACGTCGTGTTCTGGTAGCAGCTTAAACGCGCTATTTCTGACGATTTCGCCGTCGACGGTAACGCGGTTAGCACGGATCTCACGCCCGGCAATAGCGCGGCTGACGCCGAGTTGCTGAGCGATAAATTTATCAAGTCGCATGAGTGTGATTTTTGCCTGTAAAAATACGAGAAGCGGGTTTACGCCCGAAAAGTGGGACTATTATCCGCCCAGTATAGCGGTGTTACACCATCCCTCAAGGGAAATGATTCATGGCATACTATACATTGTTGCTGTTTACCTTAATGAGCCCATGATTTTTACACTTCGCCCGTACCAAAAAGAAGCCGTGGACGCCACGCTCAACCATTTTCGCCACCACCGCACCCCGGCAGTTATCGTCCTGCCAACCGGCGCGGGCAAAAGTCTGGTGATTGCTGAACTGGCCCGCGTGGCACGTGGTCGCGTACTGGTACTGGCGCATGTCAAAGAACTGGTCGCACAAAACCATGCCAAATATTGCGCACTGGGGCTGGAGGCCGATATTTTTGCCGCAGGCCTGAAGCGTAAAGAGAGCCACGGGAAAGTGGTATTTGGCAGCGTACAGTCGGTAGCGCGTAATCTGGAGGCCTTTCAGGGTGAGTTCTCCCTGCTGATCGTCGATGAATGCCATCGTATTGGCGATGATGAAGAGAGTCAGTATCAGCAAATCCTCACTCACCTGACTAAAGTAAATCCCCACTTACGTCTGCTCGGGCTTACCGCCACACCTTTTCGTTTGGGCAAGGGCTGGATTTATCATTTTCATTATCATGGTATGGTGCGCGGCGATGAAAAAGCGCTTTTTCGCGACTGCATTTATGAATTACCGCTGCGCTACATGATTAAACACGGCTACCTGACGCCGCCAGAACGCCTCGATATGCCGGTCGTGCAGTATGACTTTAGCCGCCTGCAGGCGCAGAGTAACGGCCTGTTTAGCGAAGCGGATCTGAATCAGGAGCTAAAAAAGCAGCAGCGAATAACGCCGCATATCATCAGCCAGATTATCGAGTTTGCCCAAACTCGCAAAGGGGTGATGATTTTCGCCGCCACCGTTGAGCACGCCAAAGAAATTCTGGGTCTGCTGCCCGCTGACGACGCTGCGCTAATCACCGGAGATACGCCAGGCGCTGAGCGCGATGTGCTGATTGAAGAGTTCAAAGCCCAGCGCTTTCGCTATCTGGTGAATGTGTCGGTCCTGACCACCGGCTTCGACGCTCCGCACGTCGACCTTATCGCCATTCTGCGCCCAACGGAGTCAGTTAGCCTTTACCAACAAATTGTCGGCCGCGGGCTGCGTCTGGCCCCGGGTAAAACCGACTGTCTGATCCTCGATTACGCCGGCAACCCGCACGATCTGTACGCACCGGAAGTGGGTGCGCCGAAAGGGAAAAGCGACAACGTTCCGGTACAGGTGTTCTGCCCTGCCTGTGGGTTTGCGAATACCTTCTGGGGCAAAACAACGGCAGACGGCACGCTGATTGAACACTTTGGCCGCCGCTGTCAGGGGTGGTTTGAAGATGATGACGGCCATCGCGAACAGTGCGATTTTCGTTTCCGTTTTAAAAACTGCCCACAGTGCAACGCGGAAAATGACATCGCCGCCCGCCGTTGTCGCGAGTGCGATACGGTGCTGGTAGACCCGGATGACATGTTGAAAGCCGCGCTCAGACTCAAAGATGCGCTGGTCTTGCGCTGTAGCGGTATGGTGCTACAAAGTGGCCTGGATGAAAAAGGCGAATGGCTGAAAATCACTTATTACGATGAGGATGGCGCCGACGTCAGCGAACGCTTTCGCCTGCATACTCCCGCGCAGCGAACAGCCTTCGAGCAACTATTTATTCGCCCGCATACCCGAACACCCGGCATACCCTTACGCTGGATAACCGCCACCGATATCCTCCATCAGCAGGCGTTATTACGTCATCCTGATTTCGTGGTGGCGCGTATGAAAGGTCAGTACTGGCAGGTCCGTGAAAAGGTCTTCGATTATGAAGGACGCTTTCGTCGGGCACATGAATTACGCGGTTAATCGTACTTTTGATTGATGTACCAGCCGTTTGAGTATAGAATCTCGCCCGCTTTTGCATACGCAAAGCAGATCACTTACCTGTTGCTGGGTCGCCTGTAGCAGGAATTATTAAAGAGAGATTTAAATGTTTACTATCAACGCTGAAGTACGTAAAGAGCAGGGTAAGGGTGCGAGCCGCCGCCTGCGTGCCGCTAACAAGTTCCCGGCAATCATCTACGGTGGCGCAGAAGCCCCGATTGCTATCGAACTGGATCACGATGCAGTTATGAACATGCAAGCTAAAGCTGAATTCTACAGCGAAGTTCTGACCATCGTTGTTGACGGTAAAGAAGTTAAAGTTAAAGCTCAGGCTGTACAGCGTCACCCGTTCAAGCCGAAGCTGTCCCACATCGACTTCGTTCGCGCGTAATCGCAAACAAGTTGAAGAAAAACCCCGCCTTGGCGGGGTTTTTTTATGGGATTTTGTCATTGATACCGATGGTTCTCGTCGACCGGATAAGGCGTTTACGCTCTCACCCGGCAAACGGTTTTATTTCCCGCCCGACGTGCGGCGCTGCAGCTGGTCGCGCAGGTTCGGCGGCGTACCTTTGATGGTCAAAGTATCTGTAGCCGGATCCCAGAAAATACGTTCACCCAGTAACATGGCGTCGAAGTTAATGGTTAACCCACCGCCGCTGCCGGCAAATTTGGTTAACTGACGCAGCGTACTGCGATCCGCCGGGAAGCTCTCTTCCAGCTCGTAGCCTTTATCAGCGGTAAATTCGCTGAAGCTAACTTCACTGACGCCGGAAAGCTCTTTAGACAACGACTCCAGTTCGATCTCTTCACCAGCCTGCAGCTGCTCGTTGCAGTAGCTGTACACCTGCTGGCGCACGTTCTGGCGTTCCGCTTTATCGAGTTGCGCCTCGGCAGTAAAGTCATCGACCGCCTGCAGCAGGCCACGGTTTTGCGCCTTGGCGTTCAGACCTTCGCTGGCACCGAGGAAATCCATAAAGAAATCGGCAACTTTGCGCCCTACCCGCCCTTTCAGGAACGTCAGATAGCGCGTGGACTCCGGGTTGGTTTCCCACTCGGTTAAATCAATGCGCGCCACGATGTCCGCATGATTGATATCCAGATAGTGCGTCGGATTGATATCCAGATTTTCATTGACGCGCATGCTGCTTAAATTGTTCAGCACGGCGACCAACAGATACTCTACCGCCAGATAGCGGTAATGACAGAACAGGACAATGCCGCCGTCGGCAAAAGGATATTTCGCCAACTCGTCCCGCAAGCGTCCGGTCGCGGCACGACTAAATGCCAGAAAATCCTCTTCGCCCTGACGCTGTAAACGCAGCGTTTGTGCCAGTTCACTCTCTTCGCTAAACAGGCCATAGGCTTTATTCTTGGCGCTATACACCCGATGCAGCTCAGCCATCATATCGACAACCGTCGCTGTCGGTTCCAGTAATGAATCGCGCAAGACCAGCTCAAGATTCTGCTCGTCACGTTTGATAAGCTGGTGCAGGGCAATCTGGTTGATATCCAGACTCATGATAAACTCTCCTTTTAGACCGGGCGGTATTCAACCACCTGCCGGGCAGTGACGCAATAGAAGATAAAAAAGCAGAAAAAAAACTGTCTGTACGGTAATATGTTGCCCTTTCATGAACAGACTGATTTCGATTTATGCCACAAATTTCCCGCTATAGTGACGAACACGTTGAACAACTGCTGAATGAGATGCTCAACGTACTGGAAAAACATAAGGCGCCGACCGACCTTTCCCTGATGGTACTGGGAAATATGGTGACTAACCTTATCAATACAAGCATCGCACCGGCCCAGCGCCAGGCGATTGCCAACTCTTTTGCCCGCGCATTGCAGTCTTCGGTAAACGACGACCAAGCGCATTAAGAGCCTGCTCCGGGGAAACGAACAACAGTTTATGGTAACTCATCGTCAGCGCTACCGTGAGAAAGTCTCCCAGATGGTTAGCTGGGGGCACTGGTTTGCCTTGTTCAACATTCTGTTGGCCATGGTTCTCGGTAGCCGTTACCTGTTTGTCGCCGACTGGCCGACAACCCTTGCAGGTCGTGTATATTCCTACCTGAGTGTTGTCGGGCATTTTAGCTTTCTGGTGTTTGCCACCTATCTGCTAATCCTGTTTCCCCTGACGTTTATCGTCATGTCCCAGAGGCTGATGCGATTCTTATCAGCTATTCTGGCGACGGCTGGCATGACGTTGTTGTTAATCGACAGCGAAGTTTTCACCCGCTTCCACCTGCACCTCAACCCGATCGTTTGGGAACTGGTCATTAATCCTGATCAGAACGAAGTGGCGCGTGACTGGCAACTGTTGTTTATCAGTGTGCCGGTTATTCTGTTAATAGAAATGTTGTTTGCGACCTGGAGCTGGCAAAAGCTGCGCAGCCTGACGCGTCGTCGCCATTTCGCCAAACCGTTAGCGGCATTCTTCTTCGTTTCTTTTATCGCCTCGCATGTGGTGTATATCTGGGCAGATGCCAATTTCTATCGCCCGATTACCATGCAGCGCGCAAACCTGCCGCTCTCTTACCCGATGACGGCGCGTAAGTTTCTGGAAAAACATGGTCTGCTGGATGCGCAAGAGTATCAGCGTCGCCTGATCGAACAGGGCAATCCGGAAGCGGTTTCCGTGCAGTACCCGCTCAGCGAACTGCACTATCGCGATATGGGCACCGGCCAGAACGTTCTGCTGATCACCGTAGACGGCCTGAACTACTCACGCTTTGAAAAACAGATGCCTGCGCTGGCTGAGTTCGCCGGGCAGAATATCTCCTTTACGCGTCACATGAGCTCAGGCAACACCACGGATAACGGGATCTTTGGCCTGTTCTATGGTGTATCACCAAGCTACATGGATGGCATTTTGTCGACCCGAACGCCTGCGGCGCTGATCTCTGCACTGAACCAGCAGGGTTATCAGTTAGGGCTATTCTCCTCGGATGGCTTTACCAGCCCGCTTTATCGCCAGGCGCTGCTGTCAGATTTCTCTATGCCGAGCGTGCAAACACAATCTGACGAGCAAACTGCAAACCAATGGATCAACTGGCTGGGACGCTACGCGCAGGAAGATAATCGCTGGTTCTCCTGGGTATCCTTTAACGGGACAAACCTTGATGACAGCAACCAGAAAAACTTTGCCAAACGCTACGCCAGCGCCGCTCAGGGTGTGGATGCCAATATTAACCGTGTTCTTAGCGCCCTGCGCGACTCGGGTAAACTGGACAACACTGTGGTGATTATTACCGCTGGCCGCGGTGTGCCGCTGACGCAGGAAGAGAACAACTTCGCCTGGTCTCGCGGTCATCTGCAGGTTCCTCTGGTTATTCACTGGCCGGGAACGCCTGCCCAGCGCATCAATAGTCTGACCGATCATACAGACCTGATGACGACGCTGATGCAGCGCCTGCTGCACGTCAGCACGCCGGCTAACGAATACTCGCAGGGGCAGGATTTGTTCAATGCTACACGTCGCCATTACTGGGTGACCGCCGCCGACGGCAGCACGATGGCCGTGACTACGCCAGAGATGACGCTGGTGCTGAACAACAACGGAAATTATCAGACCTATGATTTACGTGGCGAGAAAATAAAAGATCAGAAACCGCAGCTCAGCCTGCTGCTACAGGTTCTGACGGATGAGAAACGATTTATTGCTAACTGATTAATTATAAATCAGTTAGTGAGGCATCCTCTTGCATTCGTAGCGGAAAGCAGTAGTATTAGCAGCCATAGCGTCGGCACGTAGCGCAGCCTGGTAGCGCACCGTCATGGGGTGTCGGGGGTCGGAGGTTCAAATCCTCTCGTGCCGACCAAAAATCCCAAAAAAAACCAACCCTTGTGGTTGGTTTTTTTATGTCTGCGATTCTGTATTCCTGAGTATTACCACCACCTTCAGCACAGGTTTTACTACTTACCCATGCACAAATTGGGGTAAAATTTATCCTCTCATTAGCGCGATGAATCTGGACGATTGATGCGCTGAAAACAATAATGATACTAATAAAAACTCAGGAGAATAGTATGCCTGAAGCAACGCCTTTTCGGGTGCTGATTGTTGACGACCACCCACTCATGCGGCGGGGAATTAGTCAATTATTGCAACTGGATCCCGCATTTGACGTAGTCGCGGAAGCGGGTGACGGTGCCAGTGCTATCGATCTGGCAAACCGTCTGGACCTTGATGTGATCCTGCTGGATCTCAATATGAAAGGTATGAGCGGGCTGGACACTCTGAATGCGCTGCGTCGGGATGGCGTCACCGCGCAAATTATTATTCTTACCGTATCGGATGCCGCCAGCGATGTGTACGCCTTAATTGATGCCGGCGCGGATGGTTATTTACTGAAAGATAGCGATCCTGAAGTCCTGCTGGAAGCCATTCGCAGCGGTGCCAAAGGCGGAAAAGCTTTTAGCACACGCGTCAGCGAATATCTGCGCGAACGTGACCTGTTCGGCGCACAAGAAGATCCGTTCAGTATTCTCACCGAACGTGAACTGGATGTGTTGCATGAACTTGCTCAGGGACTGTCGAACAAGCAGATTGCATCAGTGCTGAATATTTCCGAACAGACGGTGAAAGTGCATATTCGCAACCTGCTGCGCAAACTCAACGTGCGTTCTCGCGTTGCTGCCACCATCCTGTTTTTGCAAACGCGCGGCATGCAGTAATCAATGAAATGCCGGATCACGACGCAACAGCGTCTTATCCGGCCTACAAAGCCCGCACAGGCCCGAAAGCAGCACGCCTTCGGGCAATCTGGACTCTTACTTATCCTGCGGCGTTAGCTGCTCCATCGCCTGCTTAATGCTGCGTTCTATCACCGCCCTACGGGTATCATTGGCCGGTAATAATTTCAGCATCATCTCCCAGGCAGCAACCGCCTCGCCAAAGCGTTGCTGTTCAAAAGCGTTAAACGCGTACATGCTGAGAACCCGCACGTTGGCATGTTCGCCGCGCACCAGCTGGCGTAACAGCTCCCCTCCCCGGCGATTATCGTCAGGATCGGATGAACGAGTCAGTGCTTCCGCATAACCCAGCGCCGCATCGCTGTTTTTAGGATCCAGTCGATAGGCATTGGCATAGGCTTCAGTGGCCGTACTGGCGTTACCGAGTACCATGCCAATACGCCCAAGCATGATCCAGCCTTCAACGTTTGTAGGATCGGCCTGGAGGCGCGTGCGCAGCCCCAGCGCCAGACGTGTCATATCTTCTTCATTGAGCGGGTCAGCTTTCGGATCCAACGCACGTTCAAGCAGCGCCGGAGCCTGAGCGGTGGCCTGCTGCCAGACCTGAACCTGCTTATAACTGCCGGTTTCATAATAGCTCACCGCGCCAACGATCAGCGCCACCACGATGCCGGGCACAAATAACCCAAATCCACCGCGCTTGCCATCCGGGATAACGTCATCAGGAAACTCTTCCTGTTTCACCCGGACACGTCGGCGGGTACGGGCGAAAATGATCCAGCCCCCCAGGCCAATCGCGACCACCGGCATCACCCACAAAAGCACTGTAAGCGGCGTCAACGGTGGATCGTAAGTGACGAAGTTGCCGTAGCGCGCCACCATGTAGTCGACAATCTCTTTCTGACTTTTTCCTTCCTGCATCAGTTCGTACACTTTCTGGCGCAGGTCAGTGGCAATCATCGAGTTAGAATCGGCAATGCTGTTGTTCTGACATTTAGGACAGCGCAGCTGTTCGGTAAGCTGACGGAACTGCTGCTCCTGCGCTTCATCCTTAAACTGCATCACGTCGATAGTCGCCAGCGCAGATCCCGAGATAACCAGCATTAGCAGGCCCAGTAAAAATCTCATTGCGCAGCCTCCTTACTGTACTTATCCCACAACGGTTTGATCTCGCTCTCCCACACCCTGGCATTCAAATCACCGGCATGGCGATAGCGAATAATACCTTTACCGTCGATCAGGAACGTTTCCGGCGCACCGTACACGCCAAGATCCAGACCAAGCATACCGTCGCCATCAAACAGGCTTAATGAGTAAGGATTACCCAGCTCTTTCAGCCAGACAATGGCTTTCTGACGATCGTCTTTATAGTTCAGACCCACCACCCGCACGCCTTGTGCAGACAGCTGGTTCAGATACTGATGTTCGGCACGACAGGTCGGACACCAGGTCGCCCAGACGTTCAGTAGTACCGGTTTGCCTTGCGTCAGCACATCGGCCTGATAATGCTGACCCGGATTTTCCAGCGACTCCAGGCGGAATGTCGGAACGGGTTTGCCGATCAGCGCCGATTCCAGATTCGTGGGATCGTCCCCCTGGGCGTTACGCGCCAGCTGCCACAGCAGCGCCGCCGCAATGATCAGAAAAATAATAAACGGAATTAACAGTGCGTTGCGCTTCATACAGCCTCCGACGCATTTTTTTGCACCGCGGCGCGAGGGCGCGTGCGCTGACGATAGCGTGGATCAAACAGACAGAACAATCCGCCCAGCGCCATCAGCAATCCTCCGGCCCAAATCCAGCGAATAAACGGTTTGTAGTACAGGCGCACAGCCCATGCGCCGTTATCCAGTTCTTCACCCAGCGCAGCGTACAGATCGCGCGTGAATCCGCCGTCAATTGCTGCTTCGGTCATCATCGAACTGGTGCTGTTATAGAAGCGTTTTTCCGCGTGCAGCGTGGCTTCCGGTTTACCATCTCGGGTAACGCCAATAATGGCGACACCGCCCCGGTAGTTAGGTCCGGTAATATCTTTCACTTCGCGGAACGTGAACTGATAGTTATGGATACTGACGCTATCACCCGCTTTCATGCGCACATCGCGTTCAACGCTGTAGTTCTGGCTAAAGGCAATACCGACAATAGTTATCGCCAGCCCAACGTGGCCCGACACCATGCCCCAATAGCTTGGTGTTAACTTCGTTCCGCGGGAAACACGCAGGAATGCTTCGGACATCGCCAGCACGAATATCCAGCACGCCATCGCCAGACCTACCACCGTCATAGCGGCAATGCGATCCTCAAATAGCCACGGCAGCAGCAGCGACAGAACAAGCGTGGTGACAAACGCGATAATCAGTAACGTTTTCAGTTTACGCGGTCGGTCACGGCCCCAGCGCACTAATGGCCCAATTCCCAGCAGCAGTGCGAACGGCGCCATCAGCCAGGTAAACATGGTGTTGAAGAACGGTTCGCCAATCGAAATACTGCCCAGCCCCAGCTGTTTGTGCACCAGCGGCAGCAGCGTGCCCAAGAGCACCACCAGCATCGCGGCAATCAGCAGAACGTTATTGCCCAACAGCAGAGATTCACGCGACCACAGCGCGTTGTTTACCCGTGAGCGGACCTTGTGACCGCGCACCGCAAACAGCAGCAGAGAGCCGCCAATCACCAATACCATAAAGGCCAGAATAAACATCCCGCGCGACGGATCGGAGGCGAAAGCATGCACTGATACCAGCACGCCGGAGCGCACCAGGAAAGTCCCCAACAGGCAAAGCGAGAATGCGCAGATGGACAGCAGCAGCGTCCAGGCTTTAAAGCTGGCACGCTGTTCGGTTACCGACAGCGAGTGCATCAACGCCGTTCCCACCAGCCATGGCATAAACGAGGCGTTCTCAACCGGATCCCAGAACCACCAGCCGCCCCAGCCCAGCTCGTAATAGGCCCAGGCCGAACCGAGCACAATGCCCAGCGTCAGGAACACCCACGCCGCCAGCGTCCACGGACGCGAAAAACGGGCGAAGGTACTGTCCAGTCGTCCGCTCATCAGCGCGGCAATCGCAAACGCGAAGGCCACGGAGAAACCGACATACCCCATGTACAGCAACGGCGGATGGAAAATCAGCCCCGGATCCTGCAACAACGGGTTCAGGTCACGCCCTTCAATAGGGAAGTTGGGCAACGTACGGGCAAACGGGTTGGAGGTAAACAGAATAAACAGCAGGAAGCCAACGCTGACCATCCCCATCACTGCCAGCACGCGGGCAACGATATCCAGCGGCATACGCTGACTGAACGCCGCAACGGCGAACGTCCAACCGCTCATCAGCAATACCCATAGAAGCAGAGAGCCTTCATGGGCACCCCAGGTTGCTGCCACCCGATACCAGACCGGAAGCTGGGTATTGGAGTTACTGGCAACGTAGGTGACGGTAAAGTCATTAACCACGAAGGCATTGACCAGAATCAGGAACGCCCCCATCACGCAGATAAACAGAACCCAGGCAAAAGGCCGCGCGGAGGCCATCATTCGCACGTCGCCGCGCGCTACGCCCCACAGCGGATAGACCGACAGCAGTAACGCCACGCCTAGTGCAAGGCACAACAGCGCATTGCCAATTTCAGGCATCATGACGTTTTATCCTTATAAACACTTTCCGGGCGACGGTGGTTTTCCTGCATCGCTTTTTCGACTTCCGGCGGGGTGTAATTCTCATCATGTTTAGCAAGTACTTCTTTGGCCTGCACATGATTTCCCTCGTCCAGCTCGCCCTGAACAACGACGCCCTGCCCTTCGCGGAACAGATCCGGCAGAATGCCTTCATAGGTGACATCCACCACACCTTCGGCGTCATAGATGCTGAAATTCACCTTCAACGACTGCGGATCGCGCTTTACGCTACCGGGCATCACCATTCCGCCCACGCGCAGGCGCTGACCGACTTCGGGCATCTGCTGCGTTTCGCGCTTACCGTAGAGTATCTCTCCCGGCGTATAGAACAGGTCAATATTAGAACGCAGCGCATAAAGAACCAGCGTAATGGTCAAAGCCAGACCCGCCAGTACCGCACAGGCTATCCATAACCGATTTTTACGTCGAATATTCACGCCGCCTCCCGTTGCACTTGCGCCGCACGCATACGCGCTTCTCTCGCCCGCTGCTGCGCCACACCGCGTAAAATTGCGCGATGTTGTAACGTAGAATGCAATACCAGCACCACCAGCGGGATTACGCTCATCGCTACAGCAAGCCAGACATACAAGGCGTAGCCGCCCATCGCGAAAAAATCACTCCATGATGCAAATGCAGGGGTCATTGGCGGCCTCTTTTTAAGATCAGTTCGCTCACCCACGGGCGGCGTTTTTCCATCATCAAAATCAGGTTACGCATGCGCATCAGCGCCAGCGTGACAAACAGTAACAGGTAGCCGACGATCGCCAGACGCAGCGGCGTACGCATCGCCGGATCGATGCTTTGCTGCATGCGGGTAGACCCCTGATGCAGCGTATTCCACCACTCAACCGAGTAGTGGATAATCGGTAAGTTGACCACGCCAATCAGCACCAGAATACCGGCGGCACGACCTGCCAGACGGCGGTCGTCAAAGGCATGCCACAGCGCAATGGCGCCAACGTAGAGAAACAGCAGCACCAGTTCAGAGGTGAGTCGGGCATCCCAGACCCACCAGGTTCCCCACATCGGTTTGCCCCATGCGGAGCCGGTCACCAGCGCAATAAAGGTAAACACTGCACCAATCGGCGCCATCGCAGCCAGTGCCAGATTGGCCATTTTCATCTGCCAGACCAGGCCGATAAACGCGGCAACGGCCATCGAGGCATAAATGCCCATCGACCAGATTGCCGCCGGAACGTGCAGATAAATAATGCGATAGCTTTGCCCCTGCTGGTAATCCGCAGGCGCGAAACCAAAGCCCCAGATCCATCCCGTTATCAGTACCACCGCACTGGCAATCGCCAGCCACGGGATAAACCAGCCACAGATCTGATAGAGCCGAGGGGGCATCGCCAATTGATGAAGTGTTTTCCACATAGTTCAGTCACCAGACTCCATAAATTAAAATCCGTTGTGCCAGAGCGCCTTGCCCGGCCTACACATCTAATTCTCGTTACTGCACGCTTATCCGTAACGCCGCGGCTGTGGCAAACGGGCTTAACGTGGCGCTGCCGACCAGCAACGCACCCAGAATTGCCATGTACCCTTCAACCGGTAAGTGCATGGAAGCCGCATCCATCGCGGCGGTTGCAAAAATCAGTAAGGGTATGGTGAGCGGGAGCACCAGCACGCTTAACAACACGCCGCCGCGCTTTAAACCCACCGTCAACCCCACCCCCGGCGCACCGAGGAAGCCCAGCGTCGGCGTGCCGAGTAACAACGTCAGCGCCATAATTTTCCAGCCGTACATATCCATGCCCAGCAGCAGCGCCACCAACGGCGAGAGGATCAACAGCGGCAGGCCGGTCACGACCCAGTGCGCCATCACTTTCGCCAGCACCACGGCCGGTAGCGGTATCGGCAGCAGCATAAGTTGCTCAAGGCTGCCGTCCTGCAGATCATCACGAAACAGGCGTTCCAACGCCAGCAACGACGCCAGCAGCGCCGCAACCCAAATGATGCCCGGTGCAATGCGCGCCAGTAGCTGCGGCTCCGGCCCAATGCTCAGGGGGAACAGCGTAATAACAATCAGGAAGAACCATAAAGGATTGGCGATTTCCGCACTATGACGAAACGCAACTCGCAGTTCTAAACGGAAGATTCGCCACATCATTGCGTTGCCCTCTCGCTGGTCAGCGCAATACGTCGCACTTTATCGGTTTCGACATTGAGCGGTTGGTGGGTGGTGAGAATAACAATGCCGCCCTGCTCCGTATGCTGGGCCATACGCTGAGTCAGTCGCTCAACGCCGTTCACATCAATGGCGGTAAAGGGTTCATCGAGGATCCACAGCCGGGCGCGTGTCAGCCACAAACGGGCCAGCGCCACGCGCCGCTGTTGTCCGGCGGAGAGCTGGTTCACCGGGATATCTTCATATCCGGCAAGTCCCGCCTGCGCCAGAGCAGCCAGACACTGTGCAATGTCGCCGTCATGATGGAAGAAACGCAGGTTCTCCAACGCCGAAAGCCGGGTTTTTATCCCCGGCTGATGTCCGATCCACAGCAGTTGCTGATGGTAGCTGTCCCGCACGTGATGCAGCGGCTGCTCTTGCCAGCAAACCTCCCCTGCATCGGGACGCGCCAGCCCGGTAAGCAACCGCAGCAGAGTGGTTTTCCCTGCGCCGTTGCTGCCGGTAATTTGTACCCATTCCCCTGCGTTGACGCGAAATGACAAATCGCTAAACAGTATTCTGTCATCCCGCTCGCAAAGTAACTCTCTGGCTTCAAGCATACCTGGTTATCTACATCCTGTTAAAAGCCCGGTTTGACTTCGCGCATATCAGGCAGTTTGTGCGCTATCCCTTTATGACAGTCAATACAGGTTTGCCCGTCTTTCACGGCCTGGTCGTGCATTTTGGCCGCAACGCCTTTCTGGGCGGTTAAATCCATAAACTCGAAGTTGTGACAGTTTCGGCACTCTTGCGAATTATTATCTTTCATACGCCGCCACTCATTTTGCGCCATCGTCAGACGATGGTCTTCAAATTTCTGCGGTGTATCTATCAACCCCAGTGCTTTCGCGTACAGCTCTTTACTGGCCTTGATCTTACGAATCATTTTCGGGCCCCACTCATGCGGGACGTGGCAATCAGGGCAAGTTGCTCGCACACCACTGCGGTTGTTGTAGTGTACGGTTTCCATGTATTCCTGGTATACCGTATTGCGCATTTCGTGACAGCTAATGCAGAACTCTTCTGTATTGGCCTTTTCCATACCGGTATTAAAGCCGCCCCAGAAAATAATGCCGCCCACAAAGCCGATTAACAACAGCGTGCCGAGCGCCAGACGGCTGGGGCGACGCCACCATTGCCAGACGCGCTTAATCCAGCCTGGTTTACGGTTAGAATTTTCCATAATGACCTCTTATTTCCCGTAACCTTTCGAGGGGGTGAAGGTATTTTCAACAATCGGCGCGGCGTCAGCCTGCGGAACGTGACATTGCAGACAGAAATAACGACGCGGCGCAACTTCAGCCAATACCTTGCCGTCGCTGTCCATAAAGTGCGTCGGACTGATGCGCGGCGCACCGGTGGTGCGATAGCTTTCCACACCGTGGCATTGCAGGCAGCGGTTAGTGTTGGTCGTCACCTGATACCCTTCAACGCTATGCGGAACCATCGGCGGCTGATTCACATAGTTCAGCGGCATGCGCTCTTGCTCTTTCGGCATGCGAATCGCCCCTTCCTGTGTTCCCGAGACTTCCGGTGACTGACTCAGATCCACTCCATTTGCAGCCCAAACAGCCCCACTGACGACCAGGGCAAGCAGGGCCGTCCATTGACACAGCGTCTTAATCAGGTCATGGCTTTTCATGATTTCGCTCCCGAACTCCATCGTGTTGTTATTGTAAAAACATCCTCAGAACAGACATCCACACAGCGACCGCAGGCCATGCAATCGCGGCTGGTTACCTGCACCGGACTTTGCTCATCCAGCACCGGCGCACGTAGCACATGCGGTTCCGGGCAAACATGAAAACAATCCATACAGCGGTTACATCTGTTACGTTCTTTTGCCGAAACGGTTAATGCACCTTTACTTCCCACCATGCTATACAGCGCACCCAGTGGGCAAAGATGCCCGCACCAGCCATGCTCAACGACCAGTAAATCAAATAAAAACAGCGCGAGGATCAGCAGCGCTCCGCTACCGAATCCCATTACCAGGCTCCGTCCAAGCAGAGAGACTGGATTTATCCACTCCCACAGCAGCGTACCGGTCAGGGCGGAACCGACCAGGATAACCACCAGCAGGACGTACCGTATATGGCGCGGTAGGGTTGCGGACTGATTCAGGTCAAACCTTCTGCGCAACCAACTGGCTAAATCGGTAACCGGGTTCATGGGACAAACCCAGCTACAAAACAGTCGCTTACCAGCCATGGCATACAGCACCGTGATGATGGCTGCCCCCGTTAACGCGACCGTCGCCGGCAGATGCCCGCTAGCCAGACTTTGCAGAGTAATCAGCGGATCGGTGAACGGGATAGCGTCCAGCAACAGGCTGCTACTGTAGTTGCCATGCAGGATCCACACGCCAAGCCACGGGCCGCTCAGGAACATCGCCAATATCAGAAACTGACTCAGACGACGCAGCAGCAGCCAGCGATGACTCCTCCACCATCCTTTTTTTGCCTGCGCTTCACGCCCGGCATCACGTTTACGATTTGCCATTGTTCCCCTCCAGCCAACCGAAGCGGTAATGGTGTCCTAACTCCCCTTTCGCCAGCGACAGCGGCAGCACTTTTATTGCTGGCTGTTCCAGTACGCAGACTTTTTCGCATTTCCCACAGCCGGTACAGGCATCGCTGTGCACGGTCGGAATAAACCGCGCATGCTTGCCGGTACGCATGTTGCGGTCCAGCTCCAGGGTGATCGCCTCATCAATTTTCGGGCACTCGCGATAGCAAACGTCGCAGCGTAATCCCTGATAGTTGAGGCAGTTTTCGTGATCCAGCAGTACCGCCAGCCCCATACGCGAATCGTCAATGGATTCAATTTCCCTGTCCAACGCGCCGCTCGGGCAGACTTTGGCGCAAGGAATGTCCTCACACATTTCGCAGGGAATATCACGGGCGACAAAATATGGCGTACCGGCCGCCAGCCCGGAGGCCAACGTTGCCAGTTTCAGCGTGTCATACGGACACGCCTGAACGCACTGACCGCAACGTACGCAGGCGCTGGCGAATGCCTCCTCGCTCAGTGCACCTGGCGGGCGCAACCGCACGCCGGTTGCGCGTGCGGTTTGTTGTTGCAACCCCAGCGCCACGCCAACGACAGCCAGCCCGCCCGCTGCACGAACCATATCGCGCAGAAAGCGGCGGCGGCCATTTTGGGGTTTTGCTGACCGGGACATAACGCGTTACACCTTCGCCAGTTTCACGGCGCACTTCTTGAAATCCGTCTCTTTGGAGAGCGGATCCGTCGCATCCAGCGTCAGGTTGTTCACCAACTGTGCGGCGTCGAAGAACGGCATGTACACCAGCCCCTGCGGCGGACGGTTACGACCGCGTGTTTCAACAATCGAAATCACTTCGCCACGACGGGAAACCACTTTGACCTTATCGCCACGGCGCAGATCGCGTGCTTTTGCATCCAGCGGGTGAATAAACAGCACGGCTTCCGGGAAAGCACGGTGCAGTTCAGGCACACGACGCGTCATACTGCCGGTATGCCAGTGTTCCAGCACACGTCCGGTAGACAGCCACAGGTCATATTCTTTATCCGGCGCTTCAGCAGCAGGCTCAAATGGCAGCGCGAAGATAACCGCTTTACCGTCCGGTTTACCGTAGAACTTGTAGCTTTCACCTGCTTTCACGTAAGGGTCGTTGCCTTCGCTGTAGCGCCACTGGGTCTCTTTACCCTCAACGACCGGCCAGCGTAAACCGCGCGCTTTGTGGTAATCGTCAAATGGCGCAAGATCGTGCCCGTGACCGCGGCCAAACCAGGCGTACTCTTCGAACAAGCCTTTTTGCAGATAGAAGCCCAGCTCGCGGGATTCATCGTTCAGTTGATCTTCAGCCAGTTCAGTCACCGGGAATTTCGTTACTGCTGGCGTAGCAAACAGCACGTCATACAGCGTTTTGCCACGCAGTTCCGGTTTTTGTGCCAGCAGCTCTTCCGGCCACACTTCTTCTGTTTTGAAGCGACGAGAGAACTGCACCAGTTGCCACAGATCTGATTTCGATTCGCCCGGCGCTTTAATCTGCTGACGCCAGAACTGCGTACGACGTTCTGCGTTACCGTAGGCACCTTCTTTCTCTACCCACATCGCGGTCGGCAGGATCAGGTCAGCCGACAGGGCGCTGATCGTCGGGTACGGATCGGAGACAATGATGAAGTTGCGCGGATCGCGCCAGCCCGGCATACGCTCTTCGTTGATGTTCGGGCCAGCCTGCATGTTGTTGGTACACATCGCCCAGTAGACATTGAGCTTGCCATCTTTCAGCGCGCGGTCTTGCGCTACGGCGTGCAGACCGATTTTTGCCGGAATGGTCCCTGACGGAATATTCCAGTGCTTCTCGCAGATATCGCGATGTTTTTCGTTCGTCACCACCATGTCCGCAGGCAGACGATGGGAGAATGTACCGACTTCTCGCGCGGTACCACATGCGGAAGGCTGACCTGTCAGAGAGAACGGGCCGCAGCCTGGCTGGGAGATTTTGCCAGTCAGCAGGTGCAGGTTATAGACCAGGTTGTTGGCCCATACGCCGCGGGTGTGCTGGTTAAAGCCCATCGTCCAGTAGGAGATAACTTTTTTCTTCGGATCGGCATACAGCTGCGCCAGCTGTTCCAGCTGATCTTTCGGTACGCCGGTCATTTCGGCGGTTTTATCCAGCGTGTACTCAGCAACGAAGGCTTTGTAATCCTCAAAGCTCATCGGTTCAGAGGCATCGGATCCCGGGTTTTTCGCCGCTTTTTCCAGCGGATGGGTTGGACGCAGACCGTAGCCGATGTCCGTCACGCCTTTACGCAGGTTAACGTGCTTGCTAAAGAAATCCTGGTTAATCGCATTGTTTTGAATGATGTAGTTCGCGATGTAGTTGAGGATCACCAGATCGGTTTGCGGCGTGAAGACCATACCGTTATCCGCCAGCTCAAAGCTGCGGTGCTGGAAGGTGGAGAGAACCGCGACGTTCACGTTAGGATCGGACAGACGACGGTTGGTGATGCGCGACCACAGGATCGGGTGCATCTCCGCCATATTTGCGCCCCACAGGACGAATGCGTCTGCATGCTCGATATCGTCATAGCAGCCCATCGGTTCATCCATACCGAAGGTACGCATAAAACCGACTACCGCTGACGCCATGCAGTGACGTGCGTTCGGGTCGATGTTATTGGAACGGAAACCCGCTTTAAACAATTTGGCGGCGGCATAACCTTCCCAAATCGTCCACTGGCCAGAGCCGAACATACCGATAGACTCTGGGCCTTTCTCTTTCATCGACGTTTTGAATTTCTCTTCCATCACATCAAAGGCCTGGTCCCAGCTAATCGGGGTGAACTCGCCTTCTTTGTGATACTTGCCGTCTTTCATGCGCAGCATTGGCTGCGTTAAACGGTCTTTTCCGTACATGATTTTCGGCAGGAAGTAACCTTTGATGCAGTTAAGCCCACGGTTAACCGGCGCATCCGGATCGCCCTGGCATGCCACAACACGCCCTTGCTGCGTTCCGACCAATACGCCACAGCCCGTCCCGCAAAAACGGCACGGGGCTTTGTCCCATTTGATGGCTTCTTGCTGACCGACTACCGCGCGGGCAACGCCCGGCACGCTTAACCCGGCAGCCGCCGCAGCGGCCGCAACGGCGTTAGCTTTCATAAAGCTACGACGACTGAGTTTCATGGTGTTTCCTCACCTTGCTCATCCTGCTGGTGATAAACCAGCGACACCGCCAGCACGCCCGCAACGTTGCGCACTGACTCAATTGTTTTCATTAGCGTTTCACTTTGCTCAGCTTCCACCACCACAATCAGCTGACCACTTTCCACATCGCTGAGTGCAACTTCGCAACCGGGAAAGGAACGCAACTGCGTGGCGATATCGTTGATATGCTGGCTTTTGGCCTGAACGACCAGGCTGCAGACCTGCCAGTTATTGTCCATGGTTGTACTCCGCGTTAATGGCTGATACCGGGCAGATAGCGACACAGGCGCCACATCCGTTACAGTCCTGATTGTCGAGCTGCGGCTGATAAATGCCGGACAGCGTGGGGCGAAAGGTTATGGCCATGGGCTCACAGCTATCCTGACAGCGGTGACATTCAACGGACTGATGTGCGAGACAGTTTTCCCCAATCGTAAAATTCAGATCCCATGCCCTGGTGTGGCGCGGAAGAAAAAGTGATTCGGGACAGGCTTCTGCGCAGGCATAGCAAAAGCTGCACTCGCCGTGTTTGAAATTTACGCTCGGGTAACCACCCTGGCCTCGCTGCAGGATGTCGGTTTCGCACGCCTGGATGCAGGCGTCACAACGGAGGCAATGGGCCAGAAAGTGAGAGTCTTCCTTGCTCCACGGCGGACGGATCCCTGCGCTGGCGTTTCGCCAACTGCCTGTCAACATGCCTCGACGGGATAAATCAACCATGACATTGTCCTTCCATAATGACGCCCTCCCTCGGCGGGTTGAACGACATAAAAAACTGCACTATTTATGAGTAGTTATTTTTAGCCGTAAGATATTTCAGGATGTGTTAGAGGTGCATACCCCAATTGGGGTAAATGCTGTTGCCGGATCAAAGGAGTGTTGAGTTGGCGGGAAAAAATGCGCTTTTGCTCACATTTCAATGAGTTATATAACAATGTATATAACGAATTATTCAAAAAGACAAAGATCTCAATATTAGGATAATTCCTGGAATATATCGCTACCTTGATAGTAAACCTCTATCTAATACACTTTAAATATAAGTAAATCCAGATTAATAGATTATCCAAATATGTTAATCTGCAACAGACTCGTTCATAAGACAGAAGAAAGGAAACACTGTGAACAATAAGATGAAGACAATTGTCCCTGCCGTACTTTTCGCCGCCTTTGCCAGCACCTCTGCATGGGCTGCCAGTAACGATACCGCCGCTCAACCGCTGGAAAAAGTCGCCCCTTATCCTAAGGCGGAAAAGGGTATGAAGCGCCAGGTTATCCAGCTTACCCCTGAGAAAGATGAATCTACTCTGAAAGTAGAACTGCTGATCGGACAAACGCTGGAAGTTGACTGTAACCAACACCGCCTGGGCGGAGAACTGGACAGCAAAACGCTGGAAGGTTGGGGATATGACTACTATGTCTTTGACAAAGTTACGTCTCCGGTTTCAACCATGATGGCCTGCCCGGACGGTAAGAAAGAGAAGAAATTCATTACTGCGCACCTGGGTGATGACGGCATGCTGCGTTACAACAGCAAGTTGCCGATTGTGGTCTATACCCCGGAAAACGTGGACGTTAAATACCGTATCTGGAAAGCAGAAGATAAAATTCAGGACGCAGTCGCGCGCTAAGTGAGAATGTGCCGGATGGCGGCGTACCGCCTTATTCGGCCTACAGACGCATGAACAATGCCGGATAAGCGCAGCAGCGCCATCCGGCATTTTATTTTACAGCGCGATATCCGCGACGGCTTTCTGCTCAGGCTGCGGTTGTGCCTGAGGTTTCAGCTGTGGTTTCGGCGCTTCATCAGCAACCTGCGGCTTGTCATATTTCAGACCCAGAACCTCACTGGTGTATTGCAGCTCTTGTTCCGTAGCCTCAACGTTACCGTTCAGCTTAGTACCATAAGACGGAATAATGGTTTTCAGCTTCGCCTGCCACTCTGGGCTGGCTACTTTATCTTTAAACACTTTTTCCATCAGATGCAGCATAATCGGTGCCGCGGTTGATGCGCCCGGAGAAGCTCCCAGCAGCGCAGCAATCGTGCCTTCTTTATCGCTGACGACTTCAGTGCCCAGACGCAGCACGCCGCCCTTCTCCGCATCGCTTTTGATGATCTGCACACGCTGGCCGGCCTGCCATAAACGCCAGTCTTCTTTTTTCGCCTGCGGATAATACTCTTGCAGCGCAGCAAAACGGTCGTCGTCGCTGAGCATCACCTGGCTCACCAGATATTTCACCAGATCGAAGTTATCCAGGCCCACATTAACCATAGGCATAAAGTTCGAAGTGGTGGTCGAGCTGAGCAGATCCCACAATGAACCGTTTTTCAGGAACTTGGTGGAGAATGTTGCGAATGGTCCAAACAGTACAACGCGCTTGCCATCAAGGATACGGGTATCGATATGCGGTACGGACATCGGCGGAGCGCCAACGGAGGCCTGACCGTAAACTTTCGCCAGGTGGCGATTGACCACATCCGGGTTTTCCGCAACCAGGAACTGCCCGCCCACCGGGAATCCGGCATAGCCTTTCGCTTCCGGAATGTCGGTTTCCTGCAACAGCTTCAGCGCAGCGCCACCGGCACCGATAAAGACAAACTTCGCCTTGATATCGTGTTCCGCTTCGTTATTTTTCAGATCGGCGACCGTGACCGTCCAGCTATTGTCGGCATTACGCTTAAAGCCACGCACTTCGGTACTCAACTGCAGCGCAAAGTTGGGCTTTTTCTGTAATGAGGTAATCAGTTGGCGCGTGATTTCGCCGTAGTTCACGTCAGTACCAATCTCGGTACGCGTGGCCGCAACTTTCTGCTGCGGATCGCGACCTTCCATGACCAGCGGCGCCCACTCTTTAATCTGCGCATGGTCTTCGGAATAGCGCATACCACGGAATAGCGTGCTCTGCTGCAGTGCGGTGTAACGGGCACGCAGGAAGTTCACGTTCTCGTCACCCCAGACAAAACTCATGTGCGGAACGGTGGTGATAAACGAGCGTGGATCATGCATTACGCCATTATTGACCTGATAGGACCAAAACTGGCGGGAAATCTGGAAGGCTTCGTTAATTTCGACTGCCTTTTCAATGCTGATGCTACCGTCGGCCTTTTTAGGCGTGTAGTTCAGCTCCATCAGTGCGGAGTGGCCGGTTCCGGCGTTATTCCAGCCGTTTGAGCTTTCCTGCGCTACACCATCCAGTCGCTCAACCATGGTCATTGACCATTGCGGCTCCAGCTCCTGTAAATAGGTTCCCAGCGTGGCGCTCATGATGCCGCCGCCAATCAACAGTACATCCGTTTCCTGCTCTTCCGCCGCTTTCGCTTTTGCCGCCATCGAGACAACGTTCAGCCCTACAGCCATGGTGAAGAGCATGGCAGTCACTTTTTTCATAATGTTAATGCCTTACTTTTAGTATCGCTTTTTTGCTTTTAATGCAGGTGAAAATCGAGCGGCATCAACGGTAACACTTAAGTAAAAATAATTAAATATTGTTTATAAATTATATTTAATTTTTAAAAATGTTATTAATACGTTGATAGTTTATACGGTTATTGACAATCATTTCTGGAAACCAGTCCATCAGACGGGTACTATGCTGCGCTTTGCTATTCACCGCACGGATGCCTGTCGGTCTGCTGTATCAGGCCATTTTTGACCTGAGTGTAACTATGTCTGCAACTCAAAATTCCTCTGCCGCAGTCGCGGAACACGCCACCCGCGCCGTCCTGCGCCAACCCCGTCTGCTGGTTCGCGAAACGCTGGCCGGTGTGGTAACCGCCCTGGCGCTGATCCCGGAAGTGATCTCGTTTTCCGTGATCGCCGGCGTTGATCCTAAAGTCAGTCTGATAGCCTCGGTCGTACTGTGCCTGGCGATGTCTTTTTTAGGTGGTCGTCCGGCAATGGTTACCGCCGCTGCAGGATCGGTCGCGCTGGTGATTGGTCCGATGGTGCATCAACACGGCGTGCAATACATCCTGCCTGCAGTGGTGCTGGCCGGGATGATTCAGATCCTGTTTGGTGTATTGGGAATGGCACGTCTGATGCGATTCATCCCTACGGCAGTGATGACCGGCTTTGTTAACGCGCTGGGTATTTTGATTTTCTTTGCCCAGGTTCCACACTTCTGGGGCAAAAGCCCGCTCATCTGGGGGTTGTTTGTCCTGACGTTGCTGATTGTGCTGTGGGTTCCGAGGTTTATTAAAGCAATCCCCGCACCGCTTATCGCCATCGTGCTGCTGACCCTGTTCACTGTCACCAGCGGGCAACTGTTACCGACCGTCGGTGACGAAGGTTCAATGAGCGGTGGCCTGCCGGGTTTCACCCAGTTGTTGGTTCCGCTCAACCTGCAAACGCTGGCGATTATCTGGCCCTGCGCGCTGAGTATCGCTTTTGTTGGTTTGATGGAGTCGCTGTTAACCGCCCGTCTGGTGGATGACCTGACGGTGACGCCGTCGAATAAGAATCGCGAGAGTACCGGACTGGGGGTAGCCAATATTCTGGCCGGATTTTATGGTGGTATTGCCGGGTGCGCGATGATTGGTCAAACCATCGTTAACGTCGAGATGGGCAAAGGACGCAGCCGCATTTCGACGTTTGCCGCCGGACTGGTCTTACTACTGTTAGTCACTGGGTTAAGCGAAGTGATGGCAGAAATACCCATGTCGGTGCTGGCGGGAATTATGGTGATTGTGGCGGTGAAAACCTTCAGCTGGCACAGCATCCAGCCCGCCACGCTGACGAAACTCCCCGTCACTGAAACGCTGGTGATGCTGGTGACCGTCGCTGCCACGGTTTCTACCGGCAACCTGGCGATTGGCGTGGTTGCCGGGGTGATGACGATGCTCATTCTGCCGCGTATCGTCAGACGCAAACGGGCGACTACATCAGAAACAGCGTCGCCAGACCGAGAAAAATAAAGAAACCGCCGGTATCAGTGATAGCGGTTATCATGACGCTCGAGCCGACCGCCGGGTCGCGCCCGAGCTTCACCATCGTCATCGGAATGATAACCCCCATCAACGCCGCCATCAGCAGATTGAGCATCATCGCCAGGGTCATCACACCGCCGAGCGCCATATCATCGTACAACCACCACGTAATGCCGCCCATAATCCCGCCCCACACGAGGCCATTGATTAGCGCCACGCCCATCTCGCGCAGGATGAGAAACGTCAGGTTCCCCGGCTGAATATTTTGCAGCGCCAGCGCGCGGACGATCATAGTGATAGTTTGATTCCCGGTATTGCCGCCGATACCCGCCACTATCGGCATCAGCGAGGCCAGCGCCACCAGTTGCGAAATCGTATGTTCAAAGCCGTCGATCACCCGCGAAGCGATAAAGGCGGTACAGAGGTTAACGGCCAACCATGCCCAGCGGGTTTTTACCGCTTTGGTAACAGGTGCAAACACGTCCTCTTCGGCGCTTAAGCCCCCCATTCGACGCAGATCGGTGTCGGTTTCTTCATAAACCACATCAACGATCTCATCAATGGTTAAACGGCCCATCAGTTTACCGGAAGGATCAACCACCGCGGCACTGACCAGGTTGTCACGTTCGAAAGTACGCGCAGCGTTTTCGGCGATATCTTCCGGAGAAAAGGTGAGCGGGTCATCTTCCATCACCTCGCTGACTTTTCGCTGCACGTCATTGAGCAAAATGCAGGTTAGCGTCAGTTCGCCAACCAACACTTTATTGCGATCGGTCACGAAAAGTTTATCGGTGTTCTCCGGCATTTTCCCCAGCCGCCGCAGGTAGCGTTGCACCACTTCCAGCGTCACGTCCGGACGCACGGTGATGACTTCGAACTCCATGATCGCGCCGACGCTATTCTTCTCGTAGTGCAGCACCTGACGGACGCGCGCCCGCTCCTCGGCAGGTAACGTCGCCAGCAGTCGTCCCGTAAGGTTACGAGGGAGATGCTGGACCAGATAAATCTGTTCATCGATATCGAGATATTGCAGCGCATCCAGCAGCTCACGGTCACTCATCTCATCGATCAGGTCGTCCCAGACGTTTTCAGACGCCTCAAGCAAGACGTTACCGCGCTTTTCATTTTCGACCAGTCGCCACAGGGCGTGGCGCTCTTCGGAGGGCAAAGCTTCGAGGGTATCAGCCAGGTCAGGCGGTGGCAGGTGAGCCACCAGCGCCCCTACCTCAGCAATATCGTCGGCTAAGGTACCGACGTCATATTGCTCAGCCAGGGTAAGCTTGCCCAACAGCGTTGAAATAATGGCTTTATCAGTGGTCAGCAGCCAGATGAGGCGCGCACGCTCTTCATCACGCAGTCTGGCGCTGTTTTTGTTTATTACGGACATTAATCATAAATCCATGATATGAAATATCATTAATCATGATGCCGATTTATGTAAATAACAATAAACAGTGCCGCCGGGTGGCTAAAAAACCGGCGGCACGTGGGATCAGGCTGTGCGAGCCACCGCGTCACGCGAGGCGGCGTCACGTTCATCACCCAACAGTTCACTCAACTGTCCGTTGCGCATTTCCAGCAGGCGATCGGCGTGAATAAAATAGTGATCGTCGTGGCTGATGGCGAAAATGGTTTTCCCCATTTCCTGCATCAGCGGTAACAGGACCTGGTAGAACTCACGGCGGAAATGGGGATCCTGATCGGCAGCCCATTCATCCAGCAGAATGATATCGCGCTCCTCCGCCAGGGCCAGCAGCAGCGCCACGCGTTTCTTCTGCCCTTTCGACAGCTTCAGATTGAGGATACGGCCATCACTCAGCTCCAGCTTATGACCCATCTTCAGATGCTCCAGCCACTTCGCGACCAGCTGCGGATTAGCCTCTTTACCTTCCGGCCCCAGCAGTTTGTCAAACAGCCAGACGTCGGTAAACACGGCGGAGAATAGCTTGCGGTAGTCTTCCGGTTTTTCAACCGCTACGCTCTTGCCATCAAGCAATATCGCGCCTGACTGCGGCTGATATAGACCGGTCAGTAACATCGCCAGCGTAGATTTCCCGCTACCGTTGCCGCCAATCAGGAAGATCAGTTCGCCACGATGAATCGTCAGATTCACCGGCCCTACGGAAAACGCATTATCCTGATAGTGGAAAACCACGTTGCGCAACTCCAGCGTTTGCCAGTTGGGAAACGCGGTTGGGCGTGGGAATTCGGCCTTAAAAGGTGCCAGTGCAAACTTATTCAGCTTATTGAAAGCCACCTGCGCGGTAAGCAGCGTCGGCAGCGCGCCAACGGCAGAGAGCAGTGGCGTACGCAGGAATAACAGCGTCAGAGAATAGGTCGCCGCCACGGCGGTATCAGCCCATCCCAGACTGTTAGCCATCCAGAACACCAGGCCAATGGCACCCAGCATCATAATGTTCGACCAGTTAACCGCGCTCAGGTGGAAGGTATCGGCACGGATAATGTGGTGGCGATACTCTTTGGCATCGGGGACGTACATCTGATTAAAGATATGCTCGGCGCGCTCGCGGTTGAGCGTCAGCTCTTTGCGCCCTTCCAGCACCGTCTGATAATCGTTGTACAATTTGTCTTCAGTTTCGCGCAAGGTGGCCATGTGTTTATACACCCGCGCGACCAGCACAAATCCGCCCCAGATGGTGATTGCCATCCAGATTGCCGTTACCAGCAGCATTTTGGTCGACAGCATCGCCAGATACGCCGCCGATCCGATGGTCAGGATAATCCCCTGTACCAGTTCAGGCAGACGAACAAAGGCGATGGTGATGTTGCGGATATCACTGGTTAAACCGGCCAGCAACGAGGCGCTGCCAAGCTGTTCGATACGCTCGACGTGGGTATCGAGAATACGTTTGATAAATTCGCTACGCAGCCGGTAGACAAAGTGGTGACCCAACGTGGTCAACGCCAGCTGAGAGCCGAGAGTGACAACCATCAACAGCAGCAGCAGGCCAAGAAACTCCGGTAGCACCATCAGAGTGGTGTCGACCGTTTCAATCAAGCGCTGGTTGATAAACGCAATCAGCCCAATCCCCAACGCGGCGCTGGCGAGGCTGAGCGCCATCACGCTGATAAATGGCCAGCGATACTGCCGCCAGACAAGAAGTAAAAGTTCCATGCACACAACCCGGACAAGTAATAACAGCCCGCAGTTTAAACATCTCTTCGCTGACAGCAATAATAATTCTTATTTTTATTCTTTTTTACCCGCCTGACGAAACGTCAGGTTGTAACGACAGTCTCCGGTTAATGGGTGATACCCTGTTTTAAGCGGCTGGATCCCATGATAAAACAGCCGCGAATTACCGCCCCATACCACGACATCGCCATGTTCCAACAGCAAACGCTTTAAAGGGTCATTACGGCGCAATCCGCCAAATTGAAAGATGGCCGGCAGCCCTAACGACACGGAGACAATCGGCGCCCGCAGGTCGGGCTCGTCTTTATCCTGATGTAAGGACAGTTTTGCCCCTGGCGTGTAGCGGTTAATCAGGCAGGCATCGGGTTGAAAATCAGCATAGCCCGCCGCCGTCGCCGCCTGTTGGCACAAATCAGCGAACGCATCCGGTAGCGGCGGCCAGCGCGTGCCGGTGAGTGGATCAAACGGAGAATAAAGATAGCCATGCTGATCCGTCGTCCAGCCCAGATGACCGCAGTTGGTCATCGCCACCGACATCGTATAGCCGCCGGGCGTTACCATCTGACGAAACGGCGACTGTCTGGCGACAGCCGCTATCGCCTGCAGTAAAGTGGGCGCAGAGTCAAAAGCGAAACGTCGCAGAATAACCGCACCTGAAGCCAGCGGCTCCTGCCAGGGTTTAGCATCCGCAAAGAGATCGAGCATTATGTTTCCTCGCCAGTAGTTTCCCGTTGCAGTAACTGCGCCTTGCGCGCAATACCCCATCGGTAGCCCGAAAGTGCGCCATCGCCACGGATCACCCGGTGACACGGGATAACAATCGCCAGTTTGTTGGCCCCACAGGCACTGGCCACCGCGCGCACCGCCTTCGGTTTGCCGATGGCGCTGGCCAGCTGTTGGTAGCTCACAGTTTCGCCGCACGGAATTGTGCGCAGCGCCTGCCACACCTGCTGCTGAAATGCGGTGCCCCGGATATCCAGGGGTAGCGATAGCGACGCGTCACGCGAGTTGATCGCGGCGATCACTTCGCACACGCGCTGCTGAAAATCGGCATCTGCAGGAACATCCTGCGCGGCGGGAAACAGCTCATGCAATTCCGCAGCTAACGTGGCGTCATCATCACCAAGTAAGATGGCACAGATACCCCGCTCGCTTTCAGCCACCAGACAACGACCCAGAGCGCAATCTGCAAGGGTATAGCGTACAGAAACGTTGTCGCCACCTTTACGAAATTGCTTTGCGGTCATGCCTAACGTCTGATCCGCTTTGCGGTAATAGCTGCTGCTGTCGGGGAATCCGGCGTTGAGAATCGCCTGCGTAACCGGAACACCTTTCGCCAGGGCATCGCGCAGACGGCGGGCACGCCATGATTGTTGCCACACTTTCGGGGTCATGCCCGTCGTGGCTTTAAACAGACGATGCAAGTGATACGGGCTCATCGCCACCTGCTGTGCCAGCTCGTCCAGCGTAAGAGGTGACTCTTGCTCCAACAACTGGCAAGCGCGGGCAATTTTGTCCAGCCGATGCTGTTGCGCGCTGTCTTTATCCGGCTGGCAGCGCTTACAGGGGCGAAACCCGGCAGCCTGCGCCTGCTGAGCATCGGCGAAAAAACGGACATTTTTGCGCAGCGCATGCTTTGCCCGACAGGACGGACGGCAGAAAATACCGGTGGTCTGGACGGCAAAAACAAACTGACCGTCAGCGTCGGCGTCGCGATCCACAACGGACTGCCAACGGTCATCGTCAGTGATGCGTAAACGATTTTTCATTTCGGACTCCTTTGTTAAGCATAGCGCTTAGCCTCAGTGTGTCCCCATCGTCGGGCATAAAAACCCGCAATCTTGCTTTTTAATTTTTTTCGCTGACCAGAAAGCTCTTAAACTGCGGCGACATCCAGGTTTTAAACCCCTCGCCCTCTTTCACAATCATATAGACCGCCAGCCCTTCACGACGCACGACTTCTTTGGCCTTTTCCGGGCCGAGCACCATCAATCCTGTATCCCAGCCATCGGCTTCCAGCGCCGTTGGCGCAATCACCGTTACGGACACCAGATTATGTTCGATCGGGCGACCGGTTTGCGGATCGATAACATGGGAAAGGCGCTTACCGTCCAGCTCATAATAGTTCCGGTAACTGCCGGAGGTGCTAATGCCGTGCCCGTTAATGTCGACAATCGCCTGCACCGCGTTTTCACGATCGGTGGGTTTCTGGATCGCCACTCGCCACGGATGCCCTTCAGCATTCATTCCCCTGCTGTTCAGCGCACCACCAACGGAAACCAGATAACGGGCGATCCCTTCTTGCTCCATCAATCGAGCCAGATGATCGGCAGCGTACCCTTCGCCAACGGTAGAGAGATCCACATAAAGATCCGGCAAGTCTTTTTGCAGGTAGTTCTGATGCGCTTCATTCACCACTTTCAGGTGAGAAAGTCCGGTTTGCGCTTTTGCAGCATCAATTTGCCCCTGGGTGGGAATATGTAACGGTTGCTGATCCGGGCCAAAGCCCCACAGGTTGACTAACGGCCCCACGGTGATATCCATGGCCCCATCGGTTTTTGCACCAATGCGTAGCGCCGAGGTCACGATATCCGCCATGGCGTCGTTAACCGGCCACGGCGACAGGCTTTTCGACAGGTTAAAGCGCATTAACGCAGAATCGTTTTTATAGGTGGAGAGCAGTTGATCATCGGCATCAAGCTGAGTCTGGATCTTGGCCTGCAGTTCCCTGGCGCGTTTGGCATCTACGCCTACCGCACTGACCCGCCAGAAAGTGCCCATCGTTTTACCTTCCAGAACAGTGGCAGGTGTTGTGGTCTGAGCAGGTTTCGGGGCCTCATCGCACCCGACAAAAAAGATCGTCACAGCCAGCAATGCTGTGCGATAAAAATTCATTTCCATACGTAATTATCCTCATGCGAACGGGCGCAAGAGTACACCAAAAATCGTTGTTTGTACGGCGAAAAAACGGCATTAAAAAAGGCCCCGCAGGGCCTTTGATAGACATAATGTAGATTAGAACTGGTAAACCAGACCCAGTGCTACGATGTCATCGGTAGAGATACCAGCACGTTGGGTGAACTGATTGTCGTCCAGCAGGTTGATTTTGTAATCAACATAGGTGGACATGTTTTTGTTGAAGTAGTAGGTTGCGCCAACATCAACATATTTCAGGATATCCTGGTCGCCGTAGCCATTGTCCAGGTCTTTACCTTTGGACTGCAGGTAAGCCACGGACGGACGCAGACCGAAGTCGAACTGGTACTGCGCAACAGCTTCGAAGTTCTGTGCTTTGTTAGCCCAGCCCAGGTTACCTGCACGCGTTGCGTTGTAGGTCTGGGTGTACTGTGCTGCCAGGTACACGTTGTTCGCGTCGTATTTCAGACCACCAGTATAGGTTTCAGCACGATCGCCAGTACCGAAGTTCAGCTTGTTCTGCTCGTCAGTGCGTTTAGAGCTGGTGACTGCAGTACCCAGCGCGAAGCCTTCGCCGATATCATAAGTGATGGATCCACCAACGCCGTCACCATTCTGACGCAGTGCATCACGACCGTTGCCGGTCACACCAGTCATACCTTCGCCTTCCGGGCTACCGTTTTTACCCTGGTACTGCAGGGCAAAGTTCAGGCCATCAACCAGGCCGAAGAAGTCGGTGTTACGGTAGGTCGCGAAGCCGTTACCACGCTGCTGCATGAAATTGTCAGAACCGTAGGTGTCGCCGCCGAATTCCGGCAGAACGTCGGTCCAGGACGTTACGTCGTAAACTACGCCGTAGTTACGACCGTAGTCGAAAGAACCAACGTCTGCGAATTTCAGACCCGCAAACGCCACACGAGTCCAGGCGTTGTTCTCAGATTCAGGCGCGTTACCCTGAATCTGGTATTCCCACTGGCCGTAACCGGTCAGTTGGTCGTTAACCTGAGTTTCGCCTTTGAAGCCGATACGCATGTAAGTCTTGTCACCATCATCACCTTTGTTGTCGGAGAAATAGTGCAGACCGTCGACTTTGCCGTACAGATCTAATTTGTTGCCGTCTTTATTATAAATTTCAGCCGCATTCGCTGCGCCTGCTACCAGCAGTGCTGGTACCAGGAGGGACAGTACTTTAACTTTCATTTTATTAACCCTCTGTTATATGCCTTTATTGCTTTTTTATGCCACTGCATACTGATTAAGGCCATTAACCAGTCGGCAACTTCATTCTCCGCAAAAACACAGAATAATCCAACACGAATATGATACTAAAACTTTTAAGGTGTTTCATTTGTCGGCATAGATGTTTCAAAACATTAATACGAGGGAACTTTTTTAAAATGGAAAAACAGGCAAAATAAGCACAAATAGTCAAGAACCATTTAAATTATCTTTAAAATCAAATGATTGTACAAAACAACCTTATAGCACTGAATGACAAAACAAAATCTTCACTCGCAACTAAAATAGACCCGCTATCATCATTAACTTTATTTATTACCGTCATTCATTTATGAATGTCTGTTTACCCCTATTTCAACCGAATGCTCAGCGTTCGGTTTTTTTTTACCCTTCTTTACACAAAACTTACCTTTCTGTGCTACCGATGCAAAACTATAACGACTATTAACTATCTCTGGCGTCGCGATCAGATATAAGTTTGATAAATAATTTCTTGTTATTTAATGCTAAATGTATACATTCCGTACGAATATTTGTACCCGCCTTTATCTTCTGTACACCTTTGCATCGTAATGGCTGCAACAAAATCAGGCGCAAAGAATGCAGGCCAGGCAGCGCGGTGTAAGTGTGGTAATTCATACATTACCCTTTATACTGCCCTTTCATCTTTCGCGTCGTTTAACAGGTCATAAACACGAATGAGTCAGTCTGACACAACGGTTTCCACCCGATTCTCCCTGTTGCCAGGAAGTATTACCCGTTTCTTCTTATTACTGATCGTTGTGCTGTTGGTGATGATGGGCGTGATGGTCCAGAGCGCCGTCAACACCTGGTTAAAAGATAAGAGCTATCAGATTGTCGATATTACCCATGCCATTCATAAAAGGGTCGATACCTGGCGATACGTGACCTGGCAAATCTATGACAATATTGCCGCCTCAACCAGTTCGCCGGGTGCAGAAGGGCTGCAGGAAACACGTCTGAAACAAGACGTCTATTATCTTGAGAAGCCGCGCAGAAAGACCGAGGCGCTGATTTTCGGCTCGCATGACAGTTCTACATTAGAAATGACCCAGCGCATTTCAACCTATCTGGACACGTTGTGGGGCGCAGAGAATGTCCCATGGTCAATGTATTACCTGAATGGCCAGGACAACAGCCTGATCCTAATCTCGACGTTACCGCTGAAAGATCTTACCTCCGGTTTTAAAGAATCGACGATTGGGAATATTGTCGACTCCCGGCGCGCTGAGATGCTGCAACAGGCTAATGCGCTAGATGAACGTGAAAGCTTCTCTTCGCTGCGCCGTCTGGCCTGGCAGAACGGGCATTACTTCACGCTACGCACGACCTTTAATCAGCCAGGACATCTGGCAACGGTTGTCGCCTTTGACCTGCCGATTAATGACTTGATCCCGCCCGGTATGCCGCTGGACAGTTTCCATCTGGAACCTGACGCCACCTCAACGACCGAGCACCTGAATGAAAAAGAGTCGCCTGACAGCGTCAGCATTAATTTCAACAACAGTAAAATTGAGATCTCTTCGGCGCTAAACTCAACGGATATGCGACTGGTGTGGCAGGTTCCGTTTGGCTCATTGCTGCTCGACACATTGCAAAGCATCCTGCTACCGCTTTTGCTGAATATTGCGTTGCTGGCCCTGGCGCTGTTTGGCTATACCACCTTTCGCCACCTCCCTGCCCGTTCCACCCAAGTGGCGCCAAACCTTGCGGCAAATAATGAACTGCGCGTTCTGCGCGCAATCAATGAAGAGATTGTTTCCCTTCTGCCGCTGGGATTACTGGTACACGATCAGGAAGCAAACCGTACGGTTATCAGCAATAAAATTGCCGACCACCTGCTGCCGCATTTAAATCTGCAAAACATTACCAATATGGCAGAACAGCATCAGGGAGTGATTCAGGCCACCATCAATAATGAACTGTATGAGATCAGACTATTTCGCAGCCAGATCTCCCCGAGAACGCAGATCTTTATCATTCGTGACCAGGACCGCGAGGTACTGGTCAATAAGAAGCTGAAACAAGCACAGCGGCTGTATGAAAAAAACCAGCAGGCTCGCGCGGCCTTTATGCAGAATATCGGCAGCGCACTGAAAGACCCCGTAAAAACGTTGGCTGACAATGCCGCCGCGCTCAATACACCAGACAGCCAGAAACTGGCCAATCAGGCCGACGTTCTGGTGCGCATGGTGGACGAAATCCAGCTAGCCAACCTGCTGGAGAACGATGCCTGGAAAGGTGAATCCACACTGTTTTCCGTGCAGGCATTAATTGACGACGTGGTTCCGGAGGTTCTGCCGGCCATTAAGCGTAAAGGGCTGCAGCTACTGATTAAAAATCACCTAAGCGCCCATGACGAACGCCGTGGCGATCGCGATGCCTTGCGCCGTATTTTGCTGCTGTTGATCCAATATGCGGTAACGACCACGCAGATTGGTAAAATCACGCTGGAAGTCGACCAGGATGAGTCAGAGGCTGAACGCCTGACCTTCCGCATTCTGGATACCGGGGAAGGCGTCACATTGCATGAAGTTGATAATCTCCATTTCCCATTCATTAATGACACGCAGGGCGATCGGTATGGCAAAGCCAACCCTCTGACGTTCTGGTTGTGCGATCAGTTAGCCCGTAAGCTTGGCGGACACCTGAATATCAAAGCGCGGGAAGAACTTGGAACACGTTATATTGTCCATGTTAAAATGCCGCTGCACGATCAACATGCTGATAGTGAAGAGCGCCTGTTGGATGACGTCTGCGTAATGGTTGATGTCACCTCAAATGACGTACGTAGCATTGTATTACGTCAGCTGGAAAACTGGGGGGCAACCTGCATCACGCCCGATGAACGGTTGAATAGTCAAGAATATGATCTCTTTTTAACGGATAATCCGTCTAATCTTACTGCCTCAGGCCTACTTTTAAGCGATGATGAGTCTGGCGTACGGAAAATTGGCCCAGGCCAACTGCGCGTCAACTTTAATATGAGCAATGCTATGCAGGAAGCTGTCCTTGAGCTGATTGAAGAGCAGCTGGCACAAGAAGAGTTCCAGGAACTCCCCCTCGGCGGAGATGAAAACGCCGAACTTCATGCCAGTGGTTACTACGCTCTCTTTGTAGACACAGTACCGGATGATGTTAAGAGGTTGTATACTGAGGCGGCTATCAGCGATTTCGCTGCGTTAGCCCAAACGGCCCATCGCCTGAAAGGCGTGTTTGCCATGCTTAATCTGGTACCCGGCAAGCAGTTATGTGAAGCGCTGGAACATCTTATTCAAGAGAAAGATGCTCCAGGTATAGAAAAATACATCAGCGACATTGACGTTTACGTCAAGAGCTTGCTGTAGCAAGGTAGCCCAATACATGAACACTATGAACGTAATTATTGCCGATGACCACCCGATTGTACTGTTCGGTATTCGTAAATCACTTGAGCAAATCGAGTGGGTAAATGTTGTCGGCGAATTTGAAGACTCCACTGCACTGATCAACAATTTGCCTAAGTTGGATGCACATGTGTTGATTACCGACCTCTCCATGCCGGGAGATAAATACGGTGATGGGATCACGTTAATTAAATATATCAAGCGTCATTTCCCGAGCCTGTCGATTATCGTTCTGACCATGAACAATAATCCGGCTATCCTGAGTGCGGTACTGGATCTCGATATTGAAGGGATCGTACTGAAGCAAGGTGCGCCAACCGACCTGCCAAAAGCGTTGGCCGCGCTGCAGAAAGGTAAGAAATTTACCCCGGAAAGCGTGTCTCGTCTGCTGGAGAAAATCAGCGCCAGCGGCTATGGCGACAAACGTCTGTCACCGAAAGAGAGTGAAGTTCTGCGCTTGTTTGCCGAAGGTTTCCTGGTTACTGAGATCGCCAAAAAGCTCAACCGCAGCATAAAAACCATCAGCAGCCAGAAAAAATCGGCAATGATGAAACTCGGTGTGGAAAACGATATCGCACTGTTGAATTACCTCTCCTCCGTGACGCTGAGTCCGTCAGACAAAGAGTAATTCTTTATCACGTCAAAATGCCTGATGGCGCTGCGTTTATCAGGCCTACGAACAAACAGCACGTGCACGTTTCGTAGGCCTGATAAGACTAACGCCGCCATCCGGCTCTTTTATCCCCTATCCCCGCGTTTTTCTCACTCTTTCAGCATAGACCGTCAGCGTTTGCTTCAATACGTCTAAGGTCACCGGCTTGGACAGACAGCTATCCATACCTGATTCCAGACAACGCTGCTTCTCTTCGGCCAGCGCGTTTGCCGTTACCCCCACAACAGGCAGCGTTAACCCTAACTGGCGGATACGCTGCGTCAGGCGATAACCATCCATGTTTGGCATGTTGACGTCACTCAGCACAATGTCGATATGGTTTTTGCTGAGTACATTGAGCGCATCCACACCGTCATTCGCCGTTTTACACTGATATCCCAACGATCCCAGCTGATCGGCCAGTAAGCGTCGGTTGATAGGGTGATCGTCAACAACCAGGATCATCATGTCATCGTTCGTCGCACCGGCTTTATCCGGGGCTGGCAGCGCCGTGGAGAGATCTTCACTCCCCAACTCTACACTGTAGATATGCGCCAACAGCGCAGGCAGTTCATGCGGTGACGCCACGCTGTGTACCCATTCTCCAGGCTCTCTTTCCAGCGGAATGCCAATATGGCGGCGGCAGAAAATTACCGCTGCTCGTCCCTGCCAGGCCTGTTCCAGCACATCGTCGACCACCAACAGGTCATCCGCATCGGGCTGTTGTCCCTCATATCGCAGCACCGTCATCCCGTTACGCGTCAGGCTGGATTCGAGAAATTGGTACAGTGACGCATTACGTACTGCCAGCCAGCAACGCGTGCCAGCCAATCCTTCAACACTCTTTTTCAAAGGATACTGTGCGCCATAAAGCGGAATACGCAGCGTAAACTGACTCCCCATTCCCGGCTCGGAATCGACGGAAATATCCCCATCCATCATGCTGATCAGTTTTTCACAGATTGCCAAACCGAGTCCCGTTCCCTGGAAATTACGCTGTACGCCAGTCCCCACCTGGAAGAAAGGATCGAACAACCGAACTACCTCTTTGGCAGGGATCCCTACGCCGGTATCACGCACACGAATGCTCAGGTAGTCTCCGTTGCACTGCACGTGCAGCACAATACAACCGGTATCGGTAAACTTGATTGCGTTACTCAGCAGATTAGAAATCACCTGTTGTAAACGCATCGGATCGCCATTCAGCGCCACGGGCACATCCGGATCGATAAAGCAGTACAACCCCAACTGCTTGCGGACCACCAGCGGCAAATAGTTGGCCGTAATATGGTTCATGACTTCACGTGGTGAAAACTCTCGAGGTTCAATCTTCAGCTGTTCAGATTCAATTTTTGAGAAGTCGAGAATATCGCTGATAATTTTCAGCAGCAGGCTGGATGAGTTATTCATCGCCGTTACCAGACGATCCACCCCACTCGGTAACTCTTTGGTTTGCAACAAATCAAGGTTACCGATAATGCCATACAACGGTGTACGTAGCTCATGACTCACCGTCGCGAGGAACATCGATTTGGACTGGCTAGCCTGTTCCGCCGCCTGTGCCATCTCCTGCAACGACTCTTCCATTTTAACGCGCGCACTGACATCAACCAGGACACAAATTGCCACGTTTTCATTGCGATAGCGCGAGTGCACAAAGCTGATTTGCAGATTGGTATTGTTGCTGGTCAGTACATCAACAAAATTGACCTGTTGGCCGCAAATAATTTGCGTTAACCGCTGACGGTCTTCATGCGTCAGCATGTTCAGATAGGTGTGCGCCAGTTCGTTACTCAGGATGTTAATACCATCCATCGTGCGCAGAATACAGATACCCACCGGCGCAGAAGCTACGATTTTACGGTTAAACTGCTCATGTTCTTCCAGCCGCTGAGCGTCGCTTTCCGCTGGAATAAAAATGCGCCGTTCATACATGCGCGTGAGCATAAACAATGCCGCGCCGACCAGCACGTTCAACAAGATAGCGTTCAGGATCATCATGCGGATCCGCTCCAGCACCAGATCGACCGGAACGGAATACACGATGCTCAGGGAGGACGGAGGCAGATTCTTCTTCAATACCAGCTCGCGGAAACCCGGCGTGTAGCCAAACCAGGAGCGCTCCTGCATCCAGTGAGGCTCAGCCTTAATATTCCCTTCAGGGCCGGTGAGAGAAATTAGCGCATGCCCATTTTCGTCGAGGATGGTCACGCCCATCGGTAAACTGCCCGGCGTGAAGAAATTCTCCATGCGAATAGGCTGCTCTACGCCCAACAGCGCCTGGAGGCGATTGGCGAGGTAAACCGGCGTCAGCGCATAGAAATACCCTACTCCCGGACGCGGCCCCTGGCTGATCCAGAACAAGTTGTTGCCGTTTTCGTCTTGCGTAGCATTGCGATACTTAATAATGCGCTCATGCAGCGCCTTCAGGGCCTCGTCACGTTCGACGGGCATATCACGCAAGCCGAAATTGGCCATACAGAGGTTGTCGCTACCGATCAGGAACACACGATTTAAATCATAGGCGGCGGAAAAGTTGTCGCGCCAGTAGCGCATAAACCAGGCCAGTGATTCCAGTGACCCTCGCCAGGCGTTACCCATTACTGAACAGTCGGAGTCGGCAAACAGCGGCTCAAAATTAGGCACGACGGTTTTATCATCCCGCGCCCGCAGCGACATCACGCCGTTTTCCGCCGTTAAGCGATTCTCGGCAATATATTTCAGCTCTTTAATGACATCTGATGTGCGCTGAATATAGCGCTGGGCCTGATCGGAGCTGAGATTAAGCTCCTGATGGATCTCAGACTCTCGCTGGTGCAGCGCATTCACAATGTAGAACACGGAGGCAAACGCAATCAGAAACCAGACAACGAGCGCCAACGCTCTGAACAGATAGCGTGAGACTTTTAGGGTTGAATGAACGGAAGCAAGGTATTTCAAAGGGGCGAAGCTCCGCCTCAGGGCATTAATAGAGTGTGGTTAAGGTAGCGGTAAATGTCCGGCGTCGCAATGCCCTCTCTTTACGGGAATATGATACACCGCTCTGAAACCATTGTCTTAACCCGTGATAATCGTCGTTTGCCTGAAAAATACTGCATGGATGTCAGAATGCGCGACCTGAGATGGCTGGCTCGTCGGTTATATCCACGACGATTACGCAACCAAATGATCATGATGGCCATTCTGATGGTTGTCATTCCGACGATATCTATAGGTTATATCGTAGAAACTGAAGGCCGTTCAGCAGTCTTATCTGAAAAAGAGAAAAAACTGTCATCGGTCCTCACCCTGCTAAACGATGCACTGGGAAACAGCTTTAACGACTACGAAAACCTGCCGCGCGAAGAGCGCATTCGGGCGCTTAATCATGAGTTGGGCCCCATTACCGAACGCATTACCCAAGCGTTTCCCGGCATTGGAGCCGGGTATTACCATAAAGCGTTGGATGCCATTATCACCTACGCGCCCTCTGCGCTGTATCAAAGCAACGTCGGAATCACCATCACGGAGGATCATCCGGGCCGCGAAGTGATGAGTAGCAACGCGCCGGTGGTCTATTCCGGACGACAGGTCCGCGGCGACATACTCAACTCCATGATCCCAATAGAGCGCCAGGGAGAGGTTATTGGCTATATCTGGGCCAATGAGCTGACGGAAGATATTCGTCAGCAGGCCTGGAGAATGGACGTCAGGATTATTGCCGTACTGGTTGCCGGGCTCATTTGTAGTCTGTTGCTCATCGTGCATTTCTCACGCCGACTCAGTGCAAATATCGACATAATCACCGATGGCCTTTCAACGTTGGCACAAAAAACGCCCGCCCGACTGCCTGAACTTCCCGGCGAGCTGGGACAAATCAGCCGTAGCGTCAATGCGCTGGCGCAAACGCTACGGGAAACCAAAACTCTTAACGATTTGATTATTGAAAATGCCGCAGATGGCGTGATCGCCATCGACAGACAAGGCGACGTTACCACCATGAACCCTGCGGCGGAGCAGATAACTGGCTACACGCTACATGAGCTGGTCGGGCAGTCTTATGCAACGCTCTTTGCCAACACGCAGTTTTATAGCCCGGTACTGGACACCCTGGAGCACGGTACTGAACATGTGGCCCAGGAGATTAGCTTTCCGGGACGTGAACGCACCATTGAGATAAGTGTTACCACCAGTCGGATCCATAACGCACACGGCGAGCTGATTGGCGCGCTGGTCATTTTCTCTGATTTAACCGCCCGTAAAGAGACTCAGCGTCGGCTGGCACAAACCGAAAGGCTCGCCACTTTGGGTGAACTGATGGCCGGCGTCGCGCATGAAGTGAGAAACCCGCTGACCGCAATCCGTGGCTACGTCCAGATCATCCGCCAGCAAACCTCTCTGCCGGAACATCAGGAGTATTTATCTGTTGTGCTTAACGAAATTGATTCCATCAATAAAGTTATTCAACAACTGTTAGATTTCTCGCGCCCGCGACAAAGCCAGTGGCAACAGATTCGACTCAATGCGCTAATTGAAGAGACACTAATCCTGGTGCAAACCGCTGGCCTTCAGGCACGGATCGCCTTTACAACAGAATTTGATCCCGGCCTGGCACCCATCGTCGCCGATCGTGAACTCCTCAAGCAGGTTATCCTCAATATTTTAATCAATGCGGTACAGGCGATTGCTGCACGAGGCGAAATTCGCATCCGCACCTGGCAATACTCGGCCTCGCAGCAGGCCGTGATGATTGAAGATAATGGCAACGGTATCGATCTCGCCATACAGAAGAAAATATTCGATCCCTTTTTTACGACAAAAGCATCAGGCACTGGTCTTGGACTGGCGCTGAGCCAGCGCATCATCAATGCACATCAGGGGGACATCCACGTAACCAGCCAGCCTGGCTGCGGGGCGATATTCACCCTGATTTTACCTCTTAACCCGCAGGGAAATCCGTCAGAATGAAAACGACCTATCGTATTCTCATCGTTGATGATGAAGAAAATGTTCGCCGTATGCTTGCTACCGCATTTTCCCTACAAGGGCATGAAACGCATTGCGCCAGCGACGGGAAAGCCGCGCTGAGCCTGTTTAGCGAAACACAGCCGGACGTGGTACTGATGGATATTCGCATGCCGGAGATGGATGGCATCGACGCGCTGAAAGTTATGCGCACGCAGCAGCCACGGATCCCCGTCATTCTGATGACCGCTTACGCCGAAGTGGAAACCGCGGTAGAAGCTCTGCGCAGCGGCGCATTCGACTACGTGATTAAGCCCTTTGATCTCGACGAACTCAGCATGGTGATTCAACGCGCATTGCAACTGCAGGAGATGAAACAGGAGATCCGCAATCTGCATAAAGCGTTGAGCACCAGTTGGCAGTGGGGACATATTCTGACCAACAGCCCGCGTATGATGGATATCTGCAAAGACACGGCGAAAATCGCCCTCTCACAGGCAAACGTCCTGATAAGCGGTGAAAGCGGCACGGGAAAAGAACTGATCGCCCGCGCCATTCACTACAACAGCAAACGCGCCAACGGTCCATTTATCAAAATTAACTGTGCGGCCCTGCCGGAGTCGCTGCTGGAAAGCGAACTGTTTGGTCACGAAAAAGGTGCTTTTACCGGGGCGCAGGCGTTACGCCAGGGATTGTTCGAACGCGCTCATCAGGGAACGCTATTGCTTGATGAAATTGGTGAGATGCCACTGGGGCTACAGGCCAAACTGCTGCGTATTTTGCAGGAGAGAGAGTTTGAACGCATCGGCGGGCACCAGACCATTCGCGTTGATATTCGCATCGTCGCCGCCACCAACCGCTGCCTGCAAACGATGGTGAAAGAAGGTACGTTTCGCGAAGACCTGTTTTACCGGCTCAACGTTATCCACCTTACCTTGCCTCCCTTACGCGAGCGCCGGGAAGACATTGCCTTATTAGCAAACCACTTTTTACAAAAATTCAGCTCTGAAAATCAGCGAGATATTATTGAAATCGACCCGACGGCGATGTCAATTCTCACCGCCTGGCCCTGGCCGGGTAATATTCGCGAACTGTCAAACGTCATCGAACGTGCGGTCGTGATGAATACCGGCGCGGTGATCTTTGCCGACGATCTCCCCAACTCATTTCGCAACCCGGTTAGCGCAACGACAGAGACAAAATCGACTTACTCCGGGGAACGCAATCTGAAAGAAGAGATTAAACGTGAGGAAAAACGAATTATCCTCGAAGTCCTCGACAATCAGGACGGCAATCGCACCCGCACCGCACTGATGCTGGGAATCAGCCGTCGCGCTCTGATGTATAAATTACAGGAGTACGGCATCGACCCATCGGGTTCCTGATACGCAAATTTGCTATGCAGAATTTTGCACACTGCGCAAAATTCTGCATAACTCCCCTCTATCATCACCCACCAGACTCGAAAAAATAAATCAATAAATTCAATCAACTAAACATTACCCCGTCTTTTTAATCATCCTGGCACTCTGCTTGCAATTCCCTAAGCGTACCCAAAATGGAGTATGCAAAAAGGGAAACATAATGAAAACAAAACTGATTACCTTACAAGACGCTGCGGGCTTCTTTCGTGACGGCATGACCATCATGGTCGGTGGTTTTATGGGGGTTGGCACACCGCCTCGTCTGGTTGAAGCCTTGCTGGAATCCGGTGTCAGAGATCTGACGCTAATTGCTAACGATACTGCATTTGTCGATACCGGTATCGGACCCCTGATCGTCAATGGGCGAGTGAGCAAAGTAATTGCCTCGCACATTGGTACCAATCCAGAAACCGGTCGTCGCATGATTGCCGGCGAGATGGACGTGCAACTGGTGCCGCAAGGAACCCTGATTGAGCAAATTCGCTGCGGCGGCGCAGGTCTTGGCGGCTTTCTGACACCAACAGGCGTTGGCACCATCGTGGAAGATGGTAAGCAGACCATGACGCTAGAGGGTAAAACCTGGCTGCTTGAGCGCCCATTGCGCGCCGATCTAGCACTTATTCGCGCCCACCGTTCTGACATGCTTGGCAACCTCACCTATCAGCTTAGCGCCCGTAACTTTAACCCTCTGATCGCCCTCGCCGCTGACATCACGCTGGTTGAACCGGATGAAATGGTTGAAACAGGTCAGCTACAGCCAGACCAGATTGTTACCCCCGGCGCCGTTATCGACCATATCGTCATTCCTCAGGAGAGCTAATCATGGATGCTAAACAACGTATTGCACGCCGGGTGGCGCAAGAGCTTCGCGATGGCGATATTGTCAACTTAGGTATCGGCCTGCCAACCATGGTAGCCAACTATTTGCCTGCAGATATCCACATTACGCTGCAATCTGAGAACGGTTTTCTGGGACTGGGCCCTGTCACCACCGCGCATCCTGATCTGGTAAACGCGGGCGGACAACCATGCGGTATTTTGCCGGGCGCGGCAATGTTTGATAGCGCCATGTCGTTTGCGTTGATTCGCGGCGGCCACGTTGATGCCTGCGTGCTGGGTGGGTTGCAGGTCGATGAGCAGGCAAACCTCGCCAACTGGGTGGTTCCCGGCAAGATGGTGCCCGGCATGGGTGGCGCAATGGATCTGGTCACCGGTGCGCGTAAAGTCATTATCGCCATGGAGCATTGCGCGAAAGACGGTTCAGCGAAAATCCTGCGTCAATGCACCATGCCACTTACCGCACAGCATGCGGTGCACATGCTGGTCACTGAACTTGCCGTATTCCGCTTTATTGACGGCAAGATGTGGCTGACTGAAATCGTCGAAGGATGCGACATCGCCACGCTGCGTGAAAAAACCGAGGCACAGTTTGATATTGCCGACGATCTGCTCATCCTGCGAGGTGACGCATGATTGGTCGCATCGCGCGCTTTATGACACGGGTAGTCAGCCGCTGGCTGCCCGACCCGCTGATTTTCGCCATGTTGTTAACGCTGCTGACCTTTGGCATCGCGCTGTGGCTAACGCCACAAACACCCATCAGCATGGTGAAATTCTGGGGTGACGGTTTCTGGAACCTGCTGGCATTTGGTATGCAGATGGCGCTGATCATCGTGACCGGCCATGCGTTAGCCAGTTCCGGGCCGGTAAAAAGCCTACTTCGTACGGCGGCATCCGCCGCCAAAACCCCCGCTCAGGGCGTAATGCTGGTTACTTTTTTTGGTTCGGTTGCCTGCGTAATTAACTGGGGATTTGGTCTGGTGGTCGGAGCAATGTTCGCCCGCGAAGTCGCTCGTCGGGTACCCGGTTCCGATTATCCGCTACTGATTGCCTGTGCCTACATCGGTTTTTTGACCTGGGGCGGCGGTTTCTCTGGCTCAATGCCTTTACTGGCGGCAACGCCTGGCAACCCGGTCGAGCACGTAGCAGGATTAATCCCTGTCGCGGATACCCTCTTCACCGGTTTCAATATCTTCATTACCGTGGCGTTGATTGTGGTGATGCCGTTCATCACGCGCATGATGACGCCAAAACCTTCAGATGTGGTGAGCATCGATCCGAAGCTGTTACTGGAAGAAGTCGATTTTCAGAAGAAGCTGCCGGCTGACGCACCGCCATCTGAAAAGCTGGAAGAAAGCCGCATTCTGGCGCTGATCATCGGTGCATTAGGCATTGCCTATCTGGGCATCTACTTTGCCGAGAAAGGTTTCAACATCACCATCAATACCGTCAACCTGATGTTTATGATCGCCGGTCTGCTGCTGCACAAAACACCAATGGCCTATATGCGCGCCGTCAGCGCTGCCGCACGGAGTACCGCCGGGATTCTGGTGCAATTCCCCTTCTACGCCGGTATCCAGTTGATGATGGAACACTCCGGTCTCGGTGGACTCATTACCGAATTTTTCATCAACGTTGCCAACAAAGATACCTTCCCGCTGATGACCTTCTTCAGTTCGGCATTGATTAACTTTGCCGTGCCATCCGGTGGCGGTCATTGGGTTATTCAGGGACCGTTCGTTATGCCTGCGGCTCAGGCGCTAGGTGCCGACCTTGGCAAATCAGTTATGGCCATCGCCTACGGTGAGCAATGGATGAACATGGCTCAACCGTTCTGGGCGCTACCTGCGCTGGCTATCGCCGGGTTGGGGGTACGCGACATTATGGGGTACTGCATCACCGCCCTGCTCTTCTCCGGCGTCATCTTTGTTATTGGATTGACCCTGTTCTGACGGCAATAACTTATTTAAAGGATCTGAAAAATGAAAAACTGTGTCATCGTCAGCGCGGCACGTACCGCAATCGGCAGTTTTAACGGCGCACTGGCAACAACGGGTGCCGTCGAGCTTGGAGCAACCGTCATTAAAGCCGCCCTTGAGCGTGCGCGCCTTGACCCACAGCGCGTGGACGAAGTGATTATGGGCAACGTGTTGCAGTCTGGACTCGGGCAAAACCCGGCGCGTCAGGCATTATTAAAAAGCGGCCTGTCCGATACCGTTTGCGGCTTTACCGTCAACAAAGTGTGCGGCTCGGGCCTGAAAAGCGTGGCGCTTGCAGCCCTCGCGATCAAAGCCGGGCAAGCTCAGGCAATCGTCGCGGGAGGGATGGAGAACATGAGCCTGGCTCCCTACTTGTTAGACGCAAAAGCCCGCTGGGGATATCGCCTCGGTGACGGGCAATTGTCGGACGTTATTTTGCGCGACGGCCTGATCTGCGCCGAGCATGGTTACCATATGGGGATCACCGCAGAAAATGTCGCCAAAGAGTATGGCATCAGCCGCGAAATGCAGGATGAGCTGGCTCTGCAGTCACAGCGTAAAGCCGTTGCTGCAATTGAATCTGGCGCATTTCAGGCTGAAATCGTGCCCGTCAGCGTGTCTTCACGTAAAAAAACCGTCATCTTTGAGCGCGACGAATTTCCCAAAGCTGACTCGACGGCAGAAGGTCTCGCCGCATTGCGTCCGGCCTTCGATAAAGCAGGAACCGTCACTGCGGGTAACGCTTCGGGGATTAACGACGGTGCCGCGGCATTAGTGATAATGGAAGAGTCTGCGGCACTGGCTGCAGGGCTAAAACCACTGGCACGAATCAAAGCCTGGGCCAGCGGCGGTGTAGCACCAGCAATGATGGGGATGGGGCCGGTTCCTGCCACCCAAAAAGCGCTACAACTGAGCGGGCTGCAGTTATCCGACATTGATCTTATCGAAGCCAACGAGGCATTTGCCGCACAGTTTCTTGCCGTCGGCAAAACACTGGGGTTTGATCCGCAAAAAGTTAACGTCAACGGCGGGGCAATTGCGCTGGGACATCCTATTGGTGCCAGCGGCGCGCGAATCCTGGTTACACTGCTGCATGCGCTACAGGCGCGGGATAAAACGTTAGGACTGGCTACGCTGTGTATCGGTGGGGGTCAGGGAATCGCGATGATCGTGGAACGAATGAACTAAAAAAAAGGGCCGGATTTCTCCGGCCCTTTTTATAGCGTCTTAATTACTCGTCAGCGTCGTCCGCTGCTGCATCATCATCGCTTTCCGCTTCAGGCGCGATATCCTCGTCGCCTTCAGCTGCGCTTCCGTCGATGGAGTCGAGCTCTTCATCATCAACCGGTTCAGCAACGCGTTGCAGACCCACCACGTTTTCGTCTTCCGCAGTACGGATAAGGATAACGCCCTGGGTATTACGCCCTACCACGCTGATTTCCGACACGCGTGTACGTACCAGCGTACCTGCGTCGGTGATCATCATGATCTGGTCGGTATCTTCAACCTGCACAGCGCCAACAACGGAACCGTTGCGCTCGGTAACCTTGATGGAGATAACGCCCTGGGTCGCACGAGACTTGGTCGGATACTCTTCCGCCGCCGTACGTTTACCGTAACCGTTCTGAGTAACGGTCAGGATAGCGCCTTCACCGCGCGGAACGATCAGCGATACCACGCTATCTTTTTCCGCCAGCTTGATACCGCGTACACCGGTCGCGGTACGACCCATTGCACGGACAGCATCTTCTTTAAAGCGCACCACTTTACCTGCCGCTGAGAACAACATGACTTCGTCACTGCCGGACGTCAGATCTACACCAATCAGTTCGTCGCCTTCGTTCAGGTTAACCGCAATAATACCGGCAGAACGCGGACGGCTGAACTCGGTCAGCGCCGTTTTCTTCACGGTACCGCTGGCGGTTGCCATGAAGACGTTCACGCCCTCTTCGTACTCACGTACTGGCAGAATCGCGGTGATACGTTCGTTAGCTTCCAGCGGCAGCAGGTTGACGATTGGACGTCCACGCGCACCACGGCTTGCTTCTGGCAACTGGTAGACCTTCATCCAGTACAAACGACCACGGCTGGAGAAGCAGAGGATCGTGTCATGGGTGTTGGCCACCAGCAGGCGGTCAATAAAGTCTTCTTCTTTAATGCGTGCTGCTGATTTACCTTTACCGCCACGACGCTGCGCTTCGTAATCGGTTAACGGCTGATATTTCACGTAGCCCTGATGAGACAAGGTTACGACAACATCTTCCTGGCTAATCAGATCTTCGATGTTGATGTCAGCGCTGTTCGCGGTGATTTCGGTACGACGAGCGTCACCGAATTGTTCACGAATCAGCTCCATTTCTTCACGGATAACTTCCATCAGACGATCGGCGCTGCCCAGAATGTGCAGCAGTTCAGCGATCTGCTCCAGCAGCTCTTTGTATTCGTCGAGCAGTTTTTCGTGCTCAAGGCCGGTCAGTTTCTGCAAACGCAGATCCAGAATAGCCTGAGCTTGCTGTTCAGTCAGGTAGTACTGACCGTCACGCACGCCAAATTCCGGCTCCAGCCATTCAGGGCGCGCGGCGTCATCACCGGCACGTTCCAGCATGGCGGAAACGTTGCCCAGTTCCCACGAACGCGCAACCAGCGCGGCTTTCGCTTCTGCCGGGGTCGGCGCACGGCGGATCAGTTCGATGATCGGATCGATGTTCGCCAGCGCAATCGCCAGCGCTTCAAGGATGTGCGCACGGTCGCGGGCTTTACGCAGTTCAAAGATAGTACGACGGGTTACGACTTCACGGCGGTGACGTACGAACGCGGCAATAATATCTTTCAGGTTCATGATCTTCGGCTGACCATGGTGCAATGCAACCATGTTAATACCGAAGGAAACCTGCAGTTGAGTCTGGGAATAGAGGTTGTTCAGAACCACTTCCCCGACCGCATCGCGTTTCACTTCAATCACGATGCGCATACCGTCTTTATCAGACTCGTCACGCAGCGCGCTGATGCCTTCAACGCGTTTGTCTTTTACCAGCTCGGCGATTTTCTCAATCAGGCGCGCTTTGTTTACCTGATACGGAATTTCGTGAACGATGATGGTTTCACGACCCGTTTTGGCATCCGCTTCGACTTCCGCGCGTGCGCGAATGTACACCTTGCCACGACCGGTACGGTAGGCTTCTTCGATGCCACGACGACCGTTGATGATCGCGGCGGTCGGGAAGTCCGGACCCGGAATATGTTCCATCAGCCCTTCAATGCTGATGTCTTCATCGTCAATATATGCCAGACAGCCGTTGATCACTTCGGTCAGGTTGTGCGGCGGAATGTTGGTCGCCATACCTACCGCGATACCGGACGAACCGTTCACCAGCAGGTTAGGAATTTTGGTCGGCATGACGTCAGGAATTTGTTCGGTGCCGTCATAGTTATCGACGAAATCAACCGTTTCTTTTTCCAGGTCAGCCATCAGCTCATGGGCGATTTTCGACATACGGATTTCCGTATAACGCATCGCCGCTGCGGAGTCGCCATCGACAGAACCAAAGTTACCCTGACCATCTACCAGCATGTAGCGCAAGGAGAATGGCTGCGCCATACGAACAATGGTGTCGTAAACGGCGGTATCACCATGAGGGTGGTATTTACCGATTACGTCACCAACGACACGGGCAGATTTTTTATAGGCTTTATTCCAGTCGTTGCCCAATACGTTCATGGCGTAAAGTACGCGACGGTGAACCGGTTTCAGGCCATCTCGGACGTCCGGCAGCGCACGGCCAACAATGACCGACATCGCATAATCCAGATAGGAGCTCTTCAGCTCTTCCTCAATGTTGACCGGTGTAATTTCTCTCGCAAGGTCGCTCATCTAACCGCTATCCCTCTACTGTATCCCGGATTCAAAGGTCGCAAATTATAACACATTCGTGCAGATTCAGGTAAATGGATTCCCCCTGACAGAGGCTTTATTCATCCCGTCAGGCTGATATACTCATTTGCATCGCAAATTTAGGAGTAGAAGCCCCAATGAATGCCGAAAAACCTCCGGTAGCTCACAACGTTGACCATGAAGAAATTGCCAAGTTTGAAGCAGTCGCGTCACGCTGGTGGGATCTTGAGGGTGAATTTAAGCCGCTGCACCGCATTAACCCACTGCGTCTGGGCTATATTACTGAGCGTTCAGGCGGCCTGTTTGGTAAAAAGGTACTCGACGTCGGATGCGGCGGCGGTATTCTGGCGGAGAGTATGGCGCGCGAAGGTGCCACCGTCACCGGACTGGACATGGGTTTTGAACCGCTGCAGGTAGCAAAACTGCATGCGCTGGAAAGCGGCATCCAGGTAGAGTACGTACAAGAAACCGTCGAAGAACATGCGGAAAAGCATGCACATCAGTATGACGTTGTCACCTGCATGGAAATGCTGGAGCACGTGCCGGACCCACAGTCAGTGGTCAGAGCTTGCGCCAGGCTGGTCAAACCGGGTGGCGAAGTATTTTTCTCCACGCTTAACCGCAACGGCAAATCCTGGCTGATGGCTGTGGTCGGAGCGGAATATATTCTGCGCATGGTGCCGAAAGGCACGCACGATGTGAAAAAATTTATTAAGCCTGCTGAATTATTAGAGTGGGTTGACCAGACCGTACTGAAAGAGCGTCATATGACCGGTCTGCATTACAACCCCATCACCAACACCTTCAAACTTGGTCCGGGCGTTGATGTGAACTATATGGTACATACTACCGCTAAGGTTGATTAACCGCTCCTGCAGGCCGGATAAAGCGTGCAACGCCGCCATCCGGCCTGCTAACTGGAACAATGCCTGATGACGTTTCGCTTATCAGGCCTACAAATCCTGTGCCAGATCATAAGAACTTTCCTTGCCTTAGATGAAGAAATCAGCACTCGATCAAATTTTCTATTTTTTTTCTCAATTATTGACATCCCCGCCAGGCCTTATAAGACGCGCACTTAGCGATTATCACCCTTTTGCAACCTCAATTTAACCTCAAAATCAACTCTTGTGCTGAAAAGAATCCCTACTAGAATACTCACCATATAGCGTCTATTTTATCAAACAACCCCTACATATAGTATTTATCCACAGACTTAGTCACAACATGACTCTGTGGATAATATGGGGGATATTTTTTCTTTCACGGACAGGTAAAAAACCACATGAATCAGAGTCTGCTGGTGACAAAGCGTGATGGTAGTACAGAGCGCATCAATCTCGACAAAATCCACCGAGTTCTGGATTGGGCGGCAGAAGGACTGAATAACGTATCGATTTCTCAGGTCGAGCTGCGCTCCCACATTCAGTTTTATGACGGAATCAAGACCTCCGACATCCATGAAACAATCATCAAAGCAGCCGCCGACCTGATCTCCCGCGAAGCGCCGGATTATCAGTACCTGGCCGCCCGTCTGGCAATTTTCCACCTGCGCAAAAAAGCCTACGGTGAGTTTGAACCGCCAAAACTGTTCGACCATGTCGTGAAAATGGTTGAAATGGGCAAATACGACAATCATCTGCTGGAAGACTACACGGAAGAAGAGTTCAAGCAGATGGACTCGTTCATCGTACACGACCGTGATATGACCTTCTCCTACGCTGCGGTGAAGCAGCTAGAGGGTAAATATCTGGTGCAAAACCGTGTTACCGGTGAGATCTATGAAAGCGCACAGTTCCTCTACATTCTGGTAGCGGCTTGCCTGTTCTCTAACTATCCGCGTGAAACACGTCTGCAATATGTAAAACGTTTCTACGATGCCGTTTCTACGTTCAAAATCTCGCTGCCGACGCCGATTATGTCCGGCGTGCGTACCCCTACACGTCAGTTCAGCTCATGCGTACTGATCGAGTGCGGCGACAGCCTGGACTCCATCAACGCAACCTCCAGCGCAATTGTGAAATACGTTTCTCAGCGTGCCGGTATCGGCATTAACGCTGGTCGCATCCGTGCGCTGGGTAGCCCGATTCGCGGCGGTGAAGCATTCCACACCGGCTGTATTCCGTTCTACAAGCATTTCCAGACTGCGGTGAAATCCTGCTCTCAGGGTGGCGTACGCGGTGGTGCAGCCACGCTGTTCTACCCAATGTGGCACCTGGAAGTTGAAAGCCTGCTGGTCCTGAAAAACAACCGTGGCGTAGAAGGCAACCGCGTACGTCACATGGACTACGGCGTGCAGATCAACAAGCTGATGTACACCCGTCTGCTAAAAGGCGGCGACATCACCCTGTTTAGCCCGTCTGACGTTCCAGGTCTGTATGACGCGTTCTTCGCCGATCAGGATGAGTTCGAACGTCTGTACACCCAATATGAAAACGACGACAGCATCCGCAAACAGCGCGTGAAAGCGGTTGAGCTGTTCTCACTGATGATGCAGGAACGTGCCTCTACTGGTCGTATCTACATTCAGAACGTTGACCACTGCAACACCCATAGCCCGTTTGATCCGGTTGTCGCGCCGGTGCGCCAGTCCAACCTGTGCCTGGAAATTGCCCTGCCGACCAAACCCCTGACCGACGTTAACGATGAAAACGGCGAAATTGCGCTGTGTACGCTGTCCGCATTTAACCTGGGCGCTATCGAAAGTCTGGACGAACTGGAAGAACTGGCCGTACTGGCGGTACGTGCGCTGGATGCGCTGCTCGATTACCAGGATTATCCGATTCCGGCCGCCAAACGCGGTGCGATGGGTCGTCGTACGCTGGGCATTGGCGTGATCAACTACGCTTACTGGCTGGCGAAAAACGGTAAACGCTACTCTGACGGCAGCGCCAATAACCTGACTCACAAAACCTTTGAAGCGATTCAATATTACCTGCTGAAGGCTTCTAACGAGCTGGCAAAAGAGCAAGGCGCATGCCCATGGTTTAACGAAACCACCTATGCGAAAGGCATTCTGCCGATTGATACCTACAAAAAAGACCTGGATGCTATCGTCAGCGAGTCCCTGCATTACGACTGGGAAAGCCTGCGCGAATCAATTAAAACTCACGGTCTGCGTAACTCCACGCTGTCAGCCCTGATGCCGTCCGAGACCTCTTCACAGATCTCCAACGCCACCAACGGCATTGAACCGCCTCGCGGTTACGTGAGCATCAAAGCATCGAAAGATGGGATTCTGCGTCAGGTCGTGCCGGACTACGAACACCTGCACGACGCATACGAACTGCTGTGGGAAATGCCGAACAACGACGGCTATCTGCAGCTGGTAGGCATCATGCAGAAATTTATCGATCAGTCGATTTCCGCCAACACCAACTACGATCCGTCGCGCTTCCCGTCCGGAAAAGTACCGATGCAGCAGTTGCTGAAAGACCTGCTCACCGCCTACAAATTTGGTGTCAAAACGCTGTATTATCAGAACACCCGTGACGGTGCGGAAGACTCTCAGGACGATCTGGTACCGTCCATTCAGGACGATGGCTGCGAAAGCGGCGCATGTAAGATTTAATCTTTTGCCGGGTGGCATAGCGCTTACCCGGCCTACAAATTAATTCGCGGTATTGTATGCCGGATAAGCAAAGAACATCCGGCAGTACATTCCAGACAGGATTCACATCAATGGCATACACCACTTTTTCACAGACGAAAAATGATCAGCTTCTGGAACCGATGTTCTTCGGCCAGCCGGTGAACGTCGCCCGCTACGATCAGCAAAAATATGACATCTTCGAAAAACTGATCGAAAAGCAGCTCTCTTTCTTCTGGCGTCCGGAAGAAGTCGATGTTTCTCGCGATCGTATCGATTTCCAGGCATTGCCGGAACATGAAAAACATATCTTCATCAGCAACCTGAAGTATCAGACGCTGTTGGACTCCATTCAGGGACGTAGTCCTAACGTCGCGCTGCTGCCGTTAATCTCGATCCCTGAACTGGAAACCTGGGTGGAAACGTGGGCGTTTTCTGAAACGATCCATTCCCGCTCCTACACCCACATCATCCGTAATATCGTTAACGATCCGGCGGTGGTGTTTGACGATATCGTCACCAACGAGCAAATCCAGAAGCGCGCAGAAGGCATTTCCAGCTACTACGACGAATTGATCGAGATGACCAGCTACTGGCACTTGCTCGGTGAAGGTACGCATACCGTTAATGGCAAAACGGTTGTTGTAAACCTGCGTGAGCTGAAGAAGAAGCTGTATCTGTGCCTGATGAGCGTGAACGCGCTGGAAGCGATCCGCTTTTATGTCAGCTTCGCCTGCTCTTTCGCCTTCGCCGAACGTGAACTGATGGAAGGCAACGCGAAAATTATTCGTCTGATCGCCCGCGACGAAGCCCTGCACCTGACCGGTACCCAGCATATGCTGAACCTGCTGCGCAGCGGCGTGGACGATCCGGAGATGGCGGAAATTGCCGAAGAGTGCAAACAAGAGTGCTACGACCTGTTCGTACAGGCCGCGCTGCAGGAAAAAGAGTGGGCAGACTATCTGTTCCGCGATGGCTCAATGATTGGCCTGAACAAAGACATTCTGTGCCAGTACGTTGAGTACATCACCAACATCCGTATGCAGGCTGTTGGGCTCGATCTGCCGTTCCAGACGCGCTCTAACCCGATCCCTTGGATCAATACCTGGCTGGTGTCTGACAACGTCCAGGTTGCGCCGCAGGAAGTGGAAGTCAGCTCTTATCTGGTCGGCCAGATCGATTCCGAAGTCGATACTGACGATCTGAGTAACTTCCAGCTCTGATGGGCCGCGTGACTCTGCGCATCTCTGGCACACAGTTGCTGTGCCAGGATGGACACCCTTCCCTGCTTGCCGCGCTCGAGTCGCACGATGTTGAAGTCGAATATCAGTGTCGTGAAGGCTACTGCGGCTCCTGCCGTACCCGCCTGGTGGCGGGACAGGTTGACTGGATTGCAGAACCGCTGGCCTTCATTCAGCCCGGTGAAATATTGCCGTGCTGTTGCCGGGCAAAAGGCGATATTGAAATAGAGCTGTAGTGTTTAGTGAACTTCATGCGCGGAGACCAGTACCACGTCTCCGCGCTTTTTCATCTGCATGATGTACAGCGCCCCGGCCAGTACCACCAGCAGTGCACCCACCAGATAAATCGCCCGATATCCCACACCCTCGACCATCATCCCCATGATAAACGCGCCGATTGCCATTCCTGCATCCATCGCATTGAAAAACAGCGAATTGGCGATACCAATTTTATGGGGTTCCACCGAGCTAATAATTTGTGTCTGAAATACCGGCGTAACCGAACCATAACCAATGCCGATTAATCCACCTGAAATAATCATCATAATGCTGCCGTTAGTATAGCCCAGCGCCACCAGCCCAACGGTAAAGGCCAGCAAACACGGGTAGACCACGTATTTCGGCCCTTTTTTATCACAAATATTGCCGGTAAAGGTTCGACAGATCATCAGGCAAATGGCGTAACACAACAGGAAATTACTGGCGGCGGCCATCAGATCGAGTTCCCGCGCATACAATGCCAGGAAGGCGGAAACACCCGCGTAGGAGAAAGTCATGAAAAACGTCACCATCGCGAAAGGCATCGCGGCACGGTCAAACATTGCCGCAAACCCAAGCTTCGGTTTGGAGCCGTCAGCATGGCGGATAACTGGCGGTACGGTAACGATCAAAGACAGGATGATACCTAGCGTGGCAACCGCGCTACACAGCCAGAACGCCGTGGTAAATGCCCCCCAGCGCGCCATGTTCAGGCCCACCCATGGCCCCACAACCATCGCCAGCCCCATCGCTAATGAGAAAAAACTGATGCCCTCCCCACGTCGGGAGGCCGGTATCAACCGCGCGGAAATCGTTCCTTTTACCGTGGTAATAACGCCAAACGTCACACCATGAAGCACCCGAATTAACAGCAGTGATTCAATTGAGTGGCAAAAAGGATACAGCGCAGTGACCACCAAAAAGGCCAGAGAAGAGAGCACCAGAATCGTTTTATTCGAATATTTTCCTACCCATTGTCCCGCAAACGGGCGCACAACAATGGCGGCCCCCAGAAAGAAGGTGACTAATAATCCGGCCTTATCTGGAGTGGCATGCAGGCGATCCGAAATATAGATCGGTAATAGCGTGAGCAGGACATAAAAAACAAAAAATATAATAAAGCTGATTATCGTTATCGCCCAAAAATCTTTCGTCCACAGTTTTTCTTTCATATTCGACAGCCTGTCCAGACGGCGCACGCAGGCAACGCTCAGCTCAACTGAACTACGGACAGGTGCGTCGAAGTGTGATTTTACGGTAGACCGCAAGTATAAACAGGTCCATTATATTAGAGAAATTAATCGTTTTAATATTGTTGATTAGAGGGATCTAATGACATTAACACAGATCCACGCCCTGCTTGCCGTGCTTGAGTACGGGGGTTTTACCGAAGCCAGCAAGCGGCTATATATGACCCAATCCGCCGTAAGTCAGGCAATTTCAGCCCTGGAGGAAGAGCTAGGGGTTGATATTCTTATCCGCGAACGCCGCAAAGACATTCAACTTAGCCCAGCCGGGTGTCGGATCGTTTCACACCTGCGGACGATCGTGTCTGAAACCAACGCGGTGAAAGAGATTGCCGAGCAAGAACGACAAAACCCGGCCCGAACTCTGCGTATCGGCTGCTTTCCCAGCGCCTGTGCCTGCATTTTGCCCGGCATCATCCACCACTTCGAACAGCACCACCCGCACATCAAAATTATCCCTTATGAAGAAAACAGCACGGCAATCGTTGATTCCCTGCGCAGTGGGGATATCGATGCGGGATTTGTACATTTCCCGGTAAATGACATGTACTGCGTACCGGTGTATCGCGACAAATTTACCGTCGTACTTCCTGAAAGCCATCCGCTGGCTGCCACCAGCACAATTTCAGTGGAACAACTGGTTGGAGAACCGCTAATTATCAGCAAAGGTCGCTATGAATTAAGCATCATGGCGCTATTTAAAGAGAAGGGAATTGAACCGGTCATTAAATACGAGTTTAACCATCCGGATACCGCGATGAGCTTTATTCGTCAGGGGCTGGGTATGGCGTTATTACCGGAATTAACGCTGAAGGCGGTTGGTGGGAAAGTGCGCTCTGTCGCGCTGGAACCGACATTCTATCGACAGATATCCTTACTGGCAAAAGAGCCGCCGGTAGACGGCAGCCCTTTATTTCTCCTGCAGGCATGTATGGAAACGTTGACAACAGACGGCCTTATCTAGCAGTTAAAACGTTTCATCCATTAAGGCCTGTGACCGGAGGTGCATCACAGGCCTTACGCCATCACTCTTTATTTAAGAATTTCACTGCTTTGTCGGGGAAGTCGGTGAACAGCCCGTCAACGCCCGCCTTGTTATAAAGAATGCCATACAGCTGGTTTACATCAGTGGTGTAATCCGGCAGTTGATCGGCACGAACGGTATAAGGATGCACCACCATCTTATTCTGATGTGCGTCCTGCACCATGCCAGTTAACGAGATATTGCCCTTCTTCGACTTCTCATCAATCAGCATGTGGTAGTCCGGCCCAATGCCGTCCGCATACTGCGCAACCTGCTTCATGGCACCCGGTTTAAACATCCAGTCGTAGTTGTAATTAACCCAACTACCGTCCGGCTTTTTCTCCTGGGTTTCATTCCAGTCAGTGTACGCAATCAACTGTACCAGATTGAGATCCATCCCCATCTTCGGTTCCAGTTCATTTTTAATGCGCTTCAACTCAGCAACATCAAAACACTGTAGATAGACCTTGTCGTTCTTGTCGGTATACCCGTACTTTTTCAGTACTTCCAGCGTCTTAGCCGCAATGTCCTTCCCTTCCTGGTGATGGAACCACGGCGCTTTCATTTCCGGGTAAATACCGATGTTTTTACCGGTGGAATGATTTAATCCCTGAACAAACTCAATTTCTTCTTCGAACGTGTGCACGCGGAAATCAGATTTACCCATCGGGAAACGCCCTGGGTAGGTCTGGACCTTTTTGCCATTTTCGATATCGAAGCCTTCGGTAAATTTCAGCGATTTAATTTCATCCAGCGTAAAGTCGATAGCGTAGTAACGCCCGTCTTTACGCGCACGATCCGGAAAACGCTCGGCAACATCGGTAACGCGGTCAAGATAGTGGTCATGCAGGACGACCAGATGGTCATCTTTGGTCATCACCAAATCTTGTTCCAGGTAATCCGCCCCCTGAGCATAGGCCATCGCTTTCGCAGGTAGCGTATGCTCCGGTAGATAACCGCTGGCGCCACGGTGCGCAATCACGATCTTATCTGCGGCAACCGCCGCACTGCTGACCACCATACCTGCGATCATCAGTGCCACGCTGAGACTTTTCAATGTAGTTTTCATCTATTAGCCCCCGTTACGCTTCAGTTCCATCTCTTCGTGATGGCGTTTTTCGCCAATCATGACGACCACCAGCAGAATAACCGCCAGCACGCTACCGCCAATCATTACCATAAAGCCGCCGTCCCAACCGAAGAAGTCAACGGTGTAGCCAACAATAGCGCTCGCGGCCACAGAACCGCCGAGATAACCGAACAGACCGGTAAAGCCAGCCGCCGTTCCCGCCGCTTTTTTCGGTGCCAGTTCCAGCGCGTGCAGACCAATCAACATTACCGGGCCGTAGATCAGGAAGCCGATGATGATCATACAAGCCATATCGACGTTCGGGTTGCCTGCCGGGTTCATCCAGTAAACGATGGTCGCAATAGTTACCAGCGTCATAAAGAACACGCCAGTCGCGCCACGGTTACCACGGAAGACTTTATCCGACATCCAGCCGCACAACAGCGTGCCCGGAATACCCGCATACTCATACAGGAAGTAGGCCCAGGATGATTTGTCCAGTGCGAAATGCTTCACTTCTTTCAGGTAGGTCGGTGACCAGTCCAGGATGCCGTAACGCAGCAGATAAACAAACACGTTAGCGATAGCGATGTACCACAACAGTTTGTTCGGCAGTACGTACTGCATGAAGATCTGCTTTGCAGTCAGCTCTTCTTCCGCTTTCTCGGTGTAATCGTCCGGATAGTCGTTCTTATACTCTTCGATAGGCGGCAGACCACAGGACTGTGGTGTGTCACGCATCAGGGCAAAAGCAATCAGCGCGACGACGATCGCACCGAAAGCAGGCATATACAGCGCCGCTTTCCAGTCATTGAACCAGGCCATACCCAGCAGGAACAACAGCGGAGGCAGACCGCCACCCACGTTATGCGCACAGTTCCAGACGGAAACAATGCCCCCACGCTCTTTCTGCGACCACCAGTGCACCATAGTACGGCCACACGGCGGCCAGCCCATCCCCTGGAACCATCCGCAGAGGAACAACAGCACAAACATTATCGCGATGCTCGATGTCGCCCACGGCACAAAGCCCATGAACAGCATTACTGCGGCGGCCAGAATCAGACCGGCTGGCAGGAAAACGCGCGGATTCGAGCGATCCGAAATGGACCCCATGATGAATTTCGAAAATCCGTAAGCAATGGAGATACCGGACAACGCAAAACCCAGATCGCCACGCGAGAAACCTTGCTCAACCAGATACGGCATCGCAAGGGCAAAGTTCTTACGTACCAGATAGTACGCGGCATAACCAAAGAAAATCCCCAGAAAAATCTGCCAACGTAATCGACGATATGTCGGATCGATCTCCGCTGCAGGTAAACGCGCCGTGTGTGACGCTGGTTTAAAAATGCTCAACATAGTGTAGCCTCCGTGGCCGTCTTTCATTCGAAGTAAACACTGCAGTTCGTCATTACTACCCTACCGCTCCCAGTGTGGCCGCGATGTTAAGGAAAGATACATAACAAAAATGTGAAACGCAGCACATATTGTTACAGATTTATGACAAATGTTCATAAAGGCGCACGAAATCACGTTTCATTTTCGAATAATGAGCGATTATGCGCGAAATCAAACAATCCATGTTTTTTATGTGGCTAAATGATAAAAAACGAACTGTGAGGAAAAACAATGAAAACTCGCGACTCGCAAACAAGTGACGTGATTATCATTGGTGGGGGAGCAACAGGTGCAGGGATCGCACGCGACTGTGCGCTGCGCGGGTTGCGCGTCATCTTAGTGGAACGCCACGATATCGCCACTGGTGCGACCGGGCGCAACCACGGCCTGCTGCACAGCGGTGCACGCTACGCCGTCACCGACGCTGAATCTGCCCGTGAGTGCATCAGCGAAAACCAAATTCTGAAACGTATCGCCCGTCATTGCGTTGAGCCAACGGACGGTCTGTTTATTACCCTGCCGGAGGATGAGCTGTCCTTCCAGGCCACCTTTATTCGCGCCTGTGAAGAGGCAGGGATCCGCGCAGAAGCGATTGACCCTCAGCAGGCACGTATTATCGAACCTTCCGTGAATCCACAGCTGATTGGTGCAGTAAAAGTACCAGACGGGACGGTCGATCCTTTCCGTTTAACCGCGGCTAACATGCTGGATGCGCGTGAGCATGGCGCGGTTATCTTAACGGCACATGAAGTGACGGGACTGATCCGCGAAGGCGCAACGGTTTGCGGCGTTAATGTGCGCAATCATCTGACAGGCGAAATGCAGTCCCTGCATGCACCGGTTGTCGTCAACGCCGCCGGGATCTGGGGTCAACGCATTGCGGAATATGCCGATCTGAGCATCCGTATGTTCCCGGCCAAAGGTTCGTTGCTGATTATGGATCATCGCATTAACCAGCATGTCATTAACCGCTGCCGTAAGCCCTCTGACGCCGATATTCTGGTGCCTGGCGATACCATTTCGCTGATCGGTACCACCTCACAGCACATTGATTACGACGATATCGACAGCAACCGCGTCACCGCAGAAGAGGTCGATATTCTGCTGCGTGAAGGCGAGAAGCTGGCGCCGATTATGGCGAAAACGCGCATTTTACGCGCCTACTCCGGCGTACGCCCGCTGGTAGCCAGCGACGACGATCCAAGCGGTCGTAACGTCAGCCGCGGGATTGTACTGTTCGATCACGCAGAGCGTGACGGACTGGATGGTTTTATCACCATTACCGGCGGCAAACTGATGACCTATCGCCTGATGGCAGAATGGGCCACCGATGCCGTTTGCCGTAAGCTGGGTAATACCCAACCTTGTACAACGGCAGACACCGCGCTGCCTGGTTCGCAGGAGTCTACCGAGCATACGCTTAAACGCGTGATCTCATTGCCCGCGCCATTGCGCGGCTCAGCGGTCTACCGTCACGGCGATCGCACCCCAGCGTGGCTTAGCGAAGGCCGTCAGCACCGCAGCCTGGTCTGCGAATGCGAAGCGGTCACCGCAGGCGAAGTGCAATACGCCGTCGAAAATTTAACCGTCAACAGCCTGCTCGATTTGCGTCGCCGTACCCGTGTTGGAATGGGGACCTGCCAGGGCGAATTGTGTGCCTGCCGCGCGGCAGGTTTGCTGCAACGTTTTAATGTCACTACCGCAGCGCAGTCTATTACCCAGCTTTCCGACTTCCTCAACGAACGCTGGAAAGGCGTGCAGCCTATCGCCTGGGGAGATGCGCTGCGCGAAAGCGAATTCACGCGCTGGGTTTATCAAGGGTTGTGTGGTCTGGAAAAGGAGCACCAGGATGAAATTTGATACCGTCATTATCGGCGGCGGCCTCGCCGGACTGCTATGTGGCCTGCAACTGCAAAAAAGCGGACTGCGCTGCACGATTGTTACCCGCGGCCAAAGCGCCCTGCATTTTTCCTCCGGCTCACTGGATTTGCTCAGCAGCTTACCCGATGGTCAACCGGTGACGGATATTGAAGCGGGTTTGAATGCGCTGCGCACTCAGGCCCCCGCACATCCGTATAGCACCATCGGAACGCAGAACGTTCTGGAGCTGGCCCAACAGGCGCAAAATCTGCTGGAAGAATGCGGCACGCATTTGCAGGGCAAGGTACATCATTCACATCAACGCGTAACCCCGTTAGGAACCTTGCGCTCAACCTGGTTAAGTTCCCCGGAAGTGCCGGTCTGGCCGCTGTCTGCAGAGCGTATCTGCGTTGTGGGTATTAGCGGTTTACTGGATTTTCAGGCGCATCTCGCCGCGGCATCATTACGCCAACGCAATCTCAGCGTCGAGACAGCAGAAATCGATCTCCCTGAGCTGGATGTCCTGCGTGATAACCCGACCGAGTTTCGCGCCGTCAACATTGCGCGCCTGCTGGATAACGAAGATAAATGGTCGCTGCTCTATGACGCATTGCTGCCAATGGCAAAAACCTGCGACATGATAATCATGCCGGCCTGCTTCGGTCTGGCAGATGAGCGGCTCTGGCAGTGGCTTAACGAGCGCCTCCCCTGCTCGCTGACACTGTTACCGACCCTACCGCCCTCGGTACTGGGCATGCGTTTGCACAACAAGTTGCAGCGCCAGTTTGTGCGTCAGGGCGGTGTGTGGATGCCGGGTGATGAAGTGAAAAAAATCACCTGTCAGGATGGCGTGGTCAGCGAAATCTGGACCCGAAATCATGCCGATATCCCCTTGCGGCCACGTTTTGCCGTGCTCGCGAGCGGCAGCTTCTTCAGCAGCGGACTGATCGCCACGCGTGAGGCAATCCACGAACCAATCCTGGGACTGGATGTACAGCAAACCGCCACCCGCGCCGAGTGGTATCAGCGTGATGTTTTCGATCCACAACCGTGGCAACAGTTTGGTGTAACTACCGATTCCGCACTGCGCCCATCACTGGCGGGAAAAACGATAGAGAACATGTATGCCATTGGTTCCGTCCTCGGCGGATTCGACCCTATAGCCCAGGGTTGCGGAGGCGGCGTGTGCGCAGTTAGCGCCTTACATGCCGCACATCATATTGCGAAACGTGCAGGAGGACAGCAATGAGCGACACACGTTTTGAAAGTTGTATCAAATGCACGGTGTGCACCACCGCCTGCCCGGTAAGCCGCGTCAATCCGAGCTACCCAGGCCCTAAGCAGGCCGGTCCGGACGGTGAACGCTTACGCCTGAAAGATGGCGCGTTATATGACGAGGCGCTGAAATATTGCATCAACTGTAAGCGCTGCGAAGTGGCCTGTCCGTCAGACGTGAAAATCGGTGATATCATCCAGCGCGCGCGCGCCAAATACGACACAACGCGCCCATCGCTGCGTAATTTTGTCTTAAGCCATACCGATTTGATGGGTAGCGTATCCACCCCCTTCGCCCCAATAGTGAATACCGCCACCTCGCTGAAACCAGTACGTCAGCTGCTGGATTACGCGCTAAAAATCGATCATCGCCGTACGCTGCCGAAGTACTCCTTTGGCACCTTCCGCCGCTGGTATCGCAGCGTTGCCGCACAGCAGGCGCAGTATCAGGATCAGGTCGCCTTTTTCCACGGCTGTTTTGTGAATTACAACCATCCCCAGCTCGGCAAAGACCTGATCAAGGTATTGAATGCGATGGGAACCGGCGTACAACTGCTGAGCAAAGAGAAATGCTGCGGCGTACCGCTGATTGCCAACGGCTTTACCGATAAAGCGCGTAAGCAGGCAGTAAGCAACGTGGCCTCACTCAGGGAGGCGATTGATGGTAAAGGCATTCCGGTGATCGCCACCTCATCGACCTGTACCTTTGCGCTACGTGATGAATATCCGGAAGTGCTGGATGTCGACAACTCAGGCCTGCGTGAACACATTGAACTGGCAACCCGCTGGCTGTGGCGCAAGCTGGATGAAGGTAAAACGCTGCCGCTGAAAACGCTGCCGCTGAAGGTGGTCTATCACACGCCATGTCACATGGAGAAAATGGGCTGGACCCTCTATACACTGGAGCTACTGCGACAAATTCCGGGGCTGGAGCTGACGGTGCTGGATTCTCAGTGTTGCGGGATTGCCGGGACTTACGGCTTTAAAAAGGAAAACTATCCGACTTCCCAGTCTATTGGCGCACCGTTATTCCGCCAAATTGAAGAAAGCGGCGCTGATATCGTCGTCACCGACTGCGAAACCTGTAAATGGCAGATTGAGATGTCTACCAGTAAGCGTTGCGAACATCCCATCACCCTGCTTGCCAAAGCGTTGGGTTAACTCTGTTGCCCGGTGGCATTTGCATTTGCTACCGGGCATTTTTTGCGTAGCCCGTTCCGCTTAATTGAATACGTTGCAGTCGGGCGTATTTATCTCTGATTCATCCACGCAAAGAACCCATTTCCCGCATGCGGCGCAGATTAAAAGTGGATACCGTCACGCCATCTTCTCTTTCTGGTGACGGACTACCATGGCTAAATCCACTACATCTACACCGCATGATGCCGTTTTTAAAAAGATAATGTCTTACCCTGAGATGGCTCGGGATTTTCTGGATATACATCTTCCCGCCACATTACGTGAGATATGCGATTTACAAACGCTGAAGCTGGAGTCCACCAGTTTTATCGAACAAGATCTCCGCGCATACTACTCCGACTTAGTGTGGTCACTAAAAACCCGCGAAGGCCTGGGCTATATTTATTGTGTTATTGAACATCAGAGTACGGCGGTACCGCACATGGCATTTCGCCTGATGCGTTATGCCACCGCTGCGATGCAGTATCATCTTGATGCCGGCAATAAAACGCTGCCGCTGGTGATCCCCATGTTGTTTTATCACGGCCAACAAAGTCCCTATCCCTGGTCGCTCAACTGGCTGGATGAATTTGACAATCCACAGCTGGCTCGACAACTGTATTCAGAGGCTTTTCCGCTGGTCGACATTACCGTGATACCTGACGATGAAATCGCACAGCATCGGCGTGTTGCACTGCTAGAGTTGATGCAAAAACATATCCGCGATCGTGATTTGATGGGGTTGGTGGACCGCCTGGTCTCGCTATTAGTTACAAGCACCGCTAATGACAGCCAGCTACAAACGCTATTTAATTACCTGCTACGGTACGGTGACGTTTCTCACGTCGGCGAATTTATCCATGAAGTCGCCGAACGTTCCCCCCATCATAAGGAGAGGTTGATGACAATCGCAGAGAGGTTAAAACAAGAAGGTCACCACAATGGGCTACAACAAGGGATACAACAAGGATTAGCGCAAGGAATACAGAAAGGTACACAAGAAGAAGCCTTACGTATCGCGCGCATGATGCTGGAAAAGGGAATTGATCGTGATTTAATTCAGTTAATTACCGGGCTATTGCCTGGCGATACCACCGCATGAACCAGATTGGGAAGGCATTTAGCCTTCCCAATCAATGATTAAATCGTCAACGACTCAACCACTTCGATCCAGCCGTGTTCGCTAGCGATATCCTGATTGTTAAGCCAGCGGCGCAGCATATTTAGCGCCATCATCGCGCACACTTCCTGACGAATCGCCAGGCTGTAGCGATTTGCATTCAGCCGTACGCGCAAGGCGTGTGTCCCATCAGGCGTGGCCAGCGCAAAGTTAATATGTTCGTTTTCGAAAGCCGATATCGCGAGTGCCAATCCAGCATAATGTTTGCTGCGTCGCTCAGTTATCCAATGTGCCGTTTGCGCCAGCGTTTCTTCCTGGGGCGGAACCACTTCACTCGCCAACAGTGGCGCATTCGCACGAGAAAGCTGGAGTGCCACCAGACCACCGGTGAATTGTTCGCTCAGCGTCAGACTGTATTGCCGTTCCTGCAACGAGCGGGCGATTTGCGCGGGCAAGCCTTCCGTGCCTTCAAAAATCATATTCTGCCCGGCAACCCGCTTAACTTCTGGCCACAGCGCCAGCATCGCTTCCCGTTGAGAATCCGGCCCGGTCAGCTTTAGCTCAATAATTGGCATTGAGGAGCGATAACCCATTGTTACTCCCGGAGGTAACGGCAGCGGATCCAGGCTCTGCGCCAGGTCGCTTTCAGAACGGCCAAAGGTGGTTAATCGCAGGCATAACGGGGGCTGAGCCAAAGAGAAACGCTCACGCAAACGAGGCAGAATCTCATGCTCAACCATGGCTTTGAATTCTGACGGTACACCCGGTGTAAAGAACATCAGGCAGCGGTTAAGCTTCAGGGCGAACCCGCACGCGGTTCCCACAGGATTATTGATAAACTCAGCGCTGGCTGGAAGTTCAGCCTGTTTGCGGTTGCTCGGCGCCATCACGCGACCACGATCGCGGAAATATCGCTCCATCTCGGCCAGCCATGCTTCATGCAGCACCAGTCCTTCGCCTTTTGCCGTTGCCGCTGCCAGCGCGCTCAAATCATCGCTGGTTGGCCCCAGACCGCCATTAACGATCAGAACATCGGCGTGTTCGCTACGCTCACGTAAAACGGCGACTAAATCGTTAAGATTGTCACCTACCGTATTGCGGCGTGTTAGCGGTAAACCCTGATTAAAGAAAAAATCGGCCAGCCAGGCGGCATTAGTGTCGACGATTTGTCCGTGCAACACTTCATCCCCGGTGGATAGCATCTCCACGTTTAACATCGTGTTCTCCTGCTTTTATGATGAAAACACTATAACGCATGGAGGGGGGAAGGCGCGACTGAACGCCGCGCCAGAAATGTTAGAAGCTGGCGTTAACCCCAACGTACGGGCCATCAGCAATCGCGTTATCACGGTTGCCGTCTTTACCTGCCAGGTTCAGGTAACGATAACCGGCTTCGATACTCAGCGGACGCATAATGGTCAGACGCGCACCGGCATTTGCTTCTTCATAGCTGTCGATACCGCTGGAAAGCGAATCAGGAGAGTAATAATACTCACCAAACAGACGGAAGCTGTCGCCAATCGGCCATTGTAAACCGCCACCGACAGCAGCAGCATAGCCTTCATCGCCATCGTTTGGATTGGTATAAACACCTTTACCACCAACGGTCGCCATCAGCGGCCCCAGTGGGATATTCAGACCTAAACCCAGCCCGGCAACATCACCGTCGTCATCGTTATGCATCCAGTTACCGCTGACGGCCAGACCAGTACTCTCAGTGCCCATACCGAATCCCAGGTTGGTGTAGTCTTCGCCAGCCTGGCCGCTGATGCTAATCGCGCTCGCCGACGCGGAAACAAACAGCATTCCGGCAAAACCCAACATTAAACTTTTTTTCATTTTCTATCCTTTCCAGCAAGAATCAAAACATAGCCCCAAAACCGATGAATTGTACTGTCAGATGGCGAGGAATCAATGAGCTAAAAAAGCGATGCAATGGCATATTGTAACTAAATACTACTCACAAGATTTGTTTAAGGTTAAATTCTTGTGCCAATTACACAACTGAGCGTCCCAGAACGTCATTTTCAACAAACATCCTGTTTTCCCTGCCAAAGCGCTCTTAATTGCCGATGAAACATTTTTTCTGCCGCCAGCAAAAGGTAAGATGAGCACATGATGGAATTTTCTATACCTCCCCTACAAGGACTCGAATGATGCGCCAAAGAACGATTGTTTGCCCATTAATTCAAAACGATGGCTGTTATTTACTCTGCAAAATGGCTGATGACCGCGGTGTGTTTCCCGGTCAGTGGGCGCTTTCTGGCGGCGGTGTTGAACCGGGTGAACGTATTGAAGAAGCTCTGCGCCGTGAAGTGAGGGAAGAGCTGGGCGAACAACTGGTGTTATCAGAAATTACCCCCTGGACCTTCAGTGATGATATTCGCACTAAAACCTACGCTGATGGCAGTCAGGAAGAAATTTACATGATTTATCTCATCTTCGATTGTGTGGCGGCGAATCGTGAAGTGAACATTAACGAAGAGTTCCAGGCATTCGCCTGGGTTAAACCGGAAGATCTCGGTGCCTACGATTTAAATATCGCCACGCGTAAAACGTTAACCTTGAAAGGGTTACTGTAGGTTATCATTTTAATAACGGCATATAATTAACATTCCGAATAGCGGCATTGCACTCATCAACTTATAGCAAACAGCAATGCCGTAAAAAACAGATAAAATAATTTAATTTCATAAAGATAAATAAAAACCACCTCTATTTACCCGTCTATCCCAAACCTTAAACTCTTAAGGATAAATTAACCTTCAGTCATTAACCTTTGTAGCCTGATGAAATAATTAACGACGCCCCTGTTTATCACTAAAAAAAAGCTTCGGTGGCGTTAAATGGCTTGAAGGAATAATGATGTCTGACTTTTTGCCTTTCTCTCGCCCGGCAATGGGTGCTGAAGAACTTGCCGCAGTGAAGGCCGTTCTGGACTCTGGGTGGATAACCACCGGTCCGAAAAATCAACAGCTGGAAGAAGCCTTCTGTCAGCTCACAGGAAATCAACACGCCGTCGCCGTCTGCTCCGCCACGGCGGGCATGCACATCACGCTGATGGCGTTGGGCATAGGCGCAGGCGACGAGGTCATAACGCCGTCGATGACGTGGGTTTCCACCCTCAACATGATTGTCCTGCTGGGTGCGACGCCCGTCATGATCGACGTCGACCGCGATACGCTTATGGTGACACCTGAGCAAATTGAAGCCGCTATTACCCCACGAACTAAAGCCATTGTTCCAGTACATTACGCAGGCGCCCCCGCCGACCTTGACGCGATTTATGCCATTGGCGAGCGTTATGGCATCCCGGTAATAGAAGATGCGGCCCATGCCGTGGGGACGTTGTATAAGGGCCGTCATGTCGGTGCTCGCGGTACGGCAATTTTCTCGTTTCACGCCATTAAAAATATCACCTGTGCGGAAGGTGGACTGATCGTTACCGACGACAGCCAGCTTGCTCAGCGGCTTCGCAGTCTGAAGTTTCACGGTCTGGGGGTTGATGCTTTTGATCGACAAACCTATGGTCGGGCGCCGCAGGCCGAAGTGCTTGCGCCAGGATACAAATACAACCTGACGGATATCAATGCCGCTATTGCGCTGGTACAGCTGAATAAGCTGGAGCAACTGAACTCACGCCGGACGCAAATTGCCCAGCAATATCAACAAGCGCTGGCTGATACGCCATTTCAACCGCTGGGCCTGCCCCAATGGTCGCACGTTCATGCCTGGCACTTATTCATCATTCGTGTTGACGAAACGCGCTGCGGGTTGAGCAGAGATGCCCTGATGGAAGCGCTGAAGACCAAAGATATCGGCACCGGTCTGCATTTTCGTGCAGCCCATACGCAAAAATATTATCGCGAACGCTTCACTACTCTTTCGCTCCCCAATACAGAATGGAATAGCGCACGCATCTGCTCGCTGCCGTTATTCCCCGACATGACCGACGCTGACACTCAGCGGGTCATTACGGCACTTCGCGAAATTGCAGGACAATAACCATGTTTGAAGCAACCCCGATCAAAAAAGTCTCGGTGGTCATTCCCGTTTTTAATGAACAGGAAAGCCTGCCAGAGTTAATCAGACGCACCAGCGCCGCCTGCGAGAAATTGGGCAAAGACTATGAAATTCTGCTAATTGACGACGGCAGCAGCGACCGTTCCGCTCAGTTGATGATGGACGCCTCTCAGGCGCCGAACAGCCATATCGTCTCTATTTTGCTGAACCGTAATTACGGACAGCACTCGGCGATTATGGCCGGTTTCAGCCATGTCAGCGGAGACTTGATCATCACGCTGGATGCCGATTTGCAAAACCCACCGGAGGAAATTCCGCGGCTGGTCGCCACCGCAGATGAAGGCTTCGATGTGGTGGGTACGGTACGCCAGAACCGTCAGGACAGCGTATTTCGTAAGACCGCCTCACGAATGATCAACCATCTGATACAGCGCACCACCGGCAAAGCGATGGGTGACTACGGCTGCATGCTACGCGCCTATCGCCGTCACATCGTCGATGCCATGCTGCATTGCCAGGAGCGCAGCACCTTTATCCCGATTCTGGCCAACATTTTTGCCCGTCGCGCCACGGAGATCCCGGTACATCATGCAGAGCGTGAATTTGGTGACTCCAAATACAGCTTTATGCGTCTGATCAACCTGATGTATGACCTGGTGACTTGCCTTACAACAACACCGCTTCGCATGTTGAGCCTGTTGGGCAGCGTGATTGCCGCCACGGGCTTTACCTTATCAGTCCTGCTTGTTGTTCTGCGCCTGACGCTCGGCCCACAGTGGGCAGCGGAAGGGGTATTCATGCTGTTTGCCGTCCTGTTTACCTTTATCGGCGCACAGTTTATTGGCATGGGTTTACTCGGCGAATATATCGGCCGCATCTATAACGATGTCCGCGCCCGCCCCCGCTATTTTGTTCAACACGTTATCCGCCCACAAACCACGCAGTCAACCGAGGAAAACCGCGCATGAAAGCTGTCGTATTTGCCTATCACGATATGGGATGTCAGGGTGTCCAGGCCTTGTTGGATGCAGGTTATGAAATCGCTGCCATTTTTACGCACACCGATAACCCAGGTGAAAAAGCGTTTTTTGGATCAGTTTCCCGCCTCGCCGCCAGCGCCGGTATCCCGGTTTACGCCCCCGACGAGGTTAATCATCCCCTGTGGATTGAGCGCATTAGCCAACTGGCACCCGATGTTATCTTCTCGTTCTACTATCGCCATTTACTGAGTGATGAGATCCTCAGCCTTGCCCCTAAGGGTGCATTTAATCTGCACGGCTCGCTGCTGCCGAAATACCGTGGCCGCGCACCGCTGAACTGGGTATTGGTCAATGGTGAAACCGAAACCGGCGTCACGCTTCACCGCATGGTTAAACGCGCGGATGCCGGAGCCATTGTTGCCCAGCAGCATGTCGCTATTTCACCAGATGATGTGGCGTTAACGCTGCACCATAAGCTGTGCCAGGCAGCGCGTCACCTGCTGGAAGAGGCGCTGCCCGCGATTAAAACGGGAGATTATGCAGAACTCCCCCAACAGGAAGCAGAGGCTACCTGTTTTGGTCGCCGTACGCCGGAAGATAGCTTCCTCGACTGGAACAAACCAGCCGCAGAGTTAAATAATCAGGTTCGTGCCGTCAGCGAGCCATGGCCGGGCGCATTTAGCTATGTCGGTACGCAAAAATTCACCGTCTGGTCATCACGCGTTTGCACAAATGACCTCGTAGCCCAACCGGGCACCGTTATCTCCGTTTCTCCTTTACTGATCGCCTGTGCCGATGGCGCACTGGAGATTATTACCGGACAAGCTGGCGATGGTATTGCAATGCAGGGGTCACAGTTAGCGCAGGTTCTGGGCCTGGTGCCAGGTTCTCGCCTGAACAGCCAGTCAGTGACCACCAGCAAACGCCGTACTCGCGTGCTGATCCTCGGCGTTAACGGCTTCATTGGTAACCATCTGACCGAGCGCCTGCTGCAAGAAGATAATTATGAAGTGTATGGACTCGATATTGGCAGCGACGCCATTGGGCGTTTCCTGCAACATCCGCGATTCCATTTCGTCGAAGGTGATATCAGCATTCACTCCGAATGGATTGAATATCATGTGAAAAAATGCGACGTTGTGCTGCCGCTGGTGGCGATCGCAACGCCAATCGAATATACCCGCAACCCGCTGCGCGTATTTGAGCTCGATTTTGAAGAGAACCTGAAAATCATTCGTTACTGCGTGAAATACCGCAAGCGCATCATTTTCCCGTCAACCTCCGAAGTCTACGGCATGTGTACCGACAAAGTCTTTGATGAAGACAGTTCGAATCTGATCGTCGGCCCGGTCAATAAACCACGCTGGATCTACTCCGTATCCAAGCAGTTGCTGGACCGTGTTATCTGGGCGTACGGCGAAAAAGAGGGATTGCGCTTCACCCTGTTCCGCCCGTTTAACTGGATGGGACCGCGTCTGGACAGCCTTAACGCCGCGCGTATCGGCAGCTCACGCGCCATTACCCAACTGATCCTCAATCTGGTGGAAGGTTCACCGATTAAGCTGATTGAAGGCGGCAAGCAAAAGCGCTGCTTTACCGACATTCGCGATGGTATCGAAGCCCTGTACCGCATCATTGAAAACGAAGGCGGCCGCTGTGACGGCGAGATTATCAACATCGGTAATCCGCAGAACGAAGCAAGTATTCAGGAACTGGCAGAAATGCTGCTTTCCTGCTTTGAAAAACATCCGTTGCGTAACCACTTCCCGCCGTTTGCCGGTTTCCGTGACGTCGAAAGCAGCAGCTACTACGGTAAAGGTTATCAAGACGTTGAGCATCGTAAACCTAACATTCGCAATGCAAAACGCTGCCTGAACTGGGAACCGACCATTGAGATGCAGGAAACGGTAGAAGAGACGCTGGACTTCTTCTTACGCAGTGTGGATATCACGGAACACACATCATGACCAAAGTAGGCTTGCGCATTGATGTCGATACATTCAGGGGGACGCGCGAAGGCGTGCCCCGCCTGCTGGAGACATTAAACCGACATAACGTTCGGGCAAGTTTTTTCTTTAGCGTTGGACCTGACAACATGGGGCGCCATCTCTGGCGTCTTGTGAAGCCACAATTTCTGTGGAAGATGTTGCGTTCAAACGCAGCATCACTCTACGGATGGGATATTTTATTGGCGGGAACCGCATGGCCGGGAAAAGAGATTGGCCAGGCCAACGCGGCAATCATTGCACAAACCGCCCAGATTCATGAAACCGGTTTGCATGCCTGGGATCATCACGCCTGGCAGGCGCGAAGCGGAAACTGGAATGACAAACAGCTGATTGATGATATTTCGCAAGGCATCACCGCACTTGAAGCCATCATCGGTCAGCCAGTCACCTGCTCTGCCGTTGCCGGATGGCGTGCTGATAACCGCGTCGTCAATGCCAAAGAAGCATTCCATCTACGCTATAACAGCGACTGTCGTGGAACGTCGTTATTTCGCCCTGTGCTGGAATCCGGGAAAACGGGGACGCCACAAATTCCCGTCACGTTACCAACATGGGATGAAGTGGTTGGTCAGGAGGTCCAGGCGGTGGACTTCAACTCTTATATTCTCGCCCACATCCAGATGAGCAAAGGAACACCGGTGTACACCATTCATGCGGAAGTTGAAGGCATCGCCTTTCATCAGAATTTTGACGAACTGCTTACTCGCGCCGCTGATATGGGGATTACATTTTGCCCACTTGGCGAGCTGTTACCAGACGATATCAGCACACTGCCAACAGGGCAGATCGTGCGGGGAAAAATTCCCGGCAGAGAGGGATGGATCGGCTGCCAACAACCGGTGAGTGTGACACAATGAAATCTGCTGCCCACTACACTCTGGCATTTATCGCTTTTATTGCGCTGTATTTTATTTTGCCCATCAACAGTCGCCTGCTCTGGCAGCCTGATGAAACTCGCTATGCCGAAATCAGCCGGGAGATGCTGACCTCTGGCGACTGGATCGTTCCTCACTTTTTAGGGCTGCGTTATTTTGAAAAACCGATTGCCGGATACTGGTTAAACAGCATCGGACAATGGCTATTTGGCGCCAATAATTTTGGTGTCAGAGCGGGGGCCATTTTTGCCACTTTGCTGACGGCGCTACTGGTAGGCTGGCTTGCCATGCGGTTATGGCAGGATAAGCGTACCGCCGTACTCTCTTCAGTTATCTTTTTAACGTTTTTTTCGGTTTACAGCATCGGCACCTACGCGGTACTTGATCCTATCATTGCGCTCTGGCTAATGGCGGGTATGTGCTGTTTTTGGGAAGGCATGCAGGCTACGAGCAGAATGCGCAAAATTATCGCTTTTTTGCTGTTAGGGTTAACCTGCGGCATGGGCGTGATGACCAAGGGGTTCCTGGCGCTTGCCGTTCCTGTACTCAGCGTACTGCCGTGGGTTTTCGCACAAAAGCGCTGGAAAGATCTCATTATCTACGGTCTGCTGGCGGTTGTCGGCTGCGTCGTGATCGTGTTGCCGTGGGGAATAGCGATTGCCCAGCGAGAGCCAGATTTCTGGCATTACTTCTTCTGGGTCGAACATATTCAACGTTTCGCGCAGGATGATGCCCAGCATAAGGCTCCAGTCTGGTACTACATCCCGATATTTGTGGCTGGCACATTACCGTGGCTCGGGCTGCTCCCCGGCGCGCTGCGTACGGGCTGGCGTGAACGGGATGTACCGCGCAGCGCACTGTACCTGCTAAGCTGGATTATCATGCCAATCCTGTTTTTCAGCATCGCGAAAGGAAAACTGCCAACCTATATTCTTTCTTGCTTCGCGCCGCTGGCTATATTGACGGCACGTTTCGGCCTACAGGCCGCGGAAAAAGGTTCGACCGCGCTGCGCGTGAATGGCTGGATCAACGTTCTGTTCGGTGTGATCGGTATTATCGCCACGTTCATTGTTTCCACTCTGGGTCCATTGAAGACACCGGTCTGGTCGCATATCGAAACGTATAAGGTTTTTTGTGCCTGGGGCATCTTTATCATCTGGACGCTTTTTGGCTGGTATACGCTAAATAACCGCGAGAAGAACTGGAAATTCGCAGCGCTGTGCCCATTAGGACTGGCGCTGTTGTTTGGCTTCTCCATTCCTGACCGGGTTATGGAATCTAAACAGCCACAATTTTTTGTCGAGATGACCAAAGAGTCGCTGGATTCTAGCCGTTATATTCTCACCGACAGCGTTGGCGTTGCTGCGGGGCTGGCCTGGAGCCTGAAGCGTGACGACATCATGATGTACGGACAAACGGGCGAGTTAAAATATGGCCTCAGCTACCCGGATGCCCAGGGCCGCTTTGTCAGTCGGGAAAACTTTGCCGACTGGTTAGCGCAACATCGTCAACAAGGAAACATTACGCTCGTGCTCTCGATTGATAAGAATGAAGATATTAATCAGCTTGCCATCCCTCCCGCTGATTACATTGATAATCAGGGGCGTCTGGTCCTGATTCAGTATCGGCCCAAATGATCTGGATAGCCTTAGTTCTCGCCAGCCTGCTCAGCGTCTGCGGCCAGCTATGCCAGAAGCAGGCGACCCGCCCGGTCTCCGTTCGTGCGCGAAAACGCTACATTACACAATGGATTGGGCTTGCTCTAGCAAGCCTCGGCCTGGCCATGCTGCTATGGCTGGCGGTTTTACAAAACATTCCTGTCGGTATTGCCTATCCCATGCTGAGCCTTAACTTTGTCTGGGTAACTCTGGCCGCGTGGAAAATCTGGCGCGAACCCGTCACCACGCGCCACTGGCTGGGGGTTGGGCTGATCATTACCGGCATATTTATTCTTGGGAGTGCGGTGTAATGGGCATATTTTGGGGATTATGTAGCGTTATTATCACCTCTGCTGCCCAGTTGAGCCTAGGCTTTGCGATGGATAATCTGCCACCAATGCTGCAGCCGCTGGCGTTCATCTCCGCCGTATTCTCTCTCAGTATTGGAGCGTTTGCTTTATATGCCGGGCTGGCAGGTTATTTGCTGTCGGTTATTTGCTGGCATAAAGCCCTACACCAGCTCGCACTGAGCAAAGCTTATGCCCTGCTCAGCCTGAGCTATGTGCTGGTTTGGGTTGCATCAATGATTCTGCCCGGTTGGCAGGGAACATTTTCGTTGAAGGCGCTGGCAGGGGTACTGTGCATCATGGCAGGGCTAATGACGATTTTTCTGCCTTCACGCAAACACCGGCCCTGAGATTACTTACCTTCAGACAGTCGTAACAGACGTTCCCATTCATCACAAATGTATTGTCTGGCATCAATTATCTTAATCACCCGGGATTTATCGCGATTAATACAATACTGAGCATCCTTCAGCGGTGAAAGGAGATCGCCGGGCTTAACCCGCTCGGAAGATTGCGCCTCAGCAAGCATCTTTAGCGAACCACCGCTATCGCAAAGTACGATATAGAGCCTCCCTGCATTTCTGTGACTGCAAGACTTCTTCACATGCCATTCCATAGCGCACCTTTTGTTAAAAAATTTCACACTAGGTTACACATTAGCAGATAAACAAAAGGACAATAGCTGCGGAATGACAAAAATGAGAAATATAATTAATGTTTTCTTAATGTTAACGATGATGCACTGACCCAATCCAATAACGCACGGCGCGAAATTTTAATTCCTCCGGCTTTGAGTTCGGGCGGCAATGTCAGCCAACATACCGGTTGTTGAAAGCGGGCCAGCTTATCTTTTACCCACTCAGCCAGATTGGTTTCTCCAGCATTAGCGTCATACTCAATGACCGCCACCGGGCGATGGCCAAATTCTTTGTCTTCTATCGGTACAATAAAGGCTTGCAGAACATGCGGATGTGCGGCAATCACGCGTTCCACCTCTTCCGGCTGTATACCTTCCCCACCGCTAAAAAACAGATTGTCCATACGACCGACAATGGTTAGCTTGCCGTCCTTCAACACGCCGCGATCGCGGGTTGCAAACCAGCCTTCCGCGTTCACTAAAGGAATAAGCTGTCCGTTACGCCAGTAACCTTGCGCCATGCTGGCGGCACGCAGCCAGACTTCATCATCAACGATTCTGACTTCTCTGCCCACCAGAGGAGAACCCACATCTGCCAGACCATCCGCCTCTTTCGCACAGACCGTAGAAGCAAACTCCGTCAAACCGTAACCGCACCAGCAACGAATCCCTTGCTCGCGCGCTTGCTCCGTCAATTCAACAGGAATTGCCGCACCGCCCAGCAGTACCGCTTTGAGCGTGACCGGCGTGTTGTTGACCAGTAAGCGCCACAGCTGTGTGGGCACCAGCGAAGCGTGGGTGCATCCGGCCAGCATTTGCTCCAGCGGTTGCTTGTCGCGCACGGTCATTCGCGCCCCGGCAAACAACCAGCGCCATAAAATGCCCTGGCCGGAAACATGAAACAGCGGCAGCGAGAGCAGCCAGTCATCTTCAGCACCAAACGGCATTAATGACAGTACGCCCTGCGCGCTTGCCAGATGCGCCTGACAGGTATGAACAGCCGCTTTTGGCAACCCGGTAGAACCTGAAGTTAACGTCATCGTGCTCAAACGCTCGGGTAACCACGCTGCGGCGTGATCGCCTGGCAATGGCTGCATCTGTAACGGATTGAGTTCCGGGAGCTCGATAGCGGCCTCCAGATCCAGCGCAAAACGCAGCGTTAAGTCCGGAATCAGCGCATCAAGCAGCGGCTGAGGCAACTGCGGGTTCACAGGTAAAACCCGCGCCCCACATTGCAGCAGCGCGAGCCAGGCCAGCAAAGCGCGCGGATGATTCCAGGCGCGAAGCAGAACACCCTCGCCCTCTTCCACACCCTGAGCGGCAAAACCGCAGGCCAGATGGTCAACGCGCGAGCAGAGTTCGCTCCAGCTTAATACCTCATCGTTGAGGCGTAGGGCTGGCGTATTCGCACGAACCTGTCGCCAGTGACGCCACGGCCAGTCATCATGTTGTATCAGGCCCGATAAGCTCACGCTATCGGGCATTTCCTGCTGGGTCATAGCAGACGTTCCAGCGCATCAACGTCGATACACGGCAACGTGCTACCCGGCCAAGTGCGTACCTGCTGGCACTGCATCAGGCTCAGGGTATCCAGACCCGGAATGGTCTGCGGCGTCAACCAGGCGGCAATTCGCGCCAGTTGGGTTAAGCCCAGACTCGACTCGATTGACGAACTGATAACGGCAGTAAGACCAAGCGCATGCGCCGCGTCAACCTGTTCACGGACTTTGTCGAGGCTGCCGGTCAGCGTAGGTTTGATAACCACAGCCTTGACGCCCTCTTCAGCTTCGAAGGTGAAATCCGCTTCACGCAGACTTTCATCCCAGGCGATGGCAATGCCGGTTTCACGCGCGAAGGCACGAGAATCATCGCGGGTTTTGCACGGCTCTTCGAGGAAGGCAATGCGGCCGCGATACTCTGGATTAACGTATTTTGCGAACTGCTGCGCTTTCAACGGCGTCCAGGCCCGGTTGGCATCAAGTCGCAAATGCAGCTCCGGAATCGCCTCAAGCAGCAGATTGGCTACCATGCCATCACGGACCGCTTCATACAAACCGACCTTGATCTTCGCCACTTTTTCACCCGGCATGTCCGCCAGTTGTAGCACCAGATCGTCAGGATCGCCCGTACACAGCGGCGCTGCGCGATAGTCTGCGTCCAGTGGCAATACGCCAGCCAGTTCAGCCAGCGCACAGCTTACGCCAAAGGCGACCGAAGGCAGTTGCGGTAAGGAGTCATCCCCTTGCAACCAGCCTTTCACCCAGGCCAGCAGCTCAGTTTGCGCCTCTTCCCAGCTTTCCTGACTGAAGCCCGGCAGCGGGGAGATTTCTCCCCACCCTTCGCTCTCGCCGTCACGAAGACAAATGTACAGCCCGTCACGCGTTTTTAACCGCCTGTCGCGCAGAATCACCCCCGCGTCCATGGGGATCTGCCAGCGGTATACCTGCGCGCTACGCATTACGGATTCCGTTTGAATTTGCTGAAATCAGGCTGACGTTTCTGGTTAAAGGCGTTACGGCCTTCCTGACCTTCTTCCGTCATGTAGAACAGCATAGTAGCGTTACCTGCCAGCTCCTGCAGACCTGCCTGACCATCACAGTCGGCGTTCAGTGCGGCTTTCAGGCAACGCAGCGCCATTGGGCTGTTTTGCAGCATTTCACGACACCAGCGTACGGTCTCTTTTTCCAGATCCGCCAGCGGAACCACGGTGTTGACCAGGCCCATATCCAGCGCCTGTTTCGCATCGTACTGACGGCACAGGAACCAGATTTCACGCGCTTTTTTCTGACCGACGATGCGCGCCATGTAGGAAGCGCCCCAACCGCCGTCGAAGGAGCCGACTTTCGGACCGGTCTGACCGAAGATGGCGTTTTCAGCCGCAATGGTCAGGTCACACATCATGTGCAGCACATGGCCGCCGCCAATGGAGAAACCTGCAACCATCGCTACTACCGGTTTCGGACAGGTACGAATCTGGCGCTGGAAGTCCAGTACGTTCAGGTGATGCACACCGGAATCATCCTGGTATCCGCCGTAGTCGCCACGAACTTTCTGATCGCCGCCTGCGCAGAACGCTTTGTCGCCAGCACCGGTCAGAATAATTACGCCAATGTTGTCATCATAGCGGGCATCCGCCAGCGCCTGGATCATCTCTTTCACGGTGACCGGACGGAAGGCATTGCGTACCTGCGGACGATTAATGGTGATTTTTGCGATACCGTCGGTGGATTTCTCGTAGAGAATGTCGGTGTAGCCTTCAGAGCAATCGTGCCATTCTACCGGTGCGTAAAGCATTGTTTCATCAGGATAGATCATAAAATGTCCTATAGTCAGCGACGCAGAATCTGAGCCAGACAGTCCACCACGCCCGCGGGGTTATCCCGATGCGCGTTGTGTCCGGCATTACGAATCACATGGTTTGGTACTGATATTTCCGCAGCCAGAGCGCGGAATTTATCGTCACGTTCACCACATAAATAATAAAACGGAAATGTGCGCATCGTGAGTTGCGCACGTAAATCAGGTTGTACGGCAAGCGAGGTGGCCTCCAGCATTGCCGCCAGCGTTTGCCCATTATTCTGGCTACGCAGAGCGACCAGCGCCTCTCTTTGTGCCGCATTCAGCGAGGAAAAAACGGGCTGTTGATACCAGTCATTAAACACCTCACGTAGCGGCTCTGCGCGAAAACGCGCAGCCCAGCGGCCATCCGAGAGACGGCGCTGAACGCGCGCCTCTTCGCTTTGCAAGCCGGGATGTCCACCTTCAACCACCAGACCACAAAGTCCGGGCATCTCCTGACAGGCCGCCATCATCGCGACTCTGCCGCCAAGAGAGTATCCCACCAGCCAGTAGTTAAGTATGTTGTAACTAAGTAGAGTATTACGCAGCAAAACGCTGACATCATCGAACCCGCTCACGCTGATGTCAGCGGAGCCACCGTGTCCCGGCAGGTCGATGTATAGCCGCGAATAATCCTGAAACGCTTCGCCGACCGTCTGCCATTCCCGGCAATCACCAGAGAAACCGTGCAGGAAAACCAGCCAGGGAAATCCTGTCTGGCCCTCTTTCGCCTGCGCATGCAGGATCATAGATGACTTACCTGCGCCAGCAGTTGTTGCAAGGTTTGCGCCCCGTCAGTTTCGTTCACCACCAGCTCAATCACCGTAGCTGCCGGAGTACGCCAGGCATTAGTCAACGCGCTCTCCAGCTGCTCCCAGTTTTCCGGGAGCTGGTATTTTAGGTTAAACATGGCGGCAGCATGCTCGAAATGTACGTTCTGCGGCATCAGATAGAACCGTTCGCGTTCGCTGGCTGGCGTCGGCAGCAGGGAAAAAATCTGTCCGCCGTTATTGTTAACCACTATCAGAACAAACGGTGCAGAAACCTGGCGCAATAACGCCAGCGCATTCAGGTCATACAATGCAGATAAATCGCCAACAATTGCCAGCGTCGATTTCGCGCTGGCACGCTGTACGCCTGCTGCCGTTGACAGCAGGCCGTCAATACCGCTCGCGCCACGGTTGCTATAGACCGGGTAACCTGCCGGAAGCTGCGACAGCGCATCAATCAGGCGTACCACCAGACTGTTACCCACGAACAGCTGGCCCTGCTCCGGCAAGTAGTCGCGAATACGGTGGGCTAATTGCGCTTCACCAAACGCCTCACGACGGGCTTCTACCGCCTGCCAGGACAGTTGTGCCAGACGAGGAATTTCCACACACCAGGGCTGACGTTTCTCCGCCGGATGCAGCTCCAGCCAGTCGCCAACTTTGGCCACCAACCTGCGGCCACGATGATGGGCCGGATCGAGGCGGCCTTCGATATTATCGACAATCCAGTATTCCTGCGGATCGCAGCTAGCCTGCCAATGCAGCAGACGTTTTCCTGTCAGGCTGCTGCCAAGCTGCACCACAATCTGCGCCTGCTGTAACTCAGCTACCGCTTTCGCATTTCCCAGCCACAGGTCGGCGCACGGTAGCGGTTGTCCTGTTTGCGACAGAACATCACCAATCAGCGGCCAGCCTAACGTCTGCGCCCACTGCGCAACTTTCTTGCCTTCTTCGGCGCTCATACGGCCCGCAATCACTACGCCGCGTTTTTGCCGCCAGAAAAACCAGTCGCGCTGTTTGTCGCTTTCCAGCCGACGCGCTTCTCGCAGCCAGGGTTTATCGTCCTGCCACCAGTCGCCAAGGCGCTGCTGCCAGGCAATCCCCGTTTCGTCCATGTCGCCATACAGCGGTTCCGCAAACGGGCAATTGATATGAACCGCCCCGCCATGCAGGGCAGCTAACGCATTATCAATAGTGGACACCAGCCAGCTTGCCGGAATGTCCTGAGTCGGACGCGGTAAAGAGAGCGTTTGCGATGGATGCGAGGCAAACATTCCGGCCTGACGAATCGCCTGGTTCGCGCCACAGTCGATAAGCTCCGGCGGTCGGTCTGCCGTAAGTAAAATCAGTTTTTCACCGGTCAGGCCCGCTTCAATCAACGCGGGATATAAATTCGCCACCGCGGTACCGGACGTCACAATCACGGCGACAGGCTGACGGCTAACTTTTGCCAGACCTAAAGCCAGATGCCCAAGTCCACGCTCGTCAAAATGGGTGTGGTGGATGAATGCGGGGTTTTCCGCTGCCGCCAGCGTCAACGGTGTAGAACGAGAGCCAGGGGCAATGCAGACATGCCTGACGCCGTGGCGAGTGAGTGCTTCCAGAATGACCGCCGCCCAGCGTCGGTTAAATGCGCTTACTGACATGAGATTGTCCGGTATCAATATTGCGACACAGTATAAAGAATCGAATAAATGTATTTTTGATATGAGTCGGTAATATACAACTCATTGTCCTTCCATCTGTAATAAAGTACGCAGGCCCGCCGCTTTATTGTCTATTTCTTGCCATTCCTGCTCAGGATCTGAACCACGCACAATCCCTGCCCCGGCATACAGGCGCACCACGTTTGCGCTTATTTTCGCCGAACGCAACGACACACAAAACTCGCTTTGGCGCAAAGAAAGATAACCCGCTGAACCGGCATACCACTCACGTTCAAAGGGTTCATTTTGTTGAATGAATTCACGCGCCAGCTCACGCGGAATACCGGCGACTGCCGCCGTGGGCTGGAGCTGCATCAGGCAAAGCGTATCGTCGGCCTGATTCAGTTCCGTCCAGATGCAACGGCGCAGGTGCTGCACTTTACGCAGCCTTAGCACCTGCGGCGGCAGCACGTCGAGAGTTTGCGTACAGCCTTGCAGGCGCTGGCAAATATCTTCGACCACCAGCATATTCTCGCGCTGGTTTTTATCATCTTTCATTAGCCAGTCGCCTAATTGCCAGGCCCGATGATCCTCAGAGTGATTGGCCACGGTTCCGGCCAGCGCCTCGGTGCGTAGCGCCGTATCACGTCGTCGATACAGACGTTCAGGAGAAGAACCAAGAAAAGCGGTGTCGGCGGAGAATGCCATAAAGAAATGGTAGCAGTTCAGATTTAAGCGACGGCTGGAAGCCATCACGGCAGCGGCATTAACCGACTGAGAAAACTGTAAATCAGTCGCCCGCGCCAGCACGACCTTATCGAGGTCTTCCCCTGCGATCGTTTGAGTGGCGAGTTTTATCAGGTCTATCCAGCCAGCCTTATCCGGCCAGTGCTGTTCTCCCGTCAAATTCAAACGCAATGCAGGGAGCGGTTTTACGGGAGCAAGCGATGAGATGAAGGCGATCGCATGTGCAGCGTCTTCACGTAGCGACACGTCGCTATAGAGATGTAAGCGTAAGCTCGCCACTCCGGCGCAACGTCGCCACTCCAGCCGAGGCAGCATCAAATTGCCACGCTGAGGCTCAAAGGCATTCAGGCCCCAGATGCGCAGGTCGTGGTGATTATCATGCTGGTGTAAAAATTGCTGGGCTGATTCCAGCGAGGAAAATACGGCGACGGCCCCCAATACGGCGGCTTCTTCATCGCCGTTACGCTGCTGCCAGTAAAACTGGGGCCAGACGGGTTGGCTGGCCAGCCATCCTAAAGCGTCAAACGCATCATTCAGTGGGAAAGGTATATCGTAAATACGAATTCCAGGTGCTGCTGGCATCTCTTGCGATAAATGACGCATCAGACTTTCCAGCGCAGTAGTGATTGAATGCACGCGGACCTCTCCCTGTTAAAAACCTCTCATTATACGGGGTACTGAGCAGAAAAAGCAGTACCCCCAGTTAGGGAGTACGTATAAATGCGATGACAGAACGGAATTTATCGCCGCGCTAACAATAAACCCATCACTAAACCGACTGTGGCGCCAACGCCGATTCCGCGCCAGGGTTTTTCGTGCACATAGTCATCCGCCCGACAAACGGCTTTTTTCGCACGGTAATAGTAGCTGTCAGAAGCATGGCTGACGCGATTTCTCACCTCTTCTAACGCCCGCTCTGCCCGCGCTTTTAACTCAAGGTATTTTTGATCCGCTGGATCGCCAGAAGAACGCAGCACCTCTTCCAACGTTTCACTTAATAATTCCAGATCATCATCGATACGTGATTCATAAGAATGAAAAGACATTATATTCTCCCTTTCTATTGACGTACCCGCTAACTATAGACAATCAGATGTATTTGCGCCTGTTTACGCCTGATGTGCTTCCCGCGCCATTCCGACGTGCGGAATACCGTCTTCATCATAGATATCCGTCACCGGGACAAAGCCAAAGCGCGCATAGAAGGATTGCAGATGCGCCTGTGCGCCCAGATACAACGCCTTATGTGGCCAGTGTTGCGTGCAGGATGCCAGCGTCTGAGCCATCAGCTGTTGCCCCAATTTTTCACCGCGCAGCGCTTCGCTTACAATCACCCGACCAATCACCACCGGCTCCAGCTCGTCATCGCTTTTCAGAATCCTCGCATACGCCACCAGCTCATCGTTATGCCAGCCCAGAATATGGCGATTCTCTCCAACCAGGTCATCGCCATCCACATCCTGGTATGGACACTGTTGCTCAACTACAAACACTGCGCATCGCAGCTGAAGTAGTGCGTACAGTTGTTGGGTACTCAGCTTTGCATGGTGGAGATCTTGCCAGTGAATCATTGTCTGCCCCTATGTTGTGATAACCTGAACACCCTGCCTTATTGATGGCGAAAAGTGTAACGCAAAGATGGAATTACTATTTTTAGGCACGTCTGCGGGAGTCCCCACCCGCTCACGCAATGTAACGGCAATTTTACTGAATCTGCAACACCCGACTCAGGCGGGGCTGTGGCTTTTTGATTGCGGTGAAGGGACGCAGCATCAGATGCTCACCACGCCTTTCAATCCAGGAAAACTCGATCGTATTTTTATCAGCCATCTGCACGGCGATCACCTGTTTGGTTTACCGGGGCTACTGTGCAGTCGCTCAATGGCCGGCAACGTCCAGCCGCTAACGCTCTACGGACCAAAAGGGTTGCGAGAGTTTACCGAAACCGCATTGCGTCTGAGCGGCTCCTGGACCGATTATCCGCTGGATATTGTAGAAATCACCGCGGGTGAGATTGTGAATGACGGCCTACGTAAAGTAACGGCGTATCCGCTGGCGCATCCGCTGGAGTGCTACGGTTTTCGCATCCAAGAGCACGACAAACCGGGTGCGCTTGACGCCGGTGCCCTGAAGGCGGCAGGTGTTAAAGCGGGCCCGTGGTTTCAGGATTTGAAAGCCGGAAAAACCATCGTGCTGGAGGATGGACGGACGATCCATGGCGCCGACTTCCTCGCTCCAGCCACCAGGGGAAAATCGGTCGCTATTTTCGGTGACACAGGACCCTGCGCATCCGCTATTGAACTGGCGCGAGGTGTAGATGTCATGGTACACGAAACCACGCTGGACTCCTCAATGGAGGAAAAAGCCAACAGCCGCGGGCACAGCTCGACCCGACAAGCCGCAAAGCTGGCGCTTGAGGCCGGAGTGGGACGCCTGATCATGACCCACGTGAGCTCACGCTACGATGAAAAAGGCTGTCAGCGGTTACTCGAAGAGTGCAAAGCAATATTTCCAGACACGGAACTGGCTCACGATTTCGCCATTTTCACCGTTTAATGCTCTATTTTTCCGCCTCAGTGCCGATAACAGTAGAAAGGCTGGCTTTCACACTGAGGACAGGATGAACAATTTCCAGAAAGATATTGATGACAGGACAAACCTAACCCTGTCTAACCGTTTTGAACTGCTGCTGTTTCGCCTCGGCAGATCCGTCGAGGAGCAGAAATCAGAGCTGTTTGGCATCAACGTATTCAAGCTGCGTGAAATCGTGCCGATGCCGACCTTTACGCGTCCGGCGGGTATGAAGGCCCCGTTACTGGGTATGGTTAATATTCGCGATCAGGTGATCCCGGTGATTGACCTACCCGCCGTCGCGGGCTGTAAGCCAGAGACCGGACTCAACATCCTGTTGATCACAGAATATGCCCGCAGCGTCCAGGCTTTTGCGGTGGAGTCAGTGGAAAACATTATGCGCCTGGACTGGCAACAGGTGCATACCGCCGAGAAAGCCGTCAATGGTCGCTATATCACCAGTATCGCTTGCCTGGACGACAACAAAGAGACCAACAACCTGGCGCTGGTGCTCGACGTTGAGCAGATCCTGTACGATATCGTACCGGCGAACCACGACCTGCGCGCAACCGATCTTAAAACCAATAAATTCAACATCACGCCGGGTGCGGTGGCGATTGTGGCAGATGATTCCAAAGTGGCCCGAGCGATGCTGGAAAAAGGGCTTAACGCCATGGAGATCCCGCATCTGATGCATGTAACGGGCCAGGATGCGTGGGAAAAAATACAGCAGCTTTCCGCAGAAGCGCTGGCGGAGGGCAAGCCTATCAGCGAGAAGATCGCCCTGGTACTCACCGATCTCGAAATGCCGGAGATGGACGGTTTTACGCTTACCCGTAAAATAAAAACCGACGAACGCCTGAAGAAGATCCCGGTCGTTATCCACTCTTCACTTTCCGGTAGCGCGAACGAAGATCACGTTCGTCGAGTAAAAGCGGATGGCTACGTGGCCAAATTCGAAGTCAATGAGCTTTCTTCAGTGATCCAGGAAGTGATGGATCGCACAGCGAAAGGCATCAGCGGTCCGCTGGTGAGCCGTCAGCTATTAAACTGATCGTATTTCACGCATAAAAAAACCCGCCAAGGCGGGTTTTTTCGTTTCTGCATTTCGTTTACATCAGCGGAGTCGCTAACTGCACAATGCTGATCAGCGGTTGCGGGTAAATACCCAGCACCAGTACCAGCAGAGCAGAAATCAGCACTACGATACCGCCCGCGCTGTACTGCCAGTTAGACGGCGCATCACGGTTCAGCTGTTGCGGTGCGCTCAGGTACAGGCTCACGGCAACACGCAGGTAGTAGTACAAACCAATCGCCGAACCGACCACCACCGCGGCAACCAACCACCACAGATTGGCCTGCACACCGACGGCCAGTACGTAGAACTTGCCGATAAAGCCCAGCGTCATCGGGATACCTGCCAGAGACAGCATCATCACCGTCATCACTGCCGCGAGGATCGGACGATGCCAGAACAGACCACGGTAGGAGAACAGAGAGTCTGCATCCGGACCGCGATACGGGCTGGACATCAGGCTAACCACACCGAACGCGCCGAGGCTGCTGAACAGGTAACCGGCCAGGTAAACGCCAACCGCTTCCATCGACATCTCGCCGCTCTGCAGGGCAATCAGCGCCACCAGCAGGTAACCGAGGTGAGAGATAGAAGAGTAACCGAGCAGACGTTTAATGTTGGTCTGGCTCAGCGCCATCAGGTTACCAAAGATGATGGAAGCAAAGGCAATCACGCCCAGTACGATACGTACCGCTTCGCTATCCCCTACCGGTGCGTACAGGAACAGACGCATCACCACGCCGAAGATAGCGATTTTGCTCGCCGTCGCCAGGAAGGTGGAAACCGGAGCAGGAGCCCCCTGGTATACGTCTGGGGTCCACAGGTGGAACGGAACCAGCGAAAGTTTAAAGCCAAGGCCAACAATCATCAGACCGAAGCCCGCCAGCAGCAGCGGTTCGTGCAGCATGCCGTCGCCGAGGCTCTTACCGAGCGCAACAAACGACAGATTACCAGACTGCGCGTACACCAGCGCCATACCGAACAGCAGGAAAGAAGACGCTGCGGCAGACAGAATGGTGTATTTGATACTGGCTTCCAGCGAACGTTTCTGACGGAACGCATAGCCAACCAGACCAAACAGCGGCAGAGAGATCAGCTCAATACCAAGGAACAGCGCCGCCAGATGGTTAGCGTTAGCCAGCAGAATACCGCCGAGTGCGGCAATCAGCACCAACAGGTAGAACTCTTCCCGGTTGTCGTCGTAGCCTTCCAGCCACGGGTAAGCGAAGGTACAGGTGGCAAGACTCGCCAGCAGCACCAGCCCGGTGTAGAGCATGGCGAAACCGTCAACCCGCATCAGCGGGGTGACGTCCATGGCGCCCGCCTGGCCAACAAACCAGAGCGAAACCAGCGCGGCGTTAAGCCCAATGACCGACAGCGTGGCATTGAGGAAGTGATTGCGTCGCCACGCAATGGAGAGCATCACAACCACCACCGTCAAGCCGACGATCAGCAGCGGTAGCAGCGCAATCAGGTGTTGTGGAGTTATTGTCATGGCGATTTACGGCCTTGTAGTAGTAACGGAATTAACAAACCACTGCTGGATGTTGCTCATCGCAGAATGCGAGGTATCCAGAATCGGCTGCGGATAGAAGCCAAGCAGTACCAGAAGCACGACCAGCAACAGGATGATAAACAGCTCACGCAGCGACATCCCTGGCAGTTCAACACTGGCAATCTGGCTCTTCGCTTTACCGAAGTAAGCGCGATGCAGCATCGCCAGCGAGTAAACAGAGGCAAACACCAGACCAAAGGTCGAGATCACGGTAATGACCGGAACCACCTGGTAGCTGCCGAACAGAATCATAAATTCGCCAACGAAGTTACCTGTACCCGGCATACCCAGCGTACACACTGCGAAGAACATCGACAGCGCAGGCAACCATTTCATTTTGCCCCACAGGCCGCCCATCATACGCATATCACGCGTGTGCAGACGTTCGTACAGCTGACCACACAGAATGAACAGACCGGCTGCGGACAGACCGTGCGCAATCATCTGGATAACAGCACCCTGGTACGCCAGCTGGCTGCCAGTGTAGATAGCAATCAGTACGAAGCCCATGTGCGATACGGAGGTGTAAGCGATCAGACGTTTGATATCGTACTGATTAAAGGCCATCCACGCGCCGTAGAAGATACCGATAACGCCCAGCCACATTGCGATAGGTGCAAACTCAGCCGACGCGTTCGGGAACAGCGGCAGAGAGAAGCGCAGCAGACCGTAAGCCGCGGTTTTCAGCAAGATCCCCGCCAGGTCAACGGAACCTGCCGTCGGTGCCTGGGAGTGGGCATCCGGCAACCAGCCGTGCAGCGGAACCACCGGCATTTTCACCGCAAAAGCGATGAAGAAGCCCAGCATCAGCAGATATTCCACACCGTGGGACATCGGGGTATTTAGCAGCTCTTCATAGTTGAAGGTCCACACGCCGGTCGCTTTATAGTGCACAAACACCAGCGCCAGGATGGCAATCAACATCACCAGACCACTCGCCTGGGTATAAATGAAGAACTTGGTCGCCGCCGTGATACGCGTTTTACCGTCAGAGGCTTTATGCCCCCACAACGCGATCAGGAAGTACATCGGCACCAGCATCATTTCCCAGAAGAAGAAGAACAGGAACATGTCGATGGCAAGGAACACGCCGATCACGCCGCCTAAGATCCACATCAGGTTCAGATGGAAGAAGCCCTGGTATTTTTCGATTTCATTCCAGGAGCAAAGTACCGCCAGAACACCGAGCAGACCGGTCAGCACTACCATCAGCAGCGACAGACCATCGATAGCCAGATGAATAGAGATGCCAAAACGTGGGATCCACGGCAGGACAAATTCAGACTGCCACTGCGGAATGCCAGCGGATTGCGTCAGTGAATAGCCGCCCTGCAACCACAGTTGCAGGCCAAGCGCCAGCGTCAGTCCCATGGTAATCAGCGCTATCCAACGCGGCACCTTCACGCCAAAGCGTTCGGTCTGCCAGCAAAGGAAGCCACCGATAAAGGGGATTAATATCAACCAGGGTAATAACATAGCTAAGTATGTCCCTTATATTTACTCCTGCTCAGGCTATCTCACTCGTCAGCCCAAATCCCGGCAGTGCTCGCAATCCTCACGTACTTCAGTACGCTCCGGTTGCTCTGCGCTGGCGGTATTCGGTCTGACTTCGCCGATGACGCCTGTACTTCAGGAACAGATTTTCAACGAATTCTAAAAATTATTTTTGGGTTTGTAGGCCGGATAAGCGAAGCGCCATCCGGCAATCATTCATCCAGCCAACAAACTCAACGCAGTACCATCAACAGTGCCAGCACAACGACTGCGCCGATGCTCATTGATGCGACATACCAGCGCAGATAACCGTTCTCGCTCAACAGCAGGCCTTTACCTGCAAAGCGGGAAAGGATCGCCGGAATGTTCATCATTGAGTTGAGCGGATCGCGTTTCAGCAACCAGGCAACACCCAGGAACGGCTTGACGAACACTTTGTCGTACAGCCAGTCGAAGCCCCAGGCGTTATACCACCAGGTACCCAGCAGGCGGCCCGGCGCACTGTTCGCAATCGACGTCACCAGCGTGCGTTTACCCAGCCACAGCCATGCTGCGATCAGGATGCCCGCAATCGCTACGATACCGGAGGTAATTTCCAGCGTCATGACGCGACCATGCTCAAGCTCGGTCGTTGCAGGCAGTACACCCTGCAGCGGCGGCACAATCAGCGCGCCAACGAAGGTGGACAGGATCATCAGCACAATCAGCGGCAGATGATGGGTAATTCCCTTCCCTGCGTGAGCGTGAATTTGTTCTTTACCGTGGAACACGATGAAAATCATACGGAAGGTGTACAGAGAGGTCATGAACGCACCGACCAGACCTGCAACCATCAAATTAATATGACCATTCGCCATTGCACCGGCCAGAATCTCATCCTTACTGAAGAAGCCAGCGGTAATCAGCGGCAGAGCTGACAGCGCCGCGCCACCGATCAGGAAGCAGAGATACACCAGCGGAATTGACTTACGCAGCCCGCCCATCTTGAAGATGTTCTGTTCGTGGTGGCAAGCCAGGATAACCGAGCCGGATGCCAGGAACAGCAGCGCTTTAAAGAAGGCGTGCGTCATCAGGTGGAAAATAGCCGCATCCCACGCTTGTACGCCGAGAGCCAGGAACATATAACCAATCTGGCTCATGGTGGAGTACGCAAGAACGCGTTTGATGTCGGTCTGTACCAGCGCAGCAAAACCCGCCAGTACCAGAGTGACGGCACCGATAATCCCCACCAGGTGCAGGATTTCAGGCGTCATCAGGAACAGGCCGTGCGTACGTGCAATCAGGTAGACACCGGCGGTAACCATCGTCGCGGCGTGGATCAACGCGGAGACAGGCGTCGGGCCGGCCATCGCATCAGCAAGCCAGGTCTGCAACGGCAGCTGTGCAGATTTACCAACCGCACCGCCCAGCAGCATCAGGGTTGCCCACATCAGCATGTTGTTACCGTCTGCAAAGTGCGCAGGCGCCAGTTCCACCATTTCGCGGAAGTTCAGCGTGCCCAGCTCGTTGTAGAGGATGAACAGCGCGAACGCCAGGAATACGTCACCAACGCGGGTAACAACGAAGGCTTTCATTGCCGCAGCGCCATTCTTCGGATCGGCGTAGTAGAAACCAATCAGCAGATAGGAGCACAGGCCCACGCCTTCCCAGCCGAGGTACATCAGCAGCAGGTTATCCGCCAGCACCAGAACCACCATGCTGGCGATAAACAGGTTGGTGTAGGCGAAGAAACGAGAATAGCCCTCTTCTCCGCGCATATACCAGGAGGCGAACATGTGGATCAGGAAACCCACGCCGGTCACCACGGAGAGCATGGTCAGCGACAGGCCGTCCAGCACCAGGTTAAAACCGATGTTGAAATCGCCGACTGACATCCACGTCCACAACGGCTGGCTGTAAGCCTGCTGGCCATTGGCAAAGAAATCAACACCAACAAACGCAGTCACCAACGCGGCCAGACCGATCGACCCGACACCCACGGTAGCGGACAGATTTTCTGACCAACGACCACGAGAAAACGCCAGTAATACAAAGCCAATAAATGGCAGAATAATGGTTAAGGCAAGCATGTTCATCCACGCATCTCACTTACTGAATCGATGTTCAGGTTCTGGCGACGGCGATGAAGTTGCAGCAACAGCGCAAGCCCAATGCTCGCTTCGGCAGCCGCAAGGCTGATGGCGAGAATATACATCACCTGACCATCGGTCTGGCCCCAGTAGCTTCCGGCGACCACAAAGGCCAGCGCAGAGGCGTTAATCATGATTTCCAGTCCGATCAGCATAAACAGCAGATTGCGGCGGATAACCAGACCGGTTAAGCCCAGCACGAATAAGATCGCAGCGAGGATCAGTCCATGTTGTAAGGGGATCATGCGTGCTCCTCCGTTTTTCTTTTCGCGCGGTCATCGGTGCGATTGCTCAGCACTTCACCAGAACGCTCTTCGCGCCCCACATGGAAGGCCACAACCAGACCCGCCAACAGCAGCATCGAAGCCAGTTCAACCGCCAGTACATACGGTCCGAACAGGGAAATACCGACCGCTTTCGCGCTAATTGGCGTGCCGTCGATGCCCTGATCGTTAACGCCCAGAATGGCGTAAACAATAACCGCCAGCATGATAGCCGACAGAATCGCCGGACCAATCCACACCTGCGGTTTCAGCCACTGGCGTTCCTGCTCAATTTCAGAACCACCAAGGTTGAGCATCATGACCACGAACACGAACAGCACCATGATGGCGCCCGCGTAGACGATAATTTCCAGCGCACCGGCGAAGTAAGCGCCTAACGAGAAGAACACCCCAGAAATCGCCAGCAGCGAAATAATCAGGTACAGCAACGCGTGTACCGGATTGGTGTGGGTGATCACCCGCAAGGTTGCGAGAATGGCTATCAGGCCACAGATATAAAAAGCGAACTCCATTGCCCCTCTCCTTACGGTAACAGGCTCTTGACGTCGATAGGCTTAGCTTCGTTCTCTGCTTCGCCCTTATCTTTGCCGTCGATTGCCATACCTGCCATCCGGTAGAAGTTATATTCCGGGTATTTGCCCGGACCGGAGATCAGCAGATCCTCTTTCTCGTAAACCAGGTCCTGGCGCTTGTACTCACCCAGCTCGAAATCTGGAGTCAGCTGAATAGCCGTAGTCGGACAGGCTTCTTCGCACAGGCCGCAGAAAATGCAGCGTGAGAAGTTAATGCGGAAAAACTCCGGATACCAGCGGCCATCTTTGGTCTCTGCTTTTTGCAGAGAGATACAGCCTACCGGACACGCTACCGCACACAGGTTACAGGCAACGCAGCGTTCTTCACCGTCTGGATCACGAGTCAGAACGATACGACCACGAAAACGGGGCGGTAGATAGACCGGCTCTTCCGGGTACATCTGCGTTTCGCGTTTCGCGAACGCATGCAGGCCGATCATCCAGATACTACGTACTTGGGTGCCGAAGCCTACTAACAATTCTTTTAAGGTCATGGTCTTTGTGTCCCTTATTGCGCCTGCCAGAGAATGACAGCCGCCGTTACCAGCAAGTTGACGAGCGTCAGCGGCAGACAGACTTTCCAGCCGAAGGACATCACCTGGTCATAACGAGGACGCGGTAACGACGCACGAATCAAAATGAACATCATCATGAAGAACGCGGTTTTCAGCGCGAACCAGACGAATGGCGGTAAGAACGGGCCATGCCAGCCACCGAAGAACAGGGTAACCATCAGTGCAGAAATGGTGACGATACCGATGTACTCACCCACGAAGAACAGACCGAATTTCATACCGGAATATTCAATGTGGTAACCGTCGGCCAGTTCCTGCTCGGCTTCTGGCTGGTCAAACGGGTGACGGTGGCACACCGCCACGCCCGCGATGGCAAAGGTGACAAAACCAAAGAACTGCGGAATAACGTTCCAGATATCAGCCTGGTTGTTGACGATGTCGGTCATGTTAAATGAACCGGCCTGCGCCACCACGCCCATCAGGGAAAGTCCGAGGAACACTTCATAGCTCAGCGTCTGCGCAGAAGCACGCATCGCACCGAGCAGAGAGTATTTGTTGTTACTGGACCAGCCGGCGAACAGCACCGCGTATACCGCGAGGCCCGCCATCATCAGGAAGAACAGGATCCCGATGTTCAGGTCAGCAACCACCCAGTTCGGACTCACCGGCACAATGGCGAAAGCCAACAGCAGCGAGGTAAAGGCGATCATCGGTGCCAGGGTAAAGATGACGCGATCCGAGAATTTCGGGATCCAGTCTTCTTTAAAGAACATCTTGATCATGTCCGCAACCAGCTGGAGCGAACCGCCCCAGCCAACACGGTTCGGTCCGTAACGGTTCTGGAACAGACCCAGCAGACGACGTTCGCCAAAGCTCATGAATGCCCCGCAGGTGACCACCACCAGCAGGATCACGACCGCTTTGAGAATGCTCAGCAGGATCTCAATCAGATCGGGTGTAATCCAACTCATTGTTGTGCCTCCTGCAGATCCTCAAGACGCGCACCAGCCAGAACCGGCGCGATGCCAGGCATACCCATCGGCAAACCAACCTGCCCTGCCGTTAATCCTTCGGCGATTTCAACCGGCAATGTAACCGTGTTGCCATCGTAGCTGAAAGAAACGCGCGTACCGGCATTAACACCCAACTTCGCGGCATCAGCCGGGTTGAGTTTGATGTACGGCTGCGGCATACGGGTCTGGAAGACCGGCGCACGCTGGGACATTTCGTCACTGCCAAACAGATGGTAGTACGGCGCGATACGCCACTGACCATCCTGAGCCTGGAAGCTCGCCGGAACGGTAGTGAAGTAATCCATACCATCCGCAGAAGCTTCGATCAGGCGCACGCCCGGATCGCCATGGCGCAGTTTTCCGCCCACTTCATCCTGGAACTTGTTCCACGCCTGTGGAGAGTTCCAGCCTGGAGCCCAGGCAAACGGAATTTGTGAACGCGGCGCAGACGGTTGGTTGTTCCCTTCCATAGAGAAGGCGAACATGGTGTCTTTGTCCTGCGGCTGGCGCGGTTCGTGTACGCTGATGTTGGCGCGCATAGCGGTACGACCGCTGTAGCGGTGCGGTTCACGTGCCAGTTTCTGTCCACGGATACGGAAGGTTGCGTCCGGCGCAGCATCTTTGATACCCGCCAGCTGCGGCAACTTCTCAACGACCGCGTCGATAACGTGGTCGAGCTGCGTCCAGTCCACTTCACGGCTCTGCACGGTGCTGTGCAGCGAGTGCAGCCAGCGCCAGCTTTCCAGCATGATAGTGTTGCTGTCGTAGTAGGACGGATCATAAACCTGGAAGAAACGCTGGGCGCGGCCTTCGTTGTTAATCACCGTACCATCGCTTTCGGCGAAGCTTGCGGCGGAAAGCACCAAATGGGCGTTTTCCATAATTGCCGTACGCTGATGGTCAATGACCAGTACCAGCGGCGCTTTCGCCAGCGCGGCGTTCACACGCGTTGCTGAAGCATGGCGGTGCAGATCATTTTCCAGTACTACAACGGCGTCAGCACGACCTGTTTCCAGCTCGGTCAGCGCATCGTCAAGGGAACCACCGCCAATCATACCCAGGCCCATGCTGTTAACAGAGCGAGCAATCATGGTGATGCCGACATCTGCGCCACGGCCTTTCAGCGCTTTCGCCACGTTGGCAGCCGCCTGAATCACTTCGGCGCTACCGGCGTTGGTGCCGGAAATAATCAGTGGTTTCTTCGCCCCGGCCAGTGCCTGAACGATAACGTCAATTTTGTTTTGCAGGTCACGGTCGATACCGTCAACCGCCGGTGCGTTGTTATCCAGCGCATGAGCGATAGCGAAACCTAAGCGCGCCTGATCTTCAACCGGTGCACGATAGGTCCATGCGGCGATGTCATCCAGACGGGTGTTATCGACGTTGGTAACGAACAGCGGGTGCTTAGCACGCTGGCCGATGTTAAGGATTGCTGCGATCTGCCAGTCAGCCACTTTCTGTGCCGCCGCCATTTCACGCGCTTTGCCTTTCACCGCCTGACGCACTGCCAGCGCAACGCGTGCGCCGGTCTGGGTGACATCTTCGCCCAGCACCAGAACCGCATCATAAGATTCGATTTCGCGTAGAGCCGGAGTATGAATCCCGCCGTCACGCAGCACGCTCAGTGCCAGTTGCAGACGTTCCTGCTCGCCCTGGGCGATACCGGTATAGAAGTTATCCGCACCGACCAGTTCACGCAGCGCGAAGTTGCTTTCAACGCTGGCGCGCGGGGAGCCGATACCAATCACTTTCTTCGACTGACGCAGAATATCGGCCGCGCCCTGCATCGCCTGCTCGGCGTTCAGCGTGATCAGGTCATCGCCACGACGCTGTACCGGCTGACGCGGACGGTCTTTCAGGTTCACGTAACCATAGCCAAAACGACCACGGTCGCAGAGGAAGTAGTGGTTAACGGTACCGTTATAACGGTTTTCGATACGACGCAGTTCACCGTAGCGCTCGCCCGGGCTGGTGTTACAGCCGATGGAACACTGCTGGCAGATGCTCGGCGCAAACTGCATGTCCCATTTACGGTTATAACGCTCGGAGTGCGTTTTATCGGTGAAGACACCGGTTGGGCAAATTTCTACCAGGTTACCGGAGAACTCGCTTTCGAGCGTACCGTCTTCCGGACGACCGAAGTAGACGTTGTCATGTGCGCCATAGACGCCCAGATCCGCGCCATCGGCGTAATCTTTGTAGTAACGTACGCAGCGATAGCAGGCGATGCAGCGGTTCATTTCGTGAGAGATGAACGGCCCCAGGTCCTGGTTACGGTGAGTACGCTTCGTGAAGCGGTAGCGACGGAAGCTGTGACCGGTCATGACGGTCATATCCTGCAGGTGGCAGTTGCCGCCCTCTTCACAGACCGGACAGTCGTGCGGGTGGTTAGTCATCAACCACTCCACGACGCTTTCACGGAACTGCTTCGCTTCTTCGTCATCAATAGAAATAAAGGTACCTTCGGTAGCCGGTGTCATACAAGACATCACCAGGCGACCACGCGTGTCTTCCGCGTTTTGATATTGCTTCACCGCACACTGGCGGCAAGCACCGACGCTTCCCAGCGCCGGGTGCCAGCAAAAGTACGGAATATCGAGGCCAAGAGACAGACAAGCTTCCAGCAGGTTGTCCGCTCCGTTGACCTCATATTCTTTGCCGTCTACATGAATCGTAGCCATAGTCAGCATGCTTCCAGTTGGCTCGGTCGTAACCGAGCGTTAATCGAATTTCTTATCGCGACACAGGACTAACCCTGTAATCACCAGCGCTCTTTCAACAGGTTCGGCTGAATACCGCCAATCGCATGGGTATTGCTGAAGGTCTGCTTGATGCCAGCTTCGAATTCTTCGCGGAAATATTTAATGGCGCTCTGCAGCGGTTCCACTGCACCCGGTGCGTGTGCACAGAAGGTTTTACCCGGGCCGAGGAAACGACACAGTTGCTCAAGTGTCTCGATATCCCCAGGCTGGCCTTCGCCACGCTCCAGCGCGCGCAGAATTTTCACACTCCACGGCAGACCGTCACGGCACGGCGTACACCAGCCACAGGACTCGCGGGCAAAGAACTCTTCAAGGTTACGCACCAGAGGAACCATGCCGATCTCGTGATCGACAGCCATGGCCAGCGCGGTACCCAGACGGCTGCCTGCTTTACCGATGCTTTCGAATTCCATTGGCAGGTCAAGGTGCGCCTCGGTCAGGAAGTCAGTACCCGCGCCGCCAGGCTGCCAGGCTTTGAACTTCAGGCCATCGCGCATGCCGCCCGCGTAATCTTCGAGGATCTCACGCGCGGTAGTGCCGAAAGGCAGTTCCCACAGGCCAGGATTCTTCACACGACCGGAGAAGCCCATCAGCTTGGTGCCCGCGTCTTTGCTCTTCGAAATGTTCTGGTACCACTCCACGCCGTTCGCGAGGATAGCCGGTACGTTACACAGCGTTTCGACGTTGTTTACGCAGGTCGGCTTACCCCATGCGCCAGAGCTTGCCGGGAACGGCGGCTTGGAACGTGGGTTAGCACGGCGACCTTCGAGGGAGTTGATCAGTGCGGTTTCTTCACCGCAGATGTAACGCCCTGCCCCGGTGTGGACAAACAGTTCGAAGTCGAAACCGGTGCCCATGATGTTTTTGCCAAGCAGACCGGCTTCGGTTGCTTCGGCAATCGCACGGCGCAGATGCACGGCCGCTTCGATATATTCACCGCGCAGGAAGATGTAACCACGGTACGCTTTCAGCGCAAATGCGGAGATCAGCATGCCTTCCACCAGCAGGTGCGGCAGTTGTTCCATCAGCAGACGGTCTTTATAGGTGCCCGGTTCCATTTCATCGGCGTTACACAGCAGGTAACGGATGTTCATGGATTCGTCTTTCGGCATCAGGCTCCACTTCAGACCGGTGGAAAAGCCCGCGCCGCCACGCCCTTTCAGGCCAGCGTCTTTTACCTGATTAACGATTTCGTCCGGTGACAGTCCGGTCAGGGCCTTACGCGCACCTTCGTAGCCGTTCTTGCTACGGTATTCGTCCAGCCAGACCGGCTGTTTGTCATCACGCAGACGCCAGGTCAGCGGATGGGTTTCGGGAGTACGGATAATGTCTTTCATTTATACCGCTCCAACAGTTCGGGAATGCCTTCCGGGGTCAGGTGAGCGTGAGTATCCTCATCGATCATCATGTTTGGCCCTTTATCGCAGTTCCCCAGGCAACAGGTCGGCAGCAGCGTAAAGCGACCATCAAAGGTCGTCTGCCCCGGCTTGATGTTGAGTTTTTTCTCAAGCGCGGCCTGGATCCCCTGGTAGCCGTTGATATGGCACACCACGCTGTCGCAATAGCGGATGACGTGGCGACCTACCGGCTGGCGGAAGATCTGGCTATAAAACGTAGCAACACCTTCTACGTCGCTTGCCGGAATACCCAGCACATCAGCGATCGCATAGATCGCTCCATCCGGCACCCAGCCACGCTGTTTCTGAACGATTTTCAGCGCTTCAATGGACGCCGCACGCGGGTCTTCGTAGTGGTGCTTTTCGTGCTCAATCGCTTCACGCTCAGCCGCACTCAGCTCAAAAGCCTCGGTTTGTGGTTGTTGATTCTCGTGCATAATTAGCGGTCCACATCTGACATAACAAAATCGATACTACCCAGATGGACGATTAAGTCGGACACCAGGCTGCCACGTACCGCTACCGGGATCTGCTGCAGGTGCGCATAGCTCGGGGTACGGATACGGGTACGGTAACTCATGGTGCTGCCATCGCTGGTCAGGTAGTAACTGTTGATACCCTTGGTCGCTTCCACCATCTGGAAGGACTCGTTTGCCGGCATAACCGGACCCCACGAAACCTGCAGGAAGTGGGTGATAAGGGTTTCGATATGTTGCAGCGTGCGCTCTTTCGGCGGCGGCGTCGTCAGCGGGTGATCCGCTTTGAACGGGCCTTCCGGCATGTTATTGAGGCACTGCTCAAGGATGCGCAGACTCTGGCGCAGCTCTTCAACTTTCAGCATCACGCGGGTATAGCAGTCAGAAACACCGCCGCCAACCGGGACTTCAAAGTCAAAGTTTTCGTAGCCAGAGTACGGACGCGCTTTACGCACGTCGAAATCAATACCGGTCGCGCGCAACGCAGCACCGGTACAACCCCAGTCCAGCGCTTCTTTCTTACCGTAAGCGGCAACGCCCTGCGAACGGCCTTTCAGGATGGTGTTACGCAGTGCGGCTTTCTCGTAAGAATCCAGACGTTTTGGCATCCAGTCGAGGAAATCACGCAGCAGCTTGTCCCAACCGCGCGGCAGATCGTGTGCCACACCGCCGATACGGAACCAGGCCGGGTGCATACGGAAACCGGTGATCGCTTCCACCACGTCATAGATTTTCTGACGGTCGGTAAAGGCGAAGAATACCGGGGTCATCGCGCCGACGTCCTGAATGAACGTGGAGATGTACAGCAGGTGGCTGTTGATACGGAACAGTTCAGATAACATCACGCGAATCACGTTGACGCGATCCGGCGTGGTGATACCAGCCAGTTTCTCAACGGCCAGTACGTAAGGCATTTCGTTTACGCAGCCGCCGAGGTACTCAATACGATCGGTATACGGAATGTAGCTGTGCCAGGACTGACGTTCACCCATCTTTTCAGCGCCACGGTGGTGGTAGCCGATGTCAGGTACGCAGTCGACGATTTCTTCGCCATCAAGCTGCAGCACAATACGGAAAGCGCCGTGAGAAGACGGGTGGTTAGGACCGAGGTTGAGGAACATGAAGTCCTCGTTTTCGGTACTACGCTTCATACCCCAATCTTCTGGTTTGAAGGTCAGCGCTTCCATTTCCAGATCCTGTTTGGCTTTAGTCAGCTCAAACGGATCGAATTCGGTCGCACGCGCCGGGTAGTCTTTACGCAGCGGATGGCCTTCCCAGGTATGCGGCATCAGCAGACGCGTCAGGTGCGGGTGACCTTCGATATCGATGCCAAACATTTCCCAGGTTTCACGCTCATACCAGTTAGCGTTCGGGAACAGTTTGGTGAAAGTCGGTACGCGCAGATCGTTTTCAGACAAAGCCACCTTGAGCATGATATCGCGATTGCGTTCAATGGAGATCAGGTGATAGAAAACGGAAAAATCCGCGGCAGGTAACCCTTCGCGGTGCGTACGCAGACGTTCGTCCATGCCGTGTAAGTCAAACAGCATGACGTAAGGTTTCGGCAGTCTCTTTAAGAAATCGCCAACTTCCAGTAATTGTTCACGCTTGACCCAAACAACGGGTACCCCGGTGCGAGTCGCCTGAACGGTAAAGGCGTCCGGCCCAAAACGGTTGCGCAGTTCGCCAATGACCGGGTCATCAAGGTGATCCCGTGTTTGCCATACAGCGTCTTGCGCGGTTAAGTCGGTCATATTGTTCACCATTGCAAATGGTCCGTGGTGGTCGGCAGTGCTTCGCGCTATTTATGTAGTGATAAGCGAAGGAAGTGCTGCTGCCGACAGGCGCAAATTAAATCTCGTCTGGTGTACGAAGATTCGTTACAGCAATACGTTCGCCGCGTTTACGCTCGCGTTCTGACTGCATATTGGCGCGATAAACGCCCTGATCGCCAACCACCCAGGAGAGCGGACGGCGTTCTTTGCCAATGGAATCTTGCAGCAGCATCAGAGCCTGCATATACGCTTCTGGGCGCGGCGGACATCCCGGGATGTACACATCGACCGGAATAAATTTATCAACGCCCTGCACCACAGAATAGATGTCGTACATACCGCCAGAGTTGGCGCACGCGCCCATGGAAATAACCCATTTCGGTTCCAGCATCTGATCGTAGAGACGCTGAATAACTGGCGCCATTTTGGTAAAGCAGGTTCCGGCTACGACCATCAGGTCAGCCTGACGCGGCGATGCACGCAGTACTTCCGCACCAAAACGGGCCACATCATGCACGGCGGTAAACGAGGTCACCATCTCAACGTAGCAGCAGGAAAGGCCAAAGTTATATGGCCAAATTGAGTTTTTACGGCCCCAGTTAACCATGTCATGCAGTTTGCCCATGAACACGTTTTTGTTAACTTCTTGCTCCAGGGGGTCGGTTACGATCTCCTGTTTTTGCAGGGGGTAACGGTCGTTCTCACCGTTAGGATCTATGCGGGTGAGCGTATAATCCATCTTAATGCCTCGCGGTTAGCGTTGACGATTAGCGATACTGTTCGTTTCCGGGTTCATACGCTCGCGGCGTGAACGCGCGGGCGTCCAGTCCAGCGCGCCAATACGCACCAGATAAACCAGACCTGCCAGTAACACAAAAATAAAAATTGCAGCTTCCACAAAGCCAATCCAGCCGCTTTCACGGATAGAAGTTGACCATGCGAACAGATACAGCGCTTCAACGTCGAAGATAACGAAGAACATGGCTACCAGATAAAACTTGGCAGACAGGCGCAGGCGGGCGGTGCCGACCGAGTCGATACCTGATTCAAACGGCACGTTTTTAGATCTCGCGCGTGCGCGACCCCCTAAAAACCAGCCGCCGACGAGCATCAGGCAGCACAGGCCAATGGCAACGATAAGAAAGATAGCGAATGCCCAGTGATGAGCGATGATTTCAGTGGATGTTGACATACTCATTGCTTACTCATCAAAAGTAGCGCCAAATTCTCTGCTCTTTTCGGCAGATGAACGCCACATCGATTCATGGGGAGGAATAAAAAAAACCTTACAATCACTGTGAAAAATCATTTTATACAGCTAATTGATGGGGTTTTTTACTCCTTTCTATAACCTTTTGTCAACTTTAACAAAAGTTTCCTCACATTATTTTACACTGTTCCAACTTCATTAACATAAAGTGCTCTTTAGACCTATTTCGATTGCATCATCGGTCATTTTTAATGTTGTTGAATCGTGTCCGTAGTGAAGTAAAAAAGATAATACACGTCTATTTTGACAGGAATTCACCCAGATGCCTCCCCCTAAATGGGAGTATTTTCTTGATCTGTGACACGCTTTTGTTAATTCACCATAAAAAACAGCAACAATTTCTCTAGTTTTTTAACATGGAAACATTTAGCAGCTCAGCTGATTATTTTTCACCCCATTGTCAGTCTGTTTTTTTACCTGCTGATTTTGTTAAGTTTTAGTACATGAATGAACAGAAAGCAGTAATATTTGCATAAAAAAAGAGCCGCTGGATGTTTTTTCATCATCAGTGGCTCTTTTTTACACTTACATTTTAAAACGTTTTTTTGTGACGCTTTACTCAAAGTCGCCTTCAACAATCAGCGAGTCATCTCCCCCTTCAGGGGTAAACTGATTGTATTGCCAAGGATTTTGATATGTCTGCATCGACTTAAAGATAACCTGAGCTAATTCATTTTGCGTGGCCGGATCGCTGCACAGCAGATACTCGGTATCAGGCAGAGGTGGCAATCCGTCTGTCGCACCCAGTACGCGTAAATCTGGGCTCATCATTTCGACAGGACGGGCAGTAACGCCCAGCCCTGCTTTTACCGCCGCGCGGACCGCAGGCAACGTTGAAGCGACATAAGCCAGACGCCACGGGATCTGTGCGGCATTCAACGTCGCCAGCACGATATCGCGAAACGGGCTGGGATCGTCCAGCAGAACTAACGGCACCGGTTCGCCTTTTTGCAGGATATACTCGGCTGCGCAATACCAGTGCGTCGGTGAAGTCCGCAAATTCAGGCATTCAAAATCGCCAGGGCGATTAGTGGTGACCACTAAATCCACTTCTTGCGACTTAAGCATCTCCACCATGTAGGCATTGCGTTTCACTCTTACATCAAGCGCAAGTTTCGGATATACCGAACTAATGCGGTTAAGCAGAAATGGGAGTATGGTGTCGGCGGATTCATCAGAAGCACCGATAGTTAACACCCCCTGAAGATTGTTAAACATCAATGATGAGCATGCCTCATCATTAAATCGCAATATTTTCCTGGCGTAACCCAACAGCTGGATACCATGTTCGGTCAGCAGTTTGTTGCGTCCATGGCGCGCGAACAACTCTTTCCCCACAAGTTGTTCAAGGCGCTGCATTTGCTGACTTACCGCAGACTGAGTTCGACATACCGCAGCTGCCGCAGCCGCGAAGGTATTCAGGTCGGCAACAGCAACAAAGGTTCTCAGCAGATCGAGGTCGAGGTTAATTATCGGACGATTTGCATTTATCATAGTTTTTCACTTACTCGCGGGTCATACCGGGTTAATGCTGTGCATTCAGAATCAAACAACTCCATTTGTAATGTGCCTCCCTCCAGTTTCGCTTAGTGTAACCAAGTGAAAATAAGGATGTATTTGGTTTAACAAACGAAACAATTCTCTTTCTGAGCTATTTTAATACCCGTGATATTCATCGGAATATAGCAACGAGAAAGAGCCGTATTTTTAGCTGCTGGATGATTCTGACTAATGGGAAACATGTAAATTTTGTAAATTTAAAAAAAAGTTAACGAACAATAATTTACACATTAAAAACTAACTTTTCAGTATGTTAGGAACAACCAACAAACATTTGAATTATCGTAAATTTCGTACTACACACCATTTCATAGGAGTTATCTTAACCTAAAACCACTATATTTATAAGTGTTATCGCGAATAATTCCGGGCAAATTGGTGTTATGTCAGTGCAACGGTTTTCCTATTATTGGCCCACTCAATTTGATGTCGTTTAAATAATAAATAATAATTAATTAAGAATCCCTCAATTCATTAATTATACTTAACAATGGATTCACACGACATCACGTAGGGATCAGACCGATAACAGAATTCGTGGATGAAACCTCAGTATTTTCGAATCGCGCGTACCGCACGGATATCAACTGCCTTTTGTTTTATAGAACTAACTTTTTTCAACCAGACAAATCACCATACCCACGCTAACAAAGCAAAACATAAATCACAAATAACACAATAATCCAGACTATTATTCTGTAAATGACACACAATATAGTTATTAACAGTTAATTATAATCCTCCTGCTTTCCGAAATCTTCTACTAAAGACCCTTCAAAACTAACCGTCGTGGGAGTACATTGTGCTGGGCTGACTTCCACGGCAGGGAGTGGCATTCACAGCTAAAAAGGTCAACGTTCATGTCCCCCATTGAAAAATCCAGCAAATTAGAAAACGTCTGTTATGACATTCGCGGCCCGGTTCTGAAGGAAGCAAAGCGCCTGGAAGAAGAAGGCAACAAAGTTCTGAAACTGAACATCGGCAACCCTGCGCCTTTCGGGTTTGAAGCACCAGATGAAATTTTGGTGGATGTGATCCGCAATTTGCCAACTGCGCAAGGATATTGCGATTCCAAAGGCCTTTATTCAGCCCGCAAAGCAATCATGCAGCATTACCAGGCCCGTGGGATGCGCGACGTAACCGTGGAAGATATCTATATCGGTAACGGCGTATCCGAATTGATTGTGCAGGCCATGCAGGCATTGCTAAACAGTGGGGACGAAATGCTGGTTCCTGCACCTGATTATCCCCTGTGGACGGCGGCGGTTTCGCTCTCTGGTGGTAATGCCGTGCACTACCTGTGTGATGAATCGTCAGACTGGTTCCCGGACCTTGATGATATCCGCGCCAAAATCACCCCACGTACGCGTGGGATCGTCATCATCAACCCCAACAACCCAACTGGCGCGGTGTATTCTAAAGAGCTGCTGATGGAGATTGTTGAGATTGCTCGCCAGAACAATCTCATCATCTTTGCGGACGAGATATACGACAAAATTCTTTATGATGACGCCGAGCACCACTCGATTGCGGCAATGGCCCCGGACCTGCTGACTATTACCTTTAACGGCCTGTCAAAAACCTATCGTGTTGCCGGTTTCCGTCAGGGCTGGATGGTGCTGAACGGACCGAAGAAACATGCCAAAGGGTATATCGAAGGCCTTGAAATGCTGGCTTCTATGCGCCTGTGTGCCAACGTCCCGGCACAACATGCCATTCAAACCGCACTGGGCGGGTACCAGAGCATCAGCGAATTCATCATGCCTGGCGGGCGTCTTTATGAACAACGCAACCGCGCCTGGGAGCTGCTCAATGACATCCCCGGCGTCTCTTGCGTAAAACCGCGCGGTGCGCTGTATATGTTCCCGAAAATTGATGCCAAGCGCTTCAACATACATGACGACCAGAAGATGGTGCTCGACTTCCTGTTGCAGGAAAAAGTTCTGCTGGTTCAGGGAACGGCATTCAACTGGCCGTGGCCGGATCATTTCCGCATCGTCACGCTGCCGCGTATTGATGATATCGAAATGTCGCTGAGTAAATTTGAGCGTTTCCTGTCAGGGTATCGCCAGCAGTAACCACGCAAAGTGCTACCGGGTTTGCATCCGGTAGCACTCTCTGCGCAAAATACCGTTACTGAAGTCACTGAGTAAGGGTCGTTATGAAGCAGAGCCACTTTTTTGCCCACCTCTCCCGTCTGAAACTCATTAACCGCTGGCCGCTGATGCGCAACGTGCGCACCGAAAACGTGTCCGAACACAGTCTGCAGGTTGCCATGGTTGCCCATGCACTGGCCGCAATTAAAAACCGTAAATTTGGTGGTCAGGTTAATGCTGAGCGTATTGCCCTGCTGGCGATGTATCACGATGCGTCAGAGGTGTTAACCGGCGATCTCCCTACCCCAGTGAAATATTTCAACTCGCAGATTGCTCAGGAATATAAAGCGATAGAGAAAATTGCCCAGCAAAAACTGGTCGATATGGTTCCCGATGAGCTGCGCGATATTTTTGCACCGCTCATTGATGAACATGCCTTAAGTGAAGAAGAAAGATCGATTGTTAAACAGGCCGATGCCCTGTGCGCGTATCTGAAGTGCCTGGAAGAACTCTCCGCCGGTAACAACGAATTTTTGCTGGCAAAAACGCGTCTGGAAAAAACGCTGGAGTCACGACGTAGCGAAGAGATGGACTACTTTATGGACGTGTTCGTCCCGAGTTTTCACCTCTCATTAGATGAAATCAGTCAGGATTCTCCATTGTAAGTTTGCGACGACGTTGCCTTTATAGGCCGGATAAGGCGTTAACCGCCATCCGGCACATAAAAATCAAAACGGAAACAGCATCGGGATCATCACCACGCACACCACCATCACAATGATGGTAAACGGCACGCCAATTTTTACGAAATCGCTAAAGCTGTAGTTACCCGGCCCGAGTACCAGTGTGTTTACCGGTGAAGAAACTGGCGTCATAAAGGCGGCGGAAGCCGCCATCGCAATCACCATAGCAAAAGGATACGGCGAAACGCCCATCGACTTTGCCGCCGCCAGCGCAATCGGCGCCATCAGTACCGCCGTCGCGGTGTTAGAGATAAATAACCCAATGGTCGCGCACAGCACGAACAGACAGCCCAGCATCATATACGGGCCGTACCCACCACCAACGTCCATTAACCCTTTAACCACCAGATCAACACCGCCCGTTTTCTGTAATGCCAACGCAAAGGGCATCATTCCGACAATCAAAATAATACTTGGCCAGTGAATGGCTTTATAGGCGCTTTCGGCATCGATGCAGCGGAATTTTCCCATCAGCAAACAGGCGATAATCGCGGCAACCGTATTAGGGATTTCATCAGTGAGCATTAACGCGACCATCAACACCAGACAGAAAATCGCATGCGGTGCCTGGCTGTGCGCCGGAGATGCTTCACTGACTTCCACGGGCATGTTCAGCACCACAAAATCGCGTCCTTTTTGTCCCAGCAGCGTGATGAGCTTCCAGTTACCCACCACCAGAATAATATCGCCCATCAGCAGCGGCTCATTGACGACCGCCCCGGCCAGCGCCGCACCATCACGCTTTACTCCGACGACATTCAGCCCGTAACGCGTACGAAAAGCGATTTCCCGTACCGTTTTGCCGATCAATTCCGATTCAGGGATCAATGAAATCTCGGCCATACCCACATCAAGCGCTTGCTCGGAGAAGTATTCACCGCGCAGAACCATCGGCTCCAGCAGTTGCTCGCTGCAAAATTCACGCAGGTCAACGTCGGCCGCGGACATATCAATCAGCAACACATCACGGGCGCGAAACTCAGAAACCCCGTTTACGTCGACTATCACACGGCGAAAACGCCGCCAGCGTTCAACGCCAATCACGTTTGCCCCGTAGCGCTCACGCAATTTCAGGTCATCCAGGCGTTGGCCAATCATGGGAGAACCCGGGCGAATCGCCAGGCGACGGGCGCGCCCTGTCAGGCGATATTCTTTAATCAGATCGCGAAAGGTCCGGCGCTTCCAGCCGTCTCCCGACTGCCTGGAGTCTTCGCCTTTCAGCATAAAACGCATCAGCAGCATATAAATTATGCCGAGCACCAACACCACCAGTCCCAATGGGGTTACGCTAAAAAAGCTAAAACCATTAAGCCCTTCACGTAATAGTTCACTGTTGACAACCAGGTTCGGCGGCGTTGCCACCAGCGTCATCATGCCGCTTATTAATCCGGCAAAGCTCAGTGGCATCATCAGGCGTGAAGGGGAAATTTCCATGCGCATGGAAACGCTTAAGACAACCGGAATAAAGATGGCGACCACACCGGTCGAACTCATGAATGCACCGAGTCCGGCTACGGTTATCATCAGCAACACCAGCATTTTCACTTCACTGCTGCCAGCCACCTTCACCAGCCAGGCGCCCATTACCGTCGCCACCCCGGTACGCACCAGGCCGTCGCCGATAATGAATAAAGCCGCTATCAAAATAACGTTAGGATCGCTGAACCCGGAAAAAGCCTCTGTGATGCTCAATGTTCCACTCAGAACAAAAGCAATAATGACCAGCAAAGCGACCGCGTCCATACGCACTCTGCCAGTTGCAAACAAGACGACGGCAATCGCCAGCAATGAGAGAACCCATATCAATTCACCGTTCACAACATATCCTTGTTAAATGAGAGGGATGGACTGATTCTGCCATAAAAAAGCCCCAACAATCTGGGGCTAAATCATGATCAGGTATTTCTTATAACGACCACATTTCCGTTGGGTTGTTTGGTCACAGAAATATGTTCCAGACTGGTCAGCGAAAAATCCACCTCGTCCAGACGCGGCGTATCCGCTGGCGCGTTAACCGCGATGACATGACACCCAGCCGCCAGTCCTGAGAGCACCCCGGCGGGGGCATCTTCCACCACTGCACATTCCTGCGGTGCCAGGCCCAGAAGCTGAGCGCCTAACAGATACGCGTCTGGTTCTGGTTTCCCTCTTTTTACCCGCTCGGCGGTGACAAACACTTCAGGAGCAGGAAGCCCAGCAACACGATGGCGCGCCCGTGCGACCGGCATGGAGCCGGAGGTCACAATCGCCCATGGGATACCCGCTTTATTGAGATGGTTGAGTAAATCAACTGCCCCCGGCAGCGCGGTGATCCCGGCGGTTTCCGTCGCTTCGATCTGCTCCAGACGGGTAAACTCTGCGGCGATCTCTGCCTCAGATTTGCCCACCATAAAGTGTCGCAGGGAGGTAATGGCCTGCTTGCCATGAATAAAGCCGAGTACCTCGGCGTGATCGAGGCCGAAGCGATCGGCCCAGTTGCACCACGCACGCTCTACTGCGGGTAAGGAATCGACCAGCGTTCCATCCAGATCAAACAGAAAACCTTTGCACTGCACGCTCGCCCCCTCAGGCATTAATGATTTGGTTAATTTCATTCGCGCTCAGGTGATACTGACGCGGGCAAGAGTGCCAAACATTCAGCATGCGCTGATATTTTTCCCACATCGGGGTCTGGGCGTTGAAGCCATGTGTACCCGCATCAAAGTGGGTGTAACGTCCTTCCACATTGACCATAAAACGAACGTACCCGAGGAAACGGGCTTCCGTTGCGGCGTCAAAACCGAGGAAGGTCACGCGACGCTCATCAATAGCCTGTGCATCCTTAAGATTAGTCCAGGACACATGTAATGCGTGATACATCTCCATAATATCGATAATCGTACGACAGGTTTCTTCCGTCAGCTCACCAAACTCACGATCCAGCTCACGCATCTGCAAGCCATAACCGCGTTCAATAATCGTCTGCAAACGACGATAACGCTCGGCGTTAGTTGGATCGAGCATAGTCATCATTTTGTACTGATTCGACAAAATCAGACGTTGAGCGTTGGTCATTTCCATTTGGGACTCCTGTATCACTACTACTGCGATGAAAAAAAAGAAGGCATCTTGTGCCTTCTTTTATATGCGTAATCAGGGGTCAATTACAAATCATCAAGGAAAGTTTTATCCAGTTGTTTGAAGGCGCGCTTAAGCGTGTCAGCCAGCGCCTGGTAATCCGGCTTTCCTTCAACCGGAGAGAGTGCCTGCCCGGCCTCTTGCAATTTACCCCGAACTTCGTAGAACCAGTTGAGTATTGAAGGCGGCAGCGGCGTTACGGAACGTTTTCCCAGCCACCACATCCCCTGCATCGGCAGGCTAAGCGCAAACAGAGCAGTCGCTACGGCCGGCCCCAACTGCCCCCCTAACGCAATTTGCCAACATAAGGTGAAGACGGCGATAGGCGGCATAAAACGAATCGCGTAACGCGTCATGCGGATCACGCGGTTCTCAACAAACACAGGCGCAAGGCGCTTTTCCATTGGCCACGTCTTTGCATAGTGCTGCCCCCGGCGAAACAAGCTAAAAAAATTGACGGAGCGATTATCCGGTGTCGACATGGCGATTACCTCAACTTCACATATAAAAATTAAAAAATTTGTGCAAAACAACAACTACAAAGGACATCGTTCAAAACATTTTGTCTTTGATACCCACATTCAGGTATCCTGTGCCGGCCTGTAAGGCCTGTAGTCCAAAATCATTGAGTCGTCAAATTGGCATACATTATGCCATTGCCTGAAAAATACGCAAAATGACATAGACTCAAAGGTATTTATTCCATCGTGCCCAAAAAGACTATGGCGCATGATGTTAATCATAAACGTCGGTGTCATCATGCGCTACGCTCTATGACTCCCTGACGTTTTTTTAGCCACGTATCATAAATAGGTACTTCCATGTCGAGTAAGTTAGTACTGGTTCTGAACTGCGGTAGCTCCTCACTGAAATTTGCCATCATCGATGCAGTAAACGGTGAAGAATACCTCTCTGGTTTAGCCGAATGTTTCCATCTCCCAGAAGCACGTATCAAGTGGAAAATGGACGGCGGTAAACAAGAAGCGGCTTTAGGTGCAGGCGCCGCTCACAGTGAAGCGCTGAACTTTATCGTTAACACTATTCTGGCACAAAAACCAGAATTGTCTGCGCAATTGACCGCTATTGGTCACCGTATCGTACACGGCGGCGAGAAGTACACCAGCTCCGTGGTTATCGATGATTCTGTTATCCAGGGCATCAAAGATTCCGCCTCTTTCGCACCGCTGCATAACCCGGCTCACCTGATCGGTATTGCAGAAGCGCTGAAATCCTTCCCGAACCTGAAAGACAAAAACGTGGCTGTATTCGACACCGCGTTCCATCAGACTATGCCGGAAGAGTCTTACCTCTATGCTCTGCCGTACAGCCTGTACAAAGAACACGGCGTTCGTCGTTACGGCGCACACGGTACCAGCCACTTCTTCGTCACTCAGGAAGCGGCAAAAGTGCTGAACAAACCGGTTGAAGAGCTGAACATCATCACTTGCCACCTGGGCAACGGCGGTTCTGTATCTGCTATCCGTAACGGTAAATGTGTTGATACCTCCATGGGTCTGACCCCACTGGAAGGTCTGGTGATGGGTACACGTTCCGGTGACATCGACCCGGCGATCATCTTCCACCTGCACGACACCCTGGGCATGAGCGTTGACCAGATCAACAAAATGCTGACCAAAGAGTCCGGCCTGCTGGGTCTGACCGAAGTCACCAGCGACTGCCGTTATGTTGAAGATAACTACGCTACTAAAGAAGACGCTAAACGTGCAATGGACGTTTACTGCCACCGTCTGGCGAAATACATCGGTTCTTACACTGCTCTGATGGATGGTCGTCTGGATGCAGTTGTCTTCACCGGTGGTATCGGTGAAAACGCAGCGATGGTTCGTGAACTGTCTCTGGGCAAACTGGGCGTTCTGGGCTTTGAAGTTGACCACGAACGTAACCTGGCCGCACGTTTCGGCAAATCTGGTTTCATCAACAAAGAAGGTACCCGTCCTGCGCTGGTTATCCCAACCAACGAAGAACTGGTTATCGCGCAAGACGCGAGCCGCCTGACTGCCTGATTTCACACCGCCAGCCTAGCTGGCGGTGCTGTTTTGTAACCCGTCTAAATTGGCGGTAACGAAAGAGGATAAACCGTGTCCCGTATTATTATGCTGATCCCTACCGGAACCAGCGTCGGCCTGACCAGCGTCAGCCTTGGCGTGATCCGCGCAATGGAACGCAAAGGCGTTCGTCTGAGCGTCTTTAAGCCGATTGCTCAACCGCGTGCCGGTGGCGATGCGCCAGACCAGACTACCAGCATCGTCCGTGCTAACTCTTCTCTGCCAGCCGCTGAGCCGCTGAAGATGAGCCACGTTGAATCTCTGCTGTCCAGCAATCAGAAAGATGTGCTGATGGAAGAGATCATCGCGAACTACCACGCGAACACCAAAGACGCTGAAGTTGTACTGGTTGAAGGCCTGGTCCCAACCCGTAAACATCAGTTTGCGCAGTCTCTGAACTACGAAATCGCGAAAACGCTGAACGCGGAAATCGTCTTCGTTATGTCTCAGGGTACCGACACCCCGGAACAGCTGAACGAGCGTATTGAACTGACTCGCAGCAGCTTCGGCGGCGCGAAAAACACCAACATTACCGGCGTAATCGTTAACAAACTGAACGCACCGGTTGATGAGCAGGGCCGTACTCGCCCGGATCTGTCCGAGATTTTCGACGACTCTTCCAAAGCGAAAGTGATCAAAGTTGATCCGGCTAAACTGCAAGAATCCAGCCCGCTGCCAGTTCTGGGCGCGGTGCCATGGAGCTTTGATCTGATCGCTACTCGTGCAATCGATATGGCGCGTCACCTGAACGCCACCATCGTTAACGAAGGCGATATCAACACCCGTCGCGTGAAGTCTGTGACTTTCTGCGCACGCAGCATTCCGCACATGCTGGAACACTTCCGCGCAGGCTCCCTGCTGGTAACTTCCGCAGATCGTCCTGACGTGCTGGTTGCAGCATGCCTGGCGGCCATGAACGGCGTGGAAATCGGTGCCCTGCTGCTGACTGGCGGCTACGAAATGGACGCGCGCATCACTAAGCTGTGCGAACGTGCATTTGAAACCGGCCTGCCAGTATTCATGGTGAACACCAATACCTGGCAGACCTCTCTGAGCCTGCAGAGCTTCAACCTGGAAGTTCCGGTTGACGATCACGAGCGCATTGAGAAAGTTCAGGAATACGTTGCTAACTACATCAACGCTGACTGGATTGAATCCCTGACTGCGACCTCTGAGCGTAGCCGTCGTCTGTCTCCGCCAGCGTTCCGTTATCAGCTGACCGAGCTGGCGCGCAAAGCGGGCAAACGCGTTGTTCTGCCGGAAGGCGACGAACCGCGTACCGTTAAAGCGGCAGCCATCTGTGCTGAACGTGGTATCGCAACCTGCGTACTGCTGGGTAACCCGGATGAGATCACCCGTGTTGCGGCCTCTCAGGGCGTTGAACTGGGCGCTGGCGTAGAAATCGTTGATCCAGATGTGGTTCGCGAAAGCTACGTTGCTCGCCTGGTCGAACTGCGTAAAAACAAAGGTATGACCGAAACCGTTGCCCGCGAACAGTTGGAAGACAACGTGGTTCTCGGTACCCTGATGCTGGAGCAGGACGATGTTGACGGTCTGGTTTCTGGTGCAGTACACACCACCGCGAACACCATCCGTCCGCCGCTGCAGCTGATCAAAACTGCACCGGGTAGCTCCCTGGTGTCTTCCGTGTTCTTCATGCTGCTGCCGGATCAGGTTTACGTTTACGGCGACTGCGCGATCAACCCGGATCCGACTGCAGAGCAGCTGGCAGAAATCGCGATTCAGTCCGCTGATTCCGCAATTGCTTTTGGTATCGAACCGCGCGTAGCGATGCTCTCCTACTCCACCGGTACTTCTGGTGCAGGTAGCGACGTAGAGAAAGTTCGCGAAGCAACCCGTCTGGCACAGGAAAAACGTCCTGACCTGATGATCGACGGTCCGCTGCAGTACGATGCCGCTGTTATGGCTGACGTAGCGAAATCCAAAGCGCCGAACTCTCCGGTTGCAGGTCGCGCTACCGTGTTCATCTTCCCTGATCTGAACACCGGTAACACCACCTACAAAGCAGTACAGCGTTCTGCCGACCTGATCTCCATCGGGCCGATGCTGCAGGGTATGCGCAAGCCGGTGAACGACCTGTCTCGTGGCGCGCTGGTAGACGATATCGTCTACACCATCGCTCTGACCGCGATCCAGTCTTCCCAACAGCAGCAGTAATTTGCTGAGTGTGCCGGATCTCTTATCCGGCAGCGCATCTGCTTATCAAACCGGAAATAGCTGATATTTCCGGTTTTTTTATGTCTTTTTCCCCATTGGTATAATCTGAAATATTTGCCTGGATGCGCTGCATCAATGAATAACTATTCTTCTGTTCGCATACTTACTCTCTTTTGCGTTGCAACAGGGATAGTCTTTCATGTCAGCAGTAACAGAATCACAGCCAGCCAAAAAATGGGCGATGCCCGATACGCTGGTAATTATTTTTTTCGTCGCCATTTTAACCAGTCTGGCGACATGGGTCGTTCCCGTCGGGATGTTCGACAGCCAGGAAGTGCAATATCAGGTTGATGGACAAACCAAAACCCGTAAGGTGGTTGACCCCCATTCCTTTCGTATTCTGACCAACGACGCAGGTGAAGAGCAGTATCACCGGGTAACGTTTTTCTCTACCGGAGATGAGCGCCCCGGCCTGATGAATTTCCCGTTTGAAGGATTAACCTCCGGCTCGAAATTCGGCACTGCTGTCGGCATCATTATGTTTATGCTGGTCATCGGCGGCGCATTTGGCATCGTTATGCGTACCGGCACCATTGATAACGGCATCCTGGCGCTCATCCGCCATACGCGGGGCAACGAGGTCCTGTTTATCCCTGTGCTGTTTATTCTCTTCTCCTTAGGCGGCGCGGTATTTGGCATGGGGGAAGAGGCTGTTGCCTTTGCCATTATCATCGCGCCTTTGATGGTCCGGCTAGGTTACGACAGTATCACCACCGTTCTGGTTACCTATATCGCAACTCAGATTGGTTTCGCCAGCTCATGGATGAACCCATTTTGCGTGGTGGTCGCGCAAGGTATTGCGGGGGTGCCGGTACTCTCTGGTTCCGGGCTGCGCATCGTGGTCTGGGTGGTCGCTACACTAATAGGACTAACCTTCACGCTGGCCTATGCGGCACGCATCAAAAAGAATCCGCTTTTGTCCCGGGTACATGAATCCGACCGCTTCTTTCGCGAGCAGCAGGATGAGGTCGTGGAACGACGCTTCACGTTGGGCGACTGGCTGGTGCTACTGGTGCTGACCGCGGTGATGATTTGGGTTGTCTGGGGCGTTATCGTCAATGCGTGGTTTATTCCAGAGATCGCCAGTCAGTTCTTCACTATGGGCCTGGTGATTGGCATTATCGGCGTGGTCTTTCGCCTCAACGGCATGACGGTCAACATTATGGCCTCCTCATTCACTGAGGGTGCACGAATGATGATTGCCCCTGCCCTGCTGGTTGGTTTTGCCAAAGGCATTTTACTGCTGGTCGGTAATGGGGAGGCGGGTGAAGCCAGCGTGTTAAACACTCTGCTGCACAGCATTGCCAACGGCATAAGCGGGCTGGATAACGCCATCGCGGCGTGGTTTATGCTGTTGTTCCAGGCGGTTTTTAATTTCTTCGTCACTTCCGGCTCGGGTCAGGCTGCGCTAACCATGCCGCTACTGGCACCGCTGGGCGATCTGGTTGGCGTAAACCGTCAGGTCACAGTCCTGGCCTTCCAGTTTGGCGACGGATTCAGTCATATTATCTATCCGACGTCAGCATCTCTGATGGCTACGTTAGGTGTTTGTCGGGTGGATTTTCGTAACTGGCTGAAAGTAGGTGCTACACTGTTGGGGCTGCTGTTTATTATGTCCAGCGTAGTGGTGATTGGCGCGCAGATGATGGGTTACCATTAATTAAATAATTAATGCTGGATGGCAACGCGAATGCGTTTTACCCGGCATACGTAGTTAATAAAGTTTGTTGCCGGAAAAATCGCGTCCACTTCGGCAACAACTCCCCCTCAACATAGCGATTTCACAACATTAATAATAATTATCGATATTAAATACATAATGGTTATGCTAATTACTTTAAAATATTACCAGTGAATATGATAAATAAAACCAATGCAATAAATAAAATTAAGTTCCCAGAGATCACAAACCCTGAAAAATAACTTATAACCGTGTATATGCCCAGGGTACTATCTATA